>NZ_JAUYVJ010000003.1:0-205685 GCF_030689115.1 Psychrobium sp. 1_MG-2023 | reverse complement strand
TCTCAAGTGGATAAATAGTGAGGTTATTATTCTAAAAGCCCATTAACATTGGTAGGTGGGGTTAATTGACCGCTTACTTCGAGTTAAATGTTTTTGACTTGGAAAATGTAACAATTCCTGCTTCTTTTACGCGAACACGCGCACAATAAACTGTTCCGTTCTTCCTTGTTCGTTTAGTAATGGTATAATTCGCCATCGTTGCGATCCTAGTTTTAGTTCCCCCGAAAGGGCGTTTTAGTTCCCCCGACGAGGTGGTTTTAGGCGAATTTGGCGCAAATCAAATATTAATAAGCTCGTAGATAAACCTTAGGGTGTTAAGCAAGTTAATGAATTACATGAGGTTTTAAATACAGTGACAACAAATATCCCAAACCATCGCATTTCTATCGCTCCAATGCTTGATTGGACCGACCGTCATTACCGTTATATGGCGCGTTTAATCAGTCGTCATCAATTACTTTATACCGAGATGGTCACTACGGGCGCTATTATTCATGGAAAGGGCGATTACCTGACTTATAATGAACAAGAACACCCGCTGGCATTGCAATTGGGTGGCAGTAACCCTGTTGATTTAGCCATTTGTGCTAAGAAAGCACAAGACTACGGTTATGATGAAGTGAACCTCAATGTCGGTTGTCCGTCGGATCGTGTGCAAAACGGTCGTTTTGGCGCGTGTTTAATGGCAGAACCAGCGCTGGTGGCACAGGCGGTGACGGCAATGCGTGAGGTGGTCGATATTCCGGTTACGGTGAAACACCGTATCGGTATTGACGATCAAGACAGCTATCAATTTTTGACGGACTTTGTTGGTCAAGTTAGTGAAGCGGGTTGTGAAACCTTTATTGTCCATGCACGTAAAGCGTGGCTCAGTGGTCTTAGCCCAAAGCAAAACCGTGAAATTCCGCCACTAGATTACGAGCGTGTTTATCAGTTAAAGCGCGATTTTTCTGACTTAGTGATTTCAATTAATGGTGGTATTACCGACCTTGAGCAAACCGCAAACCATTTACAACATGTCGATGGTGTGATGATTGGCCGTGAGGCGTATCAGAACCCATACATTATGTCGCAGGTCGATGCGTTGTTCTTTGATGATCATGCTACGGTGTTAACACGCCATGAGGTGGTTGAGCACATGATGGGTTATATTGAGCAGCATCTATCGGCTGGTGGTCGTTTAAATCATATCTCTCGCCACATGCTCACCTTATTTATGTCAATTCCGGGGGCGAAGCAGTGGCGTCGCTACTTAAGTGAAAATGCGCATAAGCCCGGCGCAGACAATGAAGTGATTCGCCAAGCGCTTTCATTTGTCTCTTAATGATCTAGTGCAATGCAGTAGTAGGTCTTTATTGGTTTACTATTGATAAGCACATTGCAGTTAACAGAATGCAGTTAGCAGAATGCAGTGAGTAGATTGGGCCAAGTTAAATTGGTTAAATAAACGAGGATGTGGTTTATTTAAGTAGCCAAGTTCGTTGTGCTGTTATTATCTAATTGAAATAATTGGTTTAATTAGTTGGCATGGAAGTTGTTTATAAGTTAATAGCATCGCGTGTGATGGTTAAATTTATCACACGATAACCAATTTCATTTTATAAACTGCTTGAGGGTATTATGAGCTTATTACATCGATTTCGTAAAGATACAACTAACGACTTAGCTGCTGGCGTGTGTGCGGGTATTGCTCGCGGCCTCAATATCGAACGAAAGTGGGTTAGAATTGCTGCGCTAGTTTGTTTATTATTAGCCCCGGTCTCAACGTCGATTATTTATATTTTGGCTGCGGTGTTATTGCCGCCTAAAAGTACGTGGTTAGACTAAATTAATAATTGCATTACATAACGGCGCATCATACGTGCCATCAATAACAAAGCTAAAGGAATAACAATGATTACATTGAATAAGAAAGCCATCACTAGTGCACTTGCTGGTGTTGTGGTTGTTGGGGGGCTGTTGTCTGTTTGGTGGGATATTGAGCCGGATGTGATTGATGTCAATGCACTGTCGATTGAGCAAGCGGAAGTGCTAGGGGTGAAACCTGTGCCGGGCTTTGCAACGATGACCGCCGTTATCTCGGTAACTGATACGTTATTAACAAAGCCGGGTGGTTATTTAACTAATGATAAGATTTATCCGTCTGTATTAATGGATAACATGCCTGCGTTTGAGTTTGGCGCATTACAACAAATTCGTGATCTTGCCTTAGTATTACGTAGTGACTTTAGTCGCTCTCAATCGCAATCAGTTGAAGATGCTGATTTAGTGAAGGCGCAACCAGCCCTTAACTTTGAAAATAATAGCTGGATTTTTCCAAGCACCGAGAGTGAATATAAGAAAGCGTTAAAGCATTTCGAGCTTTACCGTACTCGTCTTGCTAACCCATCGTCAAATGCACAGTTTTATGCCCGCGCCGATAATTTAACTGAATGGTTAAAAGAAGTTGAGAAGCGCTTGGGCAGTATTTCACAGCGTTTAAGCGCTAGTGTTGGTCAAGATCGCTTAAACACTGATTTAGCTGGCGATAGTGCTGCTGTTCAGTCAACTAAAGCGGCGAGTCATCAAGAAGTGAAAACCAGCTGGTTTAAGCTTGATGATGTGTTCTATGAAGCGCGTGGTACGAGCTGGGCGTTAATCCACTTCTTAAAAGCGGTGGAAATCGATTTTGCGCCAGTACTTGAGAAGAAGAATGCATTAGTGAGTTTACGACAAATTATTCGTGAATTAGAGCAGACGCAAGAAACTGTGTGGAGCCCTATGGTATTAAACGGTAGTGGTTTTGGCATGATGGCAAATCACTCATTAGTGATGGCCAGTTATATCTCACGTGCTAATGCCGCAATAATCGACTTAAATAAGCTGTTAACACAAGGATAAGCTGAAATATTTTGTATTAAATTCGCTTAACAATGGTTATCATGGCGTTAAAATTTAGTACAAATATCAGTGATAGACTCAAGGATAAGTAATGATAAATAAAAAAATTGCTCTGGCTGCTGCTGTAGCCGCTATGTTCGCAGTACCAGCTAAGGCAGATATGTTAGGTCTTTATGTGGGTGCACAAGGTTGGCAAAACGAAGCAAACGGTGGTTTTGCTGAAGAAGCTAACGTTTTAGATTTTTCATTTGAAGATAAAACCAATGCATCGTTTTACGCAAAGTTTGAACATCCATTACCATTAATCCCAAATGTGCGCGCTCGTACAGGTAAATTAGAAGCTGATGGCCAAACACGATTAACTTCTAGCTTTACGTTTGATGGTAAAACTTATTCAACAGGTACTGATCTTGATACAACGTTAAACTTCACCAACAGTGATATTAGCTTGTACTGGGAATTATTAGATAATGACATCATCGGTTTTGATTTTGGTATTACAGCAAAATACTTAAGCGGTGATTTTAATGTTGATGATGGCAGTGGTAACTTAAGTGTTGAAGATGCGTCGTTATGGATCCCAATGGGTTATTTAGCGGCTAAAGTACGTTTACCATTTGTTGGTGTTTATGCGTACGGTGATGCTAACTTAATTTCTTATGATGATAACTCAATCCATGATTACGAAGTGGGTGTAGGTTATGACATCATTGATAACCTAGCGGTTGATGTTGCAATCACTGCTGGTTATCGTGAAGTGAAAGTTGAGCTAAATGATGTTGATGATATCTACGCTAACCTAGACTTCTCTGGTTTCTTTGCTGGTATCGAAGTTCATTTCTAATCACTAATTTAGAAAAAGCTATTCGTTTATTAAGGGAGCTCTGACGCTCCCTTATTGTTTTTATTAGCTATTTTTTAATCATTTCCTATTTCTTTTCTTTATATTCTTTAATGTTATAAAAAATCATTTTTTATTCTTTTAGGTTATCTGTGATGGGCGTATTATGGTCTCATTCGCAATTGGGCGTCGTGTCTCAGGTAACTAGAATGCTAATACAACAATTAAATTCATTAAGTAGCCCGCTGTCACAACAGCAGGTTGATTCATTAAAGCAGTTAACGGCAACTATGTCGGCTGTAGAACTTTCATGGGTCAGCGGTTATCTCGCTGGCATTAGTCAAGGTGCAAGTGGAGCTGTTGCTGCTCCAGCTGAGCCTGCCGGTAAACTAACCGTTTTATTCGGTTCGCAAACAGGTAATGCTAAAGGCGTTGCCACTCAAGTGGCTGCGGCTGCTAAAGAGCAGGGGATCAATGTTGAATTGGTTTCTATGGCGAACTACAAAACGAAACAACTAAAAGCGGAAACGCATCTATTAGTTGTCGTTAGTACGAACGGTGAAGGCGAGCCGCCAGATGATGCAATTCAATTGCATGAGTTCTTAGGTGGTAAACGTGCGCCTAAATTAGATGGCTTAAGCTATTCTGTTTTAGGTCTAGGTGACACTAGCTATGAATTCTTCTGTCAAACGGCTATCGATTTTGATCAACGCTTAGCGGCGCTTGGTGCAAAATCAGTGGTTGAGCGTAAAGACTGTGACGTTGATTATGATGATGACGTACTTGCGTGGCAAGAGCAGGCTTTAGCGGCGGTTAAAGAAACGTTATCTGCACAGCCAAGCGCTGCTGCTCCAGCATTTGGTGGCGCGGTTGCATCGGCTGAGTCACAATACACTAAGAAAAATCCTTATAAGGCCACTTTATTAGCTAGCCCTAAGATCACCGGCCGTGGTGCTAACCGTGACGTTCGCCACATTGAGATCTCATTAGAAGACTCTGGCATTACGTACCAACCGGGTGATGCATTAGGTGTTTGGTTCGATAATGATCCAGCATTAGTCGCTGAATTAGTTGAGCTGTTAAGTCTAGACGCTGAACAATCAGTTGAGCTTAATGGTGAGCAAGTGTCATTAACACAAGCATTAGTTCAAGGGTATGAGTTAACTCAACTACACCCTGGTTTTGTTGCCGCTTATGGTGAAGCAACAGGTCAAGACGAATTAGTGAAGCTAGCTGAAGATAAAGCCACTGTTCGTGACTTCATTGAAGATCGCCAAGTGATTGATGTAGTGCGTCAATACCCAGCAGCGATCAGCGTAGAAGCATTATTAGGTGCACTACGTAAACTGACCCCTCGTTTATACTCTATTGCGTCAGCGATGAGTGAAGTGGAAGAAGAAGTTCATCTAACGGTTGGTGTGGTTGAATACACAGCCTTTGATAAAGTGCATCAAGGTGCAGCATCAAGCTTCTTGGGTCATCGTTTAGAAGAAGACAGTGAAGTTCGTGTCTTTATCGAGCATAACGATAACTTCCGTCTACCAGCTGAAGATAAGCCAGTGATCATGGTTGGTCCAGGTACGGGTATCGCACCGTTTAGATCGTTCTTACAAGAGCGTGATAACCAAGATGCAAGTGGCGAAAGCTGGTTGTTCTTCGGTAACCAACACTTCACTGATGATTTCTTATACCAAACAGAGCTGCAAGACTTTAAAGAGCGTGGTGTATTAAATCGCATCGATCTTGCGTTCTCTCGTGACCAAGAACATAAAGTGTATGTACAGCATCGCATTATTGAGCAAGGTAAAGACCTTTACCAGTGGCTAGAAAATGGCGCATCTCTATATATCTGTGGTGATGGCAGCCAAATGGCTAAAGACGTTCACCAAGCTTTTGTTGACGTAATCGTTGAACATGGCAACAAAACTGAAGATCAAGCACAAGAATACTTAATAGCATTACGCGACTCTAAGCGTTACCAGAAGGATGTTTACTAATGACTGATGTAAAATTACACGCTAACGAATACATAAAAGCGGATAGTAACCTTCTTCGTGGAACGATTGATGAAGGCCTACAAAACAATATTACTGGCGCACTTTACGTTGATGATACGCAACTATCTAAATTCCACGGTTTCTACCAACAAGATGACCGCGATTTACGTGCCGAGCGTCAAGCGCAAAAACTAGAACCGCTGCATAGCTTCATGCTACGTGCACGTGTTCCAGGTGGTGTATGTACACCAGAACAATGGTTAGATATTGATAAGATCGCTGGCGATCTAACAATGAACCAAAACATTCGTTTAACGACGCGTCAAACGTTCCAATACCACGGTATTTTAAAGCGTAACCTTAAGCCGTTAATTCAAGCGCTAGATGTGTCTTCGCTTGATTCTATCGCCGCTTGTGGTGATGTTAACCGTAACGTGATGTGTAACCCTAATCCAGTTGAGTCTGAGTTACACGCTGAAAGCTACGAATGGGCTAAGCAGTTATCTGAGCAATTATTACCGCGTACTAACGCCTATGCTGAAATCTGGTTAGACGGCGAAAAAGTAACGGGTAAAGAAGAAGAGCCAATGTATGGCGAAACTTACTTACCACGTAAATTCAAAATCGCTGTTGCTGTGCCTCCGCACAATGACGTCGATGTTTACACTAACTGTTTAGGTTTCATCGCTATTGCTGAAAAAGGCAAGTTAATCGGTTTTAACGTGACTGTTGGCGGCGGCATGGGTGCAACTCATGGCGATAAAGAAACATTCCCACGTTTAGCGGATGAGCTGGGTTTTGTTGCACTAGAAGATACGATTGAAGTAGCAAAAGCCGTTATCACCACTCAGCGTGACTGGGGTAACCGTGTTGAGCGTAAACTAGCACGTATCAAATACACTGTTCAGAAGCATGGTATTGATAAGTTCCGCGCTGAAGTCGCTGAGCGTTCTGGTGTGACAATCAGTGAGCCAAAGAAAATTGAATTTACCACCCGTGGTGATCGCTTTGGTTGGGTTAAAGGTCTAGATAACAAATGGCACTTAACACTTTACATCGAGTGTGGTCGTATTAAAGACGTACCGGGTAAAGAAGTACAAACATGTTTCCGTGAAATCGCTAAAGTACACAAAGGTGACTTTAGAATGACATCGAACCAAAACATGATTGTGGCCAATGTGGCGGAAGAAGACAAAGCTGAAATTGAAGCGTTAGCGCGTAAATACGGTGTCTTGGGCGAGCGTTTAACACCGCTACGTGAACATTCAATTGCGTGTGTTTCACTGCCAACATGTGCATTAGGTATGGCTGAAGCTGAACGTTACTTCCCAGAATTTACTGATAAGGTTGACGTACTGTTAGCCAAACACGGTGTTGGTGACCAACCAATCGTCATGCGTATGACAGGTTGTCCAAACGGTTGTGCTCGTCCATACGCTGCTGAAATCGGCTTAGTTGGTAAAGGCCCTGGTCGTTACAACCTATACCTAGGCGCTGCATTTGATGGTACACGTATCAGCAAAATGGTCCTAGAGAACGGTAACGAAGAAGAAATTTTAGCCGACTTAGACGGTCGCTTTGAACGTTTCGCTAAAGAGCGTCAAGACGGTGAGTTCTTTGGTGACTTCTTAGTACGTACTGAAGAAGTTAAAGCGGTTCTTGCTAGCGCGAGTGACTTCCATGACTAAATTGCCACTAGAGACAGATTTTGTCGCACTGTTAGATGCTCCAAAATCCGATCAGCAGGCAGTATTAACTCAGGTTAATCAATATTTAACTGAGCTATCACCTGCAGAGCGGGTTGCATGGGCATTAGAAAACTTGCCAGGTACGCATGCGCTATCGTCAAGTTTTGGTATTCAGTCGGCGTTTATGCTGCATTTATTAAATGCACAAAAGCCTGATATTCCGGTGATTTTAACCGACACGGGCCACTTGTTTGAGCAAACGTATCAGTTTATTGATACCTTGACTACGCGCTTTAACTTAAACCTTAAAGTGTATCAAAGTGCGATGTCGCCAGCATGGCAGCAAGCGCGTTTTGGTAAAGAGTGGGAACAAGGCCTAGACGGTATCGAAGCCTATAATCAACGTAATAAAGTTGAGCCGATGCAACGTGCCCTTAAAGAGCTTAATGTTGGTACTTGGTATTCTGGTTTACGTAGCAGCCAAGCGTCTTCGCGAGAGGGGTTGCCGATTGTTGAGATTCGTGGCGATAAATATAAGTTTTTGCCAATTATCGATCAAAACAACAAGCAAGTGCATGAGTACTTAACAGAGTTTGATTTACCTTATCACCCATTATGGGAAGAGGGTTATGTCAGCTTAGGTGATGTACACACCACGCGTAAATTAGAGCCGGGGATGAGTGAGGAAGAAACTCGTTTCAATGGGCTTAAACGCGAGTGCGGATTGCACTTCGAGATTTAAACACCTTGTTTTGACATCAGAATAAAAGGCCAATAGAAATATTGGCCTTTTTTTTACATTATTTAATCACCTGCATAAATTACAATAATTAGCGCAACATCTGCTACACTTTTTACATAAGTACGGTAATAGAAAATCGTTTGTTGAACACAAGGAATACGAATTACGGATGCTTGAGTTATATGATTTTATAGTTAAAGCTAATCGGCTCTATACCCTGCCCGATATCTGCCTGAAACTGGACTCCTTGATAAAAGATCCGACAACATCTGCAGATGAGGTAGCGCGTTTGGTGAGTTTTGATCCTGCGTTATGTTTCCGCGTTTTGAAGTTAGCAAACAGTGCCTTATACAGTAAAAAGAGTAACATAACCTCCGTAGAACAAGCCGTGATTAAGATCGGTACCGACGAATTATATAATATCGCTTTATCTACCTCAGCCGCTTTAACTTTTAAAGGGGCTGGCGGTAAACGAGTTAATTTGCATGATTACTGGCTTCATAGCGTTTATTGTGCGATTCTTGCTAAAGAAATACATAAATTACGCTTTCCGGGAACTAATAACTCGCTATTTGTTGCAGGGTTATTACACAATATCGGTTTACTAGTTGTATTAGAGCGCTTGCCATATTTTGTTGTTGGGTTAACTGATGTGGTCGGTAAAGAAAAAAAAGCACTGTTGTTTGAGAAAGAAACATTAGGTTTTTCTTTTTCTGATATTTCAAGTGGGCTGTTAAGCCACTGGGGAATTGGAGAGGAATTAGTGGAAACTATTCGTAACCAACATTTATTACATTGTAAATCAAATTATCTTGGGCATAGCCAATCGCTTAATCTTGCGATAAAGTTAGCCGATGAACTCGTTTTTGAGCCTGATATGCCTGCTGAAAAATTTATTACACCATCTATTATCGAGTTAAGTGGTTTGGATGAAGAGCAATTGATAACTATTATCGAAAAAACGACGGATAATGCGCAGTCGCTTTCGAAAGTGTTACAGGGATAGGGGGTGAATATGAATGATATGTTTTTATTCTCTGACGATAATGCAGTAGAAGCAAAACCTCAAAAAGCGCCTTGGCAAGTATTAGTTGTTGATGATGAGAAAGATGTTCATGCTGTTACCTCGTTAGCACTTGGCTCGTTTGAGTTTCACGGCCGCGAACTCGAGCTTCTCCATGCTTACAGCGCAAAAGAAGCTAAAGAAACGTTAAAGAACAATGCTGATATCGCCTTAATCCTACTTGATGTAGTGATGGAGACGGATCAAGCAGGGTTAGAGCTTGCCGCTTATATCCGTAAAGAGTTGAAAAACCATTCAGTACGTATCGTATTACGTACCGGTCAACCAGGCCAAGCACCTGAGCATCAGGTTATTCGTGACTACGACATTAATGACTATAAAAATAAGACCGAGT
Source organism: Psychrobium sp. 1_MG-2023 (assembly GCF_030689115.1). NCBI lineage: Bacteria > Pseudomonadati > Pseudomonadota > Gammaproteobacteria > Alteromonadales > Shewanellaceae > Psychrobium > Psychrobium sp. 1_MG-2023. The sequence goes on along the minus strand of NZ_JAUYVJ010000003.1, from coordinate 196,119 downwards.
TAACCTCAGCTAAGCTTTATACCATTCTTTATTCAAATTTACGTTCGTATAAAGATATTAATACTGTGTTACGAAGTAAGGCAGCACTTGAGCGTTTAATTATTGCCTCGCGTGGTATCTCGTCCATTCATGGCCTAAAAGCCTTTGTGAATTTAACACTCGCTCAATTAAGTGATTTGCTACATATCAGTGATGATAAAGCCTTTGGTAAAGAGTCTGACGCCTATTCATACCATAATGAAACCAAAGAAATTAAACATTTCTTATTTCAGGAATCGGAAGAGCTCGAAGAAGATGTCTCACTAGACTCTTTACCAGAGGTTAAACGCGAATTAATTGAAGAAGCGACACGCACAAACGCTAATGTCTATCGAGAAAAAGATTTTGTGATGTTTTGCTCGGGTCAAAAAGTCAGTTTGATTTTTTATGGCAAAACTAAAAGCCGAATAAACAGTATTGACCGTAATATTCTTAATATATTCACTGAAAACTTAATTTCGATTATCGATAATATCTATTTACATGAAGTAATTGATAATAGTCAAAAAGAGTTAATTTATCGTTTAGGTGAGGTGGTTGAATCTCGTTCAAATGAAACTGGGTATCACGTAAAGCGTGTTGCTTATTACTCTGCACTACTCGGTGAGTTAGTTGGTTTACCTGATGATGAAGTTGAGTTAATTAAGAGTGCTTCACCATTACATGATGTTGGCAAGATTGCGATTCCTGATGCGGTTTTAAATAAACCAGGTAAATTGGATGCCGATGAATGGGAAATTATGAAGACCCACGCATTGAAGGGTTATAATATTCTCAATGGTGCGGGTTTAGTTTTATTGGATGTTGCTGCTACCATTGCGTTAACTCACCACGAAAAATGGGATGGCAGTGGCTATCCACAAGGGCTAGCTAAAGAAGATATTCATCTTTACGGTCGCATCACAGCTATTGCAGATGTTTTTGACGCACTAGGGAGTGATCGTTGTTATAAGAAAGCCTGGGAGCTGGATCGCATTCTCGAACTGTTTAAAGAGGAGCGTGGTAAACACTTTGACCCTCGGTTAATTGACTTACTGATGGATAACCTTGATAAGTTCTTAGAGATTCGAGACCGTTATAAAGATTAGGTTGACTACCTAAGTCCCTTATTATAATTAACAAAGCCACTCTCATGGGAAGTGGCTTTGTTGCTTACTGACCCGAGCAATATATTCCTCTCACCTTCATGACTGTATTCTTATTCTTAAAAGTTATAAAAACTAATTATCTATTATTTTAAGAAATAAGGTCGGGTGTGTATATTGATCATATTAAAAATATCAACTCAGTGTGCTTTTGCCACTGCTAAGATTGGGATAGTGTAATGACTCAAGTAAACCTTACTCATTTACAGCAACTAGAAGCGGAAAGTATCCATATTATTCGTGAAGTTGCTGCTGAATTTGATAACCCGGTGATGCTTTACTCTGTAGGTAAAGACAGTGCCGTCATGCTTCACCTTGCGCGTAAAGCATTCGCACCAGCAAAACTGCCGTTTCCTTTGCTACATGTTGACACTAACTGGAAGTTCCGCGAAATGATTGAATTTCGTGATGAACAAGCAAAAAAGCATGGCTTTGATCTGTTAGTTCATAAAAACCCTGAAGGGTTAGCAATGGATATGAATCCATTTACTTACGGTAGTGCTAAGCATACTGATGTAATGAAAACTGAAGGTTTAAAGCAAGCTTTAAACAAGTACGGTTTTGATGCCGCATTTGGTGGTGCACGTCGTGATGAAGAAAAGTCACGTGCTAAAGAGCGTGTTTACTCTTTCCGTGATAACCAGCATCGTTGGGATCCTAAGAACCAGCGTCCAGAGTTATGGCATACCTATAACGGTCAAGTGAACAAAGGTGAGAGCATTCGTGTTTTCCCATTATCTAACTGGACTGAACTTGATATTTGGCAATATATTTATCTAGAAAATATTGACATTGTTCCACTTTATTTTGCTGCTCCACGTCCTGTTGTTGAGCGCGATGGCGTTAAGATTATGGTCGATGATGACCGTATGCCAATTGAAGAAGGTGAAAAAGTTGAAAATGAAATGGTGCGTTTTAGAACGTTAGGCTGTTACCCGCTGACGGGCGCAATCGACTCTGAAGCCGATTCATTACCTAAAATTATCGAAGAAATGTTGCTTGCTCGTTCGTCTGAACGTCAAGGTCGCGTTATTGATAACGACTCATCTGGCTCAATGGAACTTAAAAAGCGTCAAGGTTATTTCTAGGAAGCACTCATGAATAATGAAAATATTGCAGCACAAATTAATGATATCGGGGTAGAGAGCTACCTTGAATTACAACAACATAAAAGCCTCTTACGCTTACTTACTTGTGGTAGCGTAGATGACGGTAAAAGTACGTTAATCGGTCGTCTATTACACGATAGCGCACAAATTTATGAAGATCAGTTAGCAGCACTTAAAAACGACAGTCAAAAAATGGGTACGACTGGTGAAGCAATCGATTTAGCTTTATTAGTGGACGGTTTAGTGGCTGAGCGTGAGCAAGGTATTACCATTGATGTTGCTTACCGTTATTTCTCAACGAATAAACGTAAGTTTATTATCGCTGATACGCCGGGACACGAGCAATACACACGTAACATGGCTACTGGTGCTTCTACTTGTGATTTAGCTGTTATCCTAATTGATGCACGTTACGGTGTGCAGGTGCAAACAAAGCGCCATAGCTTTATTGCTTCTTTATTAGGTATTAAACACTTTATCGTTGCGGTTAACAAAATGGATTTAGTTGATTTTGACGAAACGGTTTATAACAACATTCGTGAAGATTACCTAGAGTTTGTTGGCGGTTTAGGGGAACGTGATATTCAATTCGTTCCAATGTCAGCACTTAACGGTGATAACGTTGTAAATCGTAGTCAAGCAATGCCTTGGTACCAAGGTGAAACTATGCTTCATTTACTTGAAACGGTTAAAATTAACGACGATGTTGTTGATAACGGTGCTCGTTTACCTGTTCAATATGTTAACCGTCCTAACTTAGATTTCCGTGGTTTCTGTGGAACGTTAGCTTCTGGTACCGTTAATGTAGGCGATAACATTACAGTATTACCATCAGGAAAAACGAGCTCAGTTAAATCAATCGTTACCTTCGAGGGTGAGCTACCATCGGCGTCACGAGGACAAGCAATTACGTTAACACTTAACGATGAAGTTGATGTTAGTCGTGGTGACATGTTAGTGACAGGCACTTTACCATTAGTGAGTCAGGCTGCTAAAGCTAAGCTTGTATGGATGGGTGAGAAGCCGCTTGAAATTAATCGTCAATACGATTTAAAAATTGCAAGTAAGAAAACTCAGGTGTCAATCGGTAGTATCGATCATTTAATCAATGTGAACACCTTAGTACACGAAGATGCATCAGAACTAGCGCTTAATGAAGTCGCTCAGGTTCAGTTAAACTTTGCTGAGAAGTTAGCATTTGATTTGTACAATGATGTTCGTGATACGGGTGGTTTTATCTTAATCGACCGTCTAACAAATGTGACAGTTGCAGCAGGTATGATTGAGCAATCTGTTGAAGCAGAAGCTACATCACATGAGTTTTCAGAGTTCGAATTAGAGTTTAACCAACTCGTTCGTAAGCATTTCCCACACTGGCAGGCACTAGATATTAGTGCGCTAAAAGGAAAGTAAAGTGTTTACTCAGTCAGCTGGTGTTATTTTAATGCTGACGGTGCTGGTCGGATTGTTAATTAGTAACAAAATCCGACCGGCCATTCTCTTTGTCAGTGCCATCGCATTAAGCTATATGTTAGATTGGATTAGCCTCGAAGATATGATGGCTAATTTTACCAACTCTTCTGTTCTAACATTAGTTCTACTTTTACTCGTCTCTGTTGCGATGGAAAAAACCGATATTTTACAAACCATTGGACGGCAACTAAACCAAACTAGCTTTGTTTTGGTAATTGCTAAACTTGGTTTTTCTACGGCCTTTTTATCATCTATTACCAATAACTCTGCCGTGGTTGCTTCCATGATTGGGGTACTTAAACGTAACCAATACCACTCTCCATCGAAGCTATTATTACCGCTATCGTATGCCGCCATTTTAGGGGGGACTTTAACCCTGATTGGCACCTCAACCAATTTGATCGTTAACAGTTTTGTTGTTGATGCTGGGCTTGAACCCATAGGGTTCTTTGATTTTACAATTATTGGCTTAGTTGTCGTTGCCGCTGGTGTTGCTGTGTTAGCGCTTTTGGGTGGCCGGTTACCAGACCGGTTTAATAATCAGCCAACAGAATTACCTTACCTGCTAGAAGCTGTTGTCAGTGACGATTCTGTCATGATTGGTAAAACGGTTGAGAAAAATCGTTTAAGAGCATTGCAGCGTCTTTATTTAGTGGAGATTGAGCGAGGCGGAGAGTTGATTCGTCCTGTTTGCCCGCAAGAAGAACTTCAAGCGGGTGACCGCTTAATGTTTGCTGGTGATACCGATAGCTTGCACTTGTTACAAGAAATGCAAGGCTTGGAATGGTTTGCCAAGTCACACCTTAAAGGTCAGGCGTTAATGGAAGTGATTGTTAGTCACTCGGCTTCAATTAAAGGAAAAACGCTAAAAGAGTGTGAATTTAGGCAGAACTTTGATGCTGCTGTTGTTGCTATTCGTCGTGGTCATGAACAACTTAGTGGTGGCCTAGGGCAAATAAAACTGCGTGCTGGCGACACGTTAATGTTAGTGCCAGGAAAGAACTTCCATCAGCACCGTAATATGGTGCGTGAGTTCGTCATGGTCTCAGAGTCTCGTGTTAGCGCTAAACTCGATGCTAAGCAATCTAAGTTTGTATTATTTAGTTTTCTTTCAGTGCTAGGACTCGCTCTCACGGGAACGGTTGATCTAACCAAGGGACTGTTATGTTTACTGGTCGGCTACTTATTTGCTGGTGTAATCTCCTTAGAGGAGCTCAAGCGACGCTTTCCTATTGAACTAACGCTTATTGTCGGCTCGGCCTTAGGCCTTGCCAGTATCATGGTTGATAATGGGGTTGCAGAGATGTTAGGGCAGGGTTTATTAACCTTGTTCGGTGACTGGGGGATTTTAGGCGCGTTTATTGCGATCTATTTATTTACCTTATTACTTACGGAATTAATTACCAATAATGCCGCTGCTGCGCTGGCTTTTCCAATTGCCTATAGTTTAGCTGTTGGCTATGGTGTTGACCCCCGTCCTTTTATTATGGCGGTGATCTTCGGCGCTAGTGCGAGCTTTATATCCCCTTATGGCTATCAAACCAATCTAATGGTTTATAGTGCAGGTAATTACCACTTTAAAGATTATTTACGCATTGGTGTGCCATTGTCGTTAGTTTATTCTGCGATAGTGATTTATATGGTACCAATGATTTTCCCTTTTTCTAAGGTTACATTTTAAAGAATTAATATTATGAGTGATGAAAATATTGTTTGGCATCAACATGCTGTCGATAAAGCGCTTCGTGGTGAGCAAAAGCGTCAGAAACCTTGTGTCTTATGGTTCACTGGCCTAAGCGGTTCAGGTAAGTCGACAGTTGCTGGTGCATTAGAGCGTGTACTTTATGAAGCGGGTCAACATACTTACCTGCTTGATGGTGACAACGTACGTCATGGTTTATGTGGTGATTTAGGCTTCGATGATGCTGCGCGACAGGAAAATATTCGTCGTGTCGGTGAGGTGGCCAAATTAATGGCTGATGCGGGCCTTATTGTGCTAAGTGCATTTATTTCTCCTTTTACTCAAGAGCGTGAGCAAGTACGTGCAATGCTTAACGAGGGTGAGTTTATTGAAGTTCATATCGCTACTTCATTAGCTGCATGTGAAGAGCGTGACCCAAAAGGGCTTTATAAAAAAGCGCGCGCTGGAGAGATTAAACACTTTACGGGCATTGACTCTGAATACCAAGCACCTAAGAACCCTGAAATTGTTATTCAAACAGAAGAGCAAACGCTAGAGCAAAGTGTCGAGCAATTAGTAAATTATCTTCGAGAGCAAGGTTATATTTCATGAGTGAGATAATCTTACAAGGTATTGTGGCAATCGCAGAACAAGCGGGTGAAGCGATTATGACGTTTTACCGCCAAGGTGAAACACAAACGTGGACTAAAAAAGATGATAGCCCAATCACAGAGGCTGATTTAGCGGCCCATAAGGTTATTGTTGCCGGGTTAGCTGAGCTTACGCCTGAGATTCCCGTGCTATCAGAAGAGTCAGATAGCATTACTTGGCAGCAGCGTCAGCAATGGCAACGCTACTGGCTTGTAGATCCGCTGGATGGGACTAAAGAGTTTATCAAACAGAACGGTGAGTTTACGGTCAACATTGCGTTGATAGAAAACAATCAACCGACAATGGCTGTAGTATATGCACCAGCCCTGAATAAAACATACTATGCCAATAGCGAGCTTGGTTGTTTCTTCAAAGGGGAGTCTGGAGACGTAGAAAAACTTACATTGAATGAGCGTGAATTAAATAGCCCATTAAAAGTGGTTGGTAGTCGTTCACACCCAAGTCCTGAGTTGGCAGAGTTTATAGCGCAGTTTGAGCAAACTGAGACTGTGCCAACAGGGAGTTCGTTAAAGTTTTGTCTCGTGGCTCAAGGGTTGGCCGATGTTTATCCGCGCTTTGGTCCAACGATGGAGTGGGACACTGGCGCAGGGCAATGTATCGCTCAATGTGCGGGAGCTGAAGTGTCAAAGTTTGACCGGCAACCTCTTGATTATAATACTAAAGACTCATTGTTAAATGAATACTTTATCGTATTTAACCCTAAATTGATCTGGCGCTAGTATTTTCGTTGTATTATTTGAACTTACTCAGATTTTATGACTATACTCTTACTAATATTAAGTACTTAGTAAGGCTTGAATTTGAACAAATTAACAATTGCGCAACGCATTTGGTCACTCACCATTGTTGCGGTATGCATCATTTTAGCGAAGCTTGCATTCGGGTTAGTCGATGTGAAGCATCAGTTAACGGAAGATTATAAACACCGACTATCTTCCGTTATTGATGTTGCCCATTCTATTGTTGCAACTCAGCATAGGTTAGTTACCGAAGGGAAGTTGTCTACTGAGCAAGCTCAAAAAAATGCCTTGAAAACAATTCAGGGTATGCGCTTTCAAGGCAATGAGTACTTCTGGGTCAACGATATGCAGCCAGTTATGCTTATGCATCCCATCAAACCCTCTTTAAATCAAAAACACCTAGGAAAACTAGAAGATCCTAATGGTAAGCAAATTTTCAATGAGTTTGTCAAAACCGTTCAACAAAGCGGACAAGGCTACGTTGATTATTATTGGCCGCGCGCAGGCAGTGATACACCAGTACCCAAAATATCTTATGTGAAAGGCTTTCAGCCGTGGGGCTGGATAGTCGGCTCTGGCATATATGTTGATGATATTGAAGAGACCTATGCCGCGGAACGTAATCGCCAAGTTGTTGTTATTATTGTTGCGATTATCGTACTTCTAGCCGCATCAATTTTTATTGGGCGCAGCATTATTATCCCACTGCAACAAGCAAAAGATGCAATGGATGATATCGCTCAGGGCGAGGGCGACCTAACGGTTAAATTACAAGTTAATGGTGAAGATGAGTTAGCTGAGCTGTCTAGAAGCTTTAATACATTCGTTGAAAAGATACGTGTTGTAATTTCGAAAGTTAACGACTTTGGCGGTGAATTGAGTCATTCAAGTGCGGGTTTAACAGGAGTCGCGGCAAATTCGCGTTCGCAAATTGATCACTCGCAAAATGAGGTTGATCAAGTGGCTACCGCAATTACTGAGCTTAGCTCTACCGTTAATGAAGTTGCTGGTAATGCCGATAACGCATCGCAAATTGTGCAGCAGGTTAACGATCAAGCTTCATCAGGCCAAGCTGAAGTGACGCGTTCTATTAATAGTATGCTTGAAGTGGCTAATGTTATTGAGCAAGCTTCAGATTCAGTCAATGAATTAGAATCTAACGCGCAAAATATTGGTAATATTGTGGTAGTCATCAAGTCGATTGCTGAGCAAACAAATCTACTGGCTCTTAATGCCGCTATTGAGGCTGCGCGTGCTGGAGATCAAGGGCGAGGTTTTGCGGTCGTGGCTGATGAAGTCCGAGTACTAGCACAGCGAACTCAAGAGTCTACAACCGAGATAGAGCAGATGATTGAGAGCTTGCAATCAGGTAGTCAAAGTTTTGTTAATGTCATTGATAATGGCAAGTCGTTAGCTGAACGTGGCGTTGAGCAGTCACAAAAGTCGGGTGAAGCTTTTGAACACATTGCCGAGCAAATACAGCAGATTGTCGATATGAATGCGCAGGTCGCTGCTGCGACTCAAGAGCAACGTGTCGTTGTGGATGGTTTAAGTAACAATGTAAATAGCATTCATGAAGCATTTGGTGCCAGCCTTAATGATTCGATCTCTATCGCGAGCTCTAGTCAGCAATTAGATGCTCTAGCGAATGAGTTATCTGAATTACTTGCGCAATTTAAAACTTAACGGTTAAGTTGAGTTACAGAATGTATTCTAAAGCCCAGTTTGACTGGGCTTTTTTCTGGGTAAAAAAACTCTTTGTAATATCTTGATACGTATTTACTATCGCTTGATTCACTTTTCCACTCTAATATTAAAGTTAATGCGAGTGTTTTTTAGACAAGCCTTGCATTGAATAATGATATGGAGGAGCTATGATAAAGTGTCATTCCAGTATTATTTTTTTAGCATTGCTTCTATGTGGTTGTGCGCAACACTCGCAGCAATTAAAAGAACCTAATAGGCAGCTTTTTCTTGATAACGCCTTCACTAAACCTGTCGGTATTCAACCAGCTTCTAAGGTCTTTTCATTATCAGGTGAGCAAAAGCTCTGGATTCGAAGTCAAGTTCAATACGGTGCAAAAAAAACACTGACTACACAGTTAATTGATAACGTGTTAATGAAAGATTATCGCGCCTTTGATTATGATAATAGCTATACTAGAACGGCGAGTGAAACGCTGTCGATGAAGCAAGGGAATTGCTTATCGATGGTTATAATGACGGCCTCTATCGCCAAGTTTCTTGGTATTCCTTATCAACTTCAAGAGATTGCTTCTGCTCCATTATGGGATCGCAATGGCGGTTTATACCTAGTTAACGGTCACGTTAATATTAGGCTCAAAGAGCAACGCATCAACCAAACTAATATCAGTTATAACTTAATCAATCGTGAGTACGTTACTGTAGACTTTCTTCCTAGCGCAACGAGAAGACATTTATCTCGAGAGGTGATTAAAGAGCATAAATTGATTGCTATGTATTATGTCAATTTGGCCGCTGATGCCATGGTAGCGAAAGATTGGCGTCGAGCGTATTGGCTCATTAGGCAGTCGATTGATAGCGACCCTAGCTTTAGCCCCGCGTGGAATAGTTTAGCCGTTATTTATCGTTACAATAACCAATTAGCTTTGGCGGAGAAAGTATACCGTTATGCAATGGTGTTAGCGCCGGAGAATATGAATGTTGTTGCTAATTATGCACTACTGTTAGAGTCACAGGGACGGTTTATTGAGCTCATTCCCTATCAAAAGCGTGTTGATTTAGCCAAATTAAAAAACCCTTATAGATATTTCGATCGTGCTGAAAATGCATATGAGCGGCAGCAATATCGCGAAGCCATTTCGCTATATAAAAAAGCGATTAAGCTTTCTAGTGACGTCGATAGGTTTTATTTTGGTTTATTCAAGAGTTACTATGCTTTAGGGCAAATAAGCAAAGCAAAGTATCAATTAAAGCAGGCACAGCAACGAAGTTTAACTTATGAGAATAGGCAGCGATATAACGCTAAGTTAGCACTGTTAACTAAGCGTTAGGGTAACCACCATAGCGGATGCTATGGTGGTATTTAAAACAGTTAAGCGAATGCTTTTTCCAATGGTGGTACAACTTGTTTCTTACGGCTTAAAACACCGTCTAGCCATACTTTTCCATCAACAGTCGCTTTACCAAATGCTTTTTCAGCTAAACCGTCATCATCACCAACGATCAGTAACTCTGAACCTTCTTTCATGATGTCAGTTAATAGCAATAAGACACTGTGCTGGCCTTCTTCTTGTTTAAGCAATGCAATTTCTGCTTCAAGATCTGCTTTCATTTCATCAAAGATTGATAGATCGATAACTTCAAGTTGACCGATACCAATTTTAGTCCCATTCATGTTGAAGTTTTTAAAGTCACGCATTACTAAATCACGCATTGGCGTGTTTAATACCGCTGATTTAACTTTAAACATGTCCATGCCTAATGTCTTGTAGTCTTCAATACCAGCAATTTCTGCTAATACTTCAACGCAACGAATGTCAGCTGTAGTACAAGTTGGTGATTTGAAAATTACAGTGTCACTTAAGATTGCGCACAGCATCATGCCTGCGATCTCTTTTGGAATCTCAACATTATGGAAATCGTACATCATCTTGATGACTGTGTTACTACAACCAACTGGGCGAATCCAACATTCTAGTGGTGTATCAGAAGTTAAATCACCTAATTTGTGGTGATCAACAATACCTAAGATAGTTGCTTGTGCAACGTCATCTGGTGCTAAAGCAATATCAGAGTGGTCAACGATGTATAGGCTATCACCAGCGTAGCTTAGTTTTAACTCAGGCGCTTCAAAACCAAATTTATCTAAAATAAACTGAGTTTCAGGTGACAGCTCACCTAAACGCGCAGGGATTACTTCTTCACCAATTTGATTCTTTAAGTAAGCAAGTGCGATTGCACCAACGATTGAGTCTGAATCAGGCACTTTGTGCCCAACAGCATAAACTGACATATAAACCTCTAAATAGATGGACGGTTAGCTAAAAATTTGGCGTATTTTATCTTCTCGATAGAAAAATGCTATTGGATTTTTAGCTAGCGTCGACAATAGTCTAACTTTTATTTATTTATGATAACTTAAACAAGTATTCACTTCATTTTTTGAACCAAGAATAACAGCAACACGCTGATGGATTTCTTGTGGTTGTATTTCCATGATGCGCTCATAACCCGTAGATGAAACCCCGCCAGCTTGCTCAACTAAGAAGCTCATTGGGTTTGCTTCATACATTAAACGTAGTTTGTATGGTTTTTCAGGGTTTTTGTTATCGGTAGGGTAAGTAAAAATACCGCCACGTGTTAAAACACGATGAACATCACCTACCATGGCTGCAATCCAGCGCATATTGAAATTTTTATCACGCGAACCTGTATCACCGGCTAATAAATCAGCGATATAGTTTTGCATGCTAGGCTCCCAAAAGCGTTGATTTGACATATTAATGGCAAATTCTTGGGTATCTTCACTAATACTCATTCGCTCGTTGGTTAGTAAGAACTCGCCAATAGTATTATCTAGCGTATAAAGACGGACACCATCACCTGTCGTTAACGCTAATTGCGTTGACGGACCGTATAGGACATAACCTGCCGCGACTTGATCTGTGCCTGGTTGTAAGAACATTTCTTCGGTTGCACCTGTTGCTCCTTCAGGTACTTCCATAATAGAAAAAATCGTTCCGACAAGGCTATTAATATCAATGTTTGATGAGCCATCAAGAGGATCAAAACACACTAAATAGCGACCGCTCTCAGAGCCGACGACGATAGAGTCTTCTTCTTCTGAAGCGATTGCACGTACGAGGCCTGATTCTAGTAAAACATCTTTAATCAGTTGATTAGAGATAACATCAAGTTTCTTTTGAGTTTCACCTTGAATGTTTTCATCTAAAGTTGAACCAAGAATTCCAGCTAGTTCTCCTTGATGAAGACGAAATGAGATCTCTTTACAAGCAGCCATGAGGGTGTTGAGCAGAGAGATTAATTCTAAATCGACGTTGTCGTCACGAAGTACTGGTACAAAGCGTTGCATGTAAAAATCCTAAATCATGTTTAACGTTAGGGCGTGATTACCTCAGCTAGGTTCACCCTGAGTCTTTAAATTTGTTTAAAGCGCTTTACCATCGTTTAATCGAGTAAACGTATTTTTATTTATTTGGTTAAAGCGCGTTAAAAATATCTTGTTATTTCATACCTCAATTATGCGTGATGGATCACGAAATTGATGCTTTGCTATGATAACGTAATCTGCATTAAAAGTGGATGACTAGTTACGTTTAATCAATAGTTCTTTAGGTTAGTCTGTCTGTGTTTTTTTAAGGTGAATTTTTAAAGCAAGGAGGGGGATCGGTGATGCCAATTGTATGGCAAGTGGTGAGAAAAGCATTGTGATTACCTTTAGTGTGATAATGACAATGCTTTTGTCGTGTGCGGGCGTTTAAGGAAACTAAGCGCTACGGCGTAGTTCACTTAACGGTGGTAAATAGTTTGGTCGTGCTAACTTTAAGTAAGTAATATCGTCAAGACTGGGTTTACCTTGTGGAAGTTTTAGTCTTGCCTTGGTTAAGTAAGGACGAGCAATATGAGAAATCATTAACTCAACTTCATGTTCACCTTCTTCGGTTGTACGTGTTGTCGCATAATAGTCGACGGCGATTAAGATGCCTGAACTTAGTAAACTTTTTACATCAGCTTCATTTTTTGGCAGCCAGAGTGATGTTTGACGCTGTAGGTAAAATTCACGCAAAACAGCACGTTCGCCACTCGCTAAAACTCTGACGCGATTCTGAATATCTTCACTAAGTTGAGATTGCTTTTGTTTTTCACGCAAAGATTTACTGATACTCATCACCAAATCAATGCCTAAATAACTTGCACTGATAATAAAGAACATACCGACAAAGTGGGCTGAATTGTTCAATAAGTTGGTTAGTTTGAGCGACTCTACGACTGATGCTGGCATAAATAAGATTAACGCACAGCTAATAGCAACCCACAGCATTGATTGAAAAAGGTAATGAGAGGTTAGTTTTTCTGAGTCATCTTTCCACATAAGTTACTCCTAGTGACAAATAAATGTCATGTATGGTTTCTAGTTGTAATAAAGCAATAACCATACCTAGATTTATCAATGAACTAAAAAAGTTGAAGCTACTACCCGGCTGGGTACTTAAAGGAAGGTGAAATTCCTCGTCGTTATTTGGTCTTTTTTGCTAACAATTGGTTTTTAATAAAATCCGACTAGCGAGGGATGTTATTTTTATTGTTTAAAATCATTGCTTTATTATTTTTATGAAACTTGGCATTTAATTGGCATTTATAGCGTTAACATCAGATGCAACAGTATTTTATTTTAGAGTTTAGTTGCAATTTAATTACCGCATTAGGATAAGAAATGAAAAATATAAATAAAAAATCGACTACAGCAGCTTCTATGATCGCACTAGTATCGTGTTTAGCAGTGTCAAATGTTGCTAAAGCAGCGAACGAGCATGTACTACAACAGGATGTTTCAGCGCAAGGTGTGACGCAATTTGAACTTGATGCCCATGTAGGTACGGTAAAAGTTTCATCATCTGCTGACGATAAGATTCATATTTACGTTAAAGTATCTGAAAAAGATGGCTGGGGTGTTTTTAAGAGTTCGCCGAAAGATGCCAAGTTAACCGTCAATAACAACCATGGAAAATTGTCAGTATCTCTTAATGATGACGATTATGGTGAGGAATGGCACATTCAAATTCCACAATTAGAGACCCTAGATGTTGATTTGGGTGTCGGTGAAATGACGGTTAAAGATATTTCAGCAAACTTACAACTTGATGTTGGTGTTGGTGAGGTTAAAGTTTATAGCGACGTTAATTCGTTCGGTGTCGCTAATGTTGAGGCTGGTGTAGGTGCTGCTCAAGTCAAAGCTAGCAGTGGTACAAAAGATGCCAATCGTGCCATGGTCAGTGAAGAAGTGGTCTGGCGTGGTACTGGCCAATACAAAATGGACGTTGAAGTCGGTGTTGGTGATGCATCAATTACCTTAGACTAATAAAATATCTGCTTACCTTTTTTATTCATTATTTCGCTTAATCTCTCTTGACTGAATATTGGCTGGTTCAATATTCAGTCTTTTTTGTTATTAATTTGATTAATAATAAACCCTCAAATCATTTTTATTGTGAATGATTAATATTTGCATGACAAATGCAGGCTTTAATGCTTTTTCTTGTTTTCCTTAAATTACAATGCCTTAAGCTTGTTTTGTCCCTGTTGAACTGTCCTTTGATAGACTGATTGCTAAGTCGCTTTTGTTGACTTAACAGTGTTATATTTTTGTTATCTATTATTTATTAAGTATTTGCGAGGCAAAGATGACACAACGAGTAACTAGCGGTGGATTACAGGTAGCACAAAAGTTATTTGATTTCATCAACCAACAGGCGTTGCCACAAACGGGTATTGCTCAAGATCACTTCTGGGCGTCTTTTGAAAAAATTATTAATGAATTTGCCCCGCGCAATAAAGCACTTTTAGCTAAGCGTGATGATATTCAGCAAAAAATCGATACATGGCATAAGAATAATCAGTATGATTTTGCAAATTACAAAGCGTTCCTACAAGAGATTGATTACCTCCTACCGCCGTGTGAAGATTTTAAAGTAACCACATCGAATGTGGACCCTGAAATGGCAACAATGGCTGGACCACAACTTGTTGTGCCAGTGATGAATTCTCGTTTTGCACTCAATGCTGCTAATGCGCGTTGGGGATCGTTATATGATGGTCTATACGGCACAGATGCTATTAGTGAAGAAGACGGGGCGAGTAAAACAGCACAGTATAACCCTGTTCGAGGTAATAAAGTTATCGCTGAAGGTCGTGATTTCTTAAATGCTGCTGTTGCGCTAGCAAGCGGTACACATACTGGTTCTAAAGCTTATACTGTAGTTAATGGTCAGTTGCAGGTTGAGCTTGAAAATGGTGATACAGCAGGTCTACAAGATCCTTCACAATTTATTGGTTTTACTGGTAACTCATCACAACCTCAATCAATACTATTAAAAAACAATGGCCTGCATATCGACGTGCAAATTGATCCAAGCAGCGATATTGGTCAAGCTGATAGTGCTGGTGTTAGCGATATCGTCTTAGAATCTGCATTAACAACTATTATGGATTGTGAAGACTCAATAGCTGCTGTTGATGCCGATGACAAAGTGGTTGTCTACAGTAATTGGCTAGGTCTAATGAAAGGTGACTTGCAAGAAGAGTTAACCAAAGGCGGCAAAACAATTACTCGTAAATTAAACGAAGATCGTCATTACACCGCGGCTAACGGTTCAGCGTTAAGCTTAAAAGGTCGTAGTTTAATGTTTGTTCGTAACGTTGGTCATTTAATGACAAATGAAGCGATTTTAGACAGTGAAGGCAATGAAGTACCAGAAGGTATTTTAGATGGTGTAATTACATCACTTATCTCACTGCATGATGTGAAAGGTAATGGTAAATTCAGCAACACCACTACAGGCTCTGTTTATATTGTTAAGCCAAAAATGCACGGCCCTGAAGAAGTGGCTTTTGCTGATGATTTATTCAATGCCATTGAAGATGCTTACTCTCTAGAACGTCATACTATTAAAATGGGCATCATGGATGAAGAGCGTCGCACGACAGTTAACTTGAAGCAATGTATTAAAGCAGCTCAAGGTCGTGTGGTATTTATCAATACTGGCTTCTTAGACCGTACTGGTGATGAAATTCATACCTCAATGGAAGCGGGACCAATGATTCGTAAAGGTGATATGAAGGCGGCAGCTTGGATTGGCGCTTATGAAAACTGGAACGTTGATATGGGCTTAGCATGTGGATTAAGCGGCAAGGCGCAAATTGGTAAAGGAATGTGGGCAATCCCAGATCAAATGGCCAACATGCTAGAAGCTAAAGTTGCTCACCCATTATCTGGTGCTAACACGGCTTGGGTTCCATCGCCAACAGCAGCGACATTACACGCAATGCACTACCATCAAGTCGATGTATTTGCTCGTCAGCAAGAGCTTGCTCAACGTGAACTGGCAAACATCGATGACATCTTATCAATTCCAGTGGCGCAAAACCCAAATTGGTCAGATGAAGAGGTTCAACAAGAGCTTGATAATAATGCACAGGGTATCCTAGGGTACGTTGTTCGTTGGGTTGATGCGGGTATTGGTTGTTCAAAAGTACCTGATATTAACAACGTTGGCTTAATGGAAGATCGTGCAACACTGCGTATATCTTCACAGCATATCGCTAACTGGTTACATCATGATATTTGCTCAGCAGATCAAGTGATGGCAACAATGAAGAAGATGGCCGCTGTTGTTGATGGTCAAAATGCTTCTGACCCAACATACCAGCCAATGGCCACTGACTTCGCAGCGAGCATCGCATTCCAAGCTGCCTGTGAATTAGTGTTTGAAGGTTGTGCACAACCAAGCGGTTATACAGAGCCGGTATTACATCGCCGTCGTATAGAGCTTAAAGCATCGCTATAATTGCGTGTTGAACTCATAATCGAATCAAGCCACCTTTTACAAGGTGGCTTTTTTTTGCCTGTATGGTTATTGCTTATCTTCAAGCGAGAACCTGAAAAAACATTTTCAGGTTGACGTTGTTGAGTCGCCATGCAAGAGAAGCGTCATCTCGGTTTTGTTATTACAGTATTTTTATTAATTACCTTATTCCATATTGATTTATTTAGCCTGAGCAGACTCTGGATGACAGTGATATAATCAGTAAAATTTTTTCTTCGAGATAAACCATTGAACTTTAAAAATAAGCAGGTCGTGATCTTTGATTTAGATGGCACATTAGTTGATAGTGCCCCTGATTTAGCCAACGCTATTAATCACATGTTGGTTGAATTAGGTCGGGTTCCCTTTAATCAAGACACTATTCATGGTTGGGTTGGTAATGGTGCGCAGGTACTGACAGAGCGTGCGTTAAGTGGCAACCAAGTTATTGATCCAAACTTATCGCCTGAGCTTACTGCTGATGCATTAGCAATATTCTTATCTGCGTACCGCGCGAATGTCTGCGTTGATAGTCAATTATATGCTGGCGTTAAAACGACAATGGCGACCTTGGCGAAACGTGGTTATCGGCTAGCGATAGTGACCAACAAACCAGTAGAATTTGTCGCGCCTATCCTTAAGGCGTTAGGGCTTAATGGTGTATTTGATATTGTGTTGGGTGGTGATAGTTTAGCCCTGAAAAAACCAGATCCGTTACCGCTTAGCCATGTGTGTCAAGCACTTGGGGTTACGGTGGAAGAGTGTGTGATGGTTGGCGATTCAAAAAACGATATCGTTGCCGCAAAAGCGGCGGGTATGGAGTCCGTTGGTTTAACGTATGGTTATAATTATGGTGAAGATATTGCCATTTATCAGCCGGAACTTGTACTTAGTGACTTTTCTGAGTTACTAAACGCTCTTCCACACCTTGCTGTTAAAAAGAGTTAAATATGCCCAAGAGTAAGCAAGATATTTCAGAGACCGTTCAGCAAGAGTCCTTAGCTGTTGCCAAGGCAACGCAAAAGAAAGGACAGACCAAAGAACAGACCAAGCTAATTGCAGCTGGTATTGAAAAAGGTATTGCGCAATATAAGAAACAGCATAAAGCTAAATTACGTGAGCAAGATAAGCAACGTAAAAAGACGATTAAACAACGCCAAGCGAGTTCCGATGATGTGGAGGTAGTAACTGACGATCAGGGCAGAGCGTCTTCGAATCACGCGTTACCATGGATATTGTTAGTGTTGTCGTGGTTGGGTTTTGGCGCTTATTTGTTTTTTGTAAGGTAGGGCAGGTAATGGCTATTACATTAATGGTTCAAGGAACCACGTCAGATGCTGGAAAGTCAACTTTAGTGTGTGGTTTAGCGCGCGCGTTTAAACGTCAAGGGCTAAACGTTGCGCCTTTTAAACCGCAAAATATGGCACTAAATAGCGCGGTAACTATTGATGGTGGCGAAATTGGCCGTGCGCAAGCATTACAAGCTCAGGCTTGTGGCTTAGAGCCTATTACCGATTTTAATCCGGTGCTATTAAAGCCTAGTACAGACATCGGTTGCCAAGTGATTATCAATGGTAAGGTTGCGGCGCAATTGAGCGCCGTTAATTATCATAACTATAAACCAACGGCGATGAAGGCAGTGTTAGCGGCGCATCAGCGTTTAGAGCAAGGCTTCGATATGGTGGTGGTCGAAGGTGCGGGGAGTCCTGCGGAAATTAATCTTCGCGATCGTGATATTGCCAACATGGGCTTTGCTGAAGAGGTCGATTGCCCAGTGATTATTGTTGCTGATATTGATCGAGGCGGCGTGTTTGCTCACCTAACAGGAACGCTTGCTTGTTTAAGCCAAAGTGAACAAGACCGAGTGATCGGTTTTGTCATTAACCGTTTTCGCGGAGATCGCTCGTTGCTTACTTCAGGTAATGATTGGCTAGAGGAGCAAACTGGTAAACCGGTGTTGGCTGTTCTTCCGTATCTACAGGGGCTGTATTTAGATAGTGAAGATAGTGTTGCTACTGAGCAGCACAGTGAGAATCCCAAACTTAAAGTGGTGGTTCCTGTTTACCCTAGAATTAGTAATCACAACGACCTTGATGCTATGCGTGCGCACCCTCAGCTTGATGTTGAGTTAATAGGCCCGCAGCTGCAATCAAATACCGAGCAAGGTCAAGCTAGCACACTTAATCAGCCTAAACCCGCCGCCGACTTAATTGTGTTGATGGGGTCGAAGAATACTCAAGCCGATTTGCAATGGCTTAAAGAGCAAGGTTGGGATAGCCATATCGCCAAGCATTTACGTTATGGTGGCAAAATTTTAGCCATTTGTGGTGGTTTGCAAATGTTAGGGCAGTTGATTGATGATCCTGATGCAATAGAATCTCCTGCTGCCAAACGTAGTCAAGGGTTTGGTTATTTACCTATTAATACAGTGTTGACTAAAGATAAAGAGCTTACCCTAAAGCAAGGCCAATTAAGGCTACCCGGTCAAGAAGCCGTAGCAATTCAAGGGTACGAAATTCATGCGGGAGTGAGTCTGATTACAGAGCTGCAACCTATCACTCAAGTCGTGTTTGAAGAGAATGACGTAACCACCAAAGAACATGCGTTTGGCGCGGGTTGCTTATCTTCTGATGGTCAAATTTTTGCTAGTTATTGGCATGGCTTGATGGATACGCCTGAGGCGCTTAACGCTATCTTAACTTGGGCTGGTGATGGCGAAAGTTTTGATAGTATTGATTATCAAGTGTTGCGAGAGCAAAGTATTGACGCCTTAGCAGATAGTGTTGAGCAAGAATTTGATTGGACTCGTTATCAACAGGCAATGAATAAGTTTAATCAGCAACGTTGATTGACTGAGAGGGCACGGTGAACAAGACGCATCTATTAGAACAAGTCGATTACTTAGTGATTGGTGCAGGCATTCTTGGCGCTGCAACGGCGATGACTCTTTTGCAGCGCTACCCTCATCGCAGCGTCGCGATCGTAGAAAAAGAGTCTGGTGGTGCAGCTCACCAAACCGGACGAAATTCGGGGGTGATTCACGCGGGTGTTTATTACCAGCCAGGTAGTCTTAAGGCGCAGTTTTGTCAGCAAGGAGCGGAAGCTACGAAGGCCTTTTGTCTTGAGCATGAAATCCCTTTTGAACAATGTGGTAAGCTCATTGTTGCGACTAGTCCGCTTGAATATGAGCGACTGCAACAACTGATTATTCGCGCTCAAGAGCATCAATTGGATGTTGAGGTAATAAGTCAGCAACGGTTACAACAGTTAGAGCCCAATATCGCTGGTATTGGTGCATTGTTAGTTAAAGACACGGCAATTGTCGATTATAAACAAGTGACCCGTCGGATGCTTGATAAAGTTGTGGCCGCGGGTGGTCAGGTGTTATTTGAGCATCAAGTAAATGCCATTGATACCTGCAATGCAGGTATTGAAGTGACAACCAGTTATGGTGTTGTAGCAGCTAAAACACTCATTAGCTGCGCTGGCATCATGAGCGATCGCATCGTTAGCCTGTTGGGTCTTGAGCCTGAGTTTGAAATGATCCCATTTCGTGGTGAGTATTTCTTATTGCCTGAGCGGCACAATCAAATCGTCAAGCACTTAATTTACCCAGTACCAGACCCGTCACTTCCTTTTTTGGGCGTTCACTTAACCAAAATGATTGATGGTACGGTGACCGTGGGGCCTAATGCAGTGCTGGCTCCTGGGCGAGAAAGTTATCGCCATGGGCAAGTTAATTGGCAGGATTGCCGCGAATTACTGACAAGTAAAGGGCTGCGCAAAGTGGTGTTTAAACACTTTAAAGCGAGTGTCAGTGAGTTTAAAAACAGTGTATTTAAACAAGGCTATTTGCACCAAGTCAGAAAGTATTGCCCACAATTACGCACTAGCGACTTATTACCTTACCGTGCGGGTATCCGTGCTCAAGCAATCACTAAACAGGGGCAATTAATCGATGATTTCTTGTTTGTTAAACAACCTAATTGTTTAATTGTTGCTAATGCTCCATCACCTGCCGCCACTTCAGCGATACCTATTGCACAGTATATTGTTGAACAATTACACCTTGCTGATGAAGATTAAACCTACCACAGTAATTGAGATATTTTTAGTAATACTACGTCAGTAAGTATTCAATCATAAATGCTTTATATTGAATGGTTTAGTTTGTTATCGGCATGGTTTTGAAATAATTAGAAACAGTTTAAACGGGCCCGTGCTCTAGAGGGGGGACGATATATTGATATACTCACTCTTTTTCTTAGGTTGTGAAAATAATAACAATGACAACACAAACCATTTCACGCGCGCTGACTTTAAGTTTATGCCTGAGCGTCCCCTTCATGGCTGTTGCAAATCAGCCAACCAATTCGGTTGAAGCTGAGGAGTCGCTAAGTAACTCAAATTATCCAGCAAACTTTTTTACTCAATATCAGCCACAAAATGCCTTTGATATGGTTGAGCGCTTACCTGGCTTTAGCTTCGATGGCGGTAGTTCAGCTCGAGGCTTTGGCGGTAATGCGGGTAATGTATTAATTGATGGAGCTCGCCCGACATCGAAGTCAGGTGGTTTAAGTGGAGCATTAAAGCGTATTCCAGCAGAGCAAGTTGAACGTATTGACATTATCCGTGGTGGTGTTGGTGCTGGTGAAGCCTCTGGACAAACTGTCGTTGCCAATATTGTGAAACGCAAAAATGTGACCTCGGGAACATGGGCGTTTAAAACTCGCCGCGCGCCAGATGGTACCACTAAGCCTAATATTGAAGCCGCGATTAGTACTCACTTAGGTGAGTGGGAGTCGATGTTTGATATCGATTTGGGGTTTGGCCCGGGTTACCGTACCAATTTAATTACCAAGCGTGACGCTGATGATGTTGTTACCGACCAAACGACAGAAACAATGGATAGCCTAGGTCGCTTTACCTTTTCTAACGCTCAATTAGCCAGAGAATTTGACCAAGGTCACTTAACGCTAAATGGTCGACTCGGTACTGATAAATGGACGGGGGATTTTAAACGACTTCATTATGATGGCGTTGTGACTGACCCTGCTGATGTTTCAAGTGAATGGGAACTTGCTATCGTCAACCGCTACACTGTCATGGAGCTTGGCGCTAACTGGGCGCAGGAGTTTGAGCAATGGAAATGGCGCAGCTTAGGGTTATTCCAAGTTGAGGAGCGAGAAAATAATAGTGCTGACCAAGACCGTGAAGGTGGAATCATTACTAATTATGGTGACTTTAAGCGTGAGCGAACTAAGAAAGAATTTATCGTACGTAATACCTTCGCTTATAACGGGTCTAATGCTTTTAAACCCGAATACGGTATAGAGCTTGCAAAAAACAGTCTAGAAACGCAGTTAGATAAGACGGAGAACGGGCAATTACAAAGTTTGACCAATGCTAATGTCACCGTAGAAGAGATTAGGGGTGAGCTCTTTGCAAGTTTTAGCTATGCCCAAAGTGATGCCCTTACCTTAGAAGGGGGATTAACGGCTGAATTCTCAACGATTGAAGTCACAGGGGAAGATCCTAAAGAGCAAAATTTTAGTTTTATAAAACCTCGTTTGTCTGCTAGTTATGAATTGAACCCTAGTGTGCGCCTGTCTCTTACGGCAGAACATGTCGTTGGACAGTTGAACTTTGACGATTTTGCAGCCAGTACTTCTTCAGAAGATGATCGAGATGTTTCTGGAAACTCTGCTTTAGTGCCCGATCAAAGCAGTGATTTAACTGCTGTGTTTGATTGGAGTTTTAGTGAGAAGGGTAGCTTGAAATTAGAAGCGTTTCATTATTGGCAAGATGATGTTTACGAAGAAATTGAGTTTGCTTCTTCTACCGAAGAAGAGCGAGTTTATGGTTTAGGCAATGCAGGTAAAGCCAGAGTGTGGGGGGTTAAGGCTGACCTTAACTTACCTATTGATGCTGTTTTGAAAAATGGTTTAGTTGAGTTGAGCTATGACTATCAAGATTCTAAATTCTATGATGAGATTATTGCTAATCACCGCCCTGTGAGTGATTACGTTCCAAATAATCTACGAATTAAATTTAGACAAGATATAACTGAACAACAATGGGCTTGGGGTGGCGAGTTTTACCGTCGCTTTACCAATAAAGACTACTTGGTGGATCAAGTATCAACCTTTAAAGGTAATGATCGTTTACGCATTTTTGCTGAAACAACTTATTTTGATGGATTGAAGATTCAATTAGAAATGCATCAAGCTAATGTAGGTAAGTTTACCCGTATCAGAAATTTTTATGAGGGGACACGTAACGGCGAATACACAGGTTATGAGGTGTCACAGCGTCGTCGTGAACCTGAATATAAACTATCAGTTTGGGGTACGTTCTAAACTTTGTAGCTTGAGTTCAAACATCTCAAGATGTATAGCCGCTAGTCATCTATTAGCGGCTTTTTTGTGCCCTTTTTAAATCAGGGCTGTGTACAAAGCATACTCTTTTGGGTGGGGGAGCTGTCACAGACTCTTATAGTCTAGACGATAAACTGGTTAGATTACTCGACATTGAGTTGGAAAGTATCTATAGTGCCGCACTTCACTCGGTGCCGCTCTTTATTTATACACTTTAGCTTGCGCTCGTTACCTCAATATTTAAGCGATTTGATACGCTTTTAGGAACACTTCTTTGATTACTTCTGCAAACATTACCATGCAATTTGGCGCTGAGCCGTTATTTGAAAATATTTCTGCACAATTTGGTCACGGCAATCGCTATGGACTTATTGGCGCTAATGGGTGTGGTAAATCAACCTTTATGAAAATCCTCAGTGGTGAATTAATGCCAACAGCGGGAAACGTCTCTATTACCCCGGGTAATAAAGTAGGTATCTTGAGTCAAAACCAATTCGCCTTTGAAGAGTATAGTGTGGTTGATACGGTGATTATGGGCGATGCTGAGTTATGGAAAATCAAAGAAGAGCGCGATCGTATTTATGCCATGGCAGAGATGTCGGAAGAAGATGGAATGCGCGTAGCTGAGTTAGAAAGTGTTTTTGCCGAAATGGATGGTTACAGCGCAGAAAGCAGGGCTGGCGATATCTTATTAGAGGCAGGCATCGAAGAGGAATTTCATTTTGGCTTGATGAAGCAAGTCGCCCCAGGTTGGAAAGTTCGAGTGCTATTAGCACAGGCGTTATTTGCTAACCCTGACATTTTATTGTTAGATGAACCGACCAATAACTTGGATATCCATACGATTAACTGGTTGGCTGAAGTGTTAAACCAGCGTAAATCGACCATGATTATTATCTCTCATGATCGCCACTTCTTAAATTCAGTATGTACGCATATGGCTGACATTGATTATGGTGAGCTACGTATTTATCCGGGTAACTATGAATATTTCATGGAAGCGTCGAGCCTTATTCGTGAGCAGTTATTAGCTGAAAATGCTAAGAAAAGTGAAGAAATTGATGAGCTACAGGCTTTTGTAAATCGCTTCGGAGCCAATGCATCAAAAGCTAAACAGGCAAGCTCTCGCGCGAAGAAAATGGATAAGATTAAACTTGATGAGGTTAAAGCATCAAGTCGAATCTCACCATCATTGAGCTTTAAAGAAAGCAAAACTTTACACCGCCAAGCATTAATCCTTGAAGAACTATCCCATGGCTTTGACGGGGAAGTGTTATTCCAAAATGGAGACTTAATTCTTGAAGCGGGCGCTAAGCTTGCGATCATTGGAGAAAACGGTGTCGGTAAAACCACCTTCTTACGATGTTTAGTTCAAGAGTTAGAAGCTAATCACGGTGTCGTTAAGTGGTCCGAAAATGCGCAAATTGGTTACTGTCCTCAAGACAGCAGTCATGAGTTCGATAATGACTTAAACTTGTTTGATTGGATGTCGCAATGGCGTACGCCAAAACATAATGATTTGATGGTTCGTGCCATGCTTGGCCGTTTATTATTTACCGCTGATGACGCGAACAAAAAAGCAAAAAACTGTTCTGGTGGCGAGAAGAATCGTCTATTGTTTGGCAAATTAATGATGCAAGATATCAATGTGCTGATTATGGATGAACCAACAAACCACATGGACATGGAAGCGATTGAGTCTTTAAATGTGGCACTGAAGGCTTACGATGGTACATTAATTTTTGTTAGTCATGATCGCGAGTTTGTTTCTTCGTTGGCCACGGGAATTATTGAAGTGAAAGATCAACAGATCATTAATTTCAAAGGAACCTATGATGAATACTTGGCGGATCGCAACAAAAGTCGACGCGTAGCTTAACCCTTCCTATCATCGAGGTAGCCTAAATCCACAGGTTACCTCTGCTTAACCCCTCCACTTCCTCGCATTTCCACTTAACTATTTCTGCTTCAAACATTGTGCCTTACTGCGAATTATTTGCTAAAGCATAGCGCTGATACAAAATATTGACTCGCTTAACATAGTGCTGCGTTTCTTTAAACGGAGGAATACCGTGGTATTTTCTAACGTTTGAAGCGCCAGCGTTATATGCTGCGATGGCTAAACTGATATCACCATTAAACTGAATTAATAAGCTGGCAAGGTATTGTGTGCCTGCGGTGATGTTTTGGCTTATTTCAAAAGCGTTAGTAACCCCTAGTTCCTTTGCGGTTTCAGGCATTAACTGCATCAAACCTTGAGCTCCGACACGAGAAACAGCTTGCGGCTTAAATGCTGACTCTGCGTGGACCACTGCCTGAATCAATGCAATGTCGAGTTTGTTTTTAGCACTCGCTTGTTGGATGTGTTGTTTAAACTTGTCAGGAAAAAGCGGTGTATTATGCCAGTTAACAGAGGAGTTAACCTGACAGGCATAACAGTCATATTTAAGTAACTTAAATCGATGATGTGCAGGCTTAGTATCTGTAAATACCACGCTACCATCGGCTTTAGTGTATTGATAAACGCGTTGCTCTTTAGCCTCGATATTTATGGTTAATACGCTAATAAGGGTCGCAAAAAAAAGTTTGACCCGAACATACCTAAGCATTCATTGCTCTAATGGCTTTAACAAAGTACCCAACCAACAACGCGATTAATACCCCGTAAAGTGTACTCAGGCCTGCCGCTAGTAAAAAGGTTTGCAGCGGAATTGAAGCCGTCACGCCTTCAGGGGCCATCTCAAGTAAATTATCTTGAAATAAGAAAAGACAAAATACACTTGAAAAGACCGTTATTGTTGTCGCAATGGCTGTTGCCTTAAAAAATTCATTAGGCATTTTGTAATGAATTACAGCAGCGCAAATGACTGAAAGTAGAGCTAAGAAATAGGGGATTAAAATAAGCAAAATCAAACGCCAAGTTAAAAATTATGACTTGAGTATAACGTAATGGAGCCGCGATAAATACTGTTAAACGAGCAACTTAAGTCGAGAAGAGCGCTTTAATTAAAAGCGGTGATAAATGAGTAAAAAGCTAGACGCGCTAAACCTTGTCGTGATTTTGACGCACAACAAGGCTTATCGTTGCTGCTAAGGGGGAGATATTACTTAGGCCCACGTTAAGGTTAATTCGGTATTCTAACCTTAGACGCCTTGCGATACATATACCAAGTAAGCCAGAGTGTTAGGGTTAAGCCAATGGCTGTGTAAATTGCAGGTTGTGGGTTTTCCACGGTGCTAATTGAGCCCGCGTAACTGGCGATGATAATGTAGGGCAGAGAACTAATACTCCAAGCTAGGATAAAGGTTTTGAATGGCATTTTGGTTAACCCTGCTAAGCACGCCGTTGCTTCCGGTAAAATGGGTATTGCACGAGAGAGTAATACCATCGAGAAACCATGACGTTTAAAGGTGTCGATTGCCTCATTACGATCATTTTCCTTTTTCATTAATAGCCTAAATACCCTTTGCCCATACTTATGACTTAAAAAATAGCCGCAGGTTGCAGCGCCGAACATTCCTAGAGAGACAAAAAAAACCGCTAAGCTATGGCCTAAGAAGTAGCCTGCTAAAAGAGTAACGGTCAAGGTAGGAATGGCTATAAATAAATCTGCAAATAAAAATAGGGTGATTAAGATACCGACATAAAGCAGGTTAAGCTCCCCTACGTATGCAAACCAGCTTTCTATCTGCTCTGCGGTGAGCACACCGCTGAATTTAATCACTGCAAATGTTGCAGAGAAAAACAGAAAAATAACTAATAATAACTTGATAAATGATTTCATAGCATCGAGTCCTTATGGATATACAACGGCGATGAATAAGCCTTTTTGATATTGAGCTTTACTCACTTTTGAATTTTTATAGTTTGGTGGGCCTGTGAGCGTGACTTTTTGTTGATTGGTAAAACCGAGCCCATCTTTTGGCCAAATCCCTGTCCAGTTCTTGGTGACTTTTGTATCTTCATTCTCATCATGGAGCACTTTCACTGCTATTTCCTCTAAGGTCTGCTCAAAGCTGAATAACAGTTCTGAGCTCTCTGCTTTGTGCGTTTGAATCGATAACGCTTTACTATGCACTTTAGGAAATCCATCTTGTGAGAAGAGCATGACCATAATATTGCCACCGCGATCTTTGTCTATGTTAGTGACTTTTACCGTAAAAGTAGGAGTGGAGTGAGATTGTGCGTTAACGGTGTTTGTTTGCATCAGACTAGTTCCAATAATTAAAGGGGCGATGAGAGAGAGCAATAACGAATTTTTTTTGTTTTCATCAGAGTGGAGGTTAAGCATTTTTTAAAATCCTTCTGCCGATGAATGGAGCAAACTGCATCAGGTATTTTAGTAAAGTGACTTTACCGATGTAGTTATCTAGCACATTGCGTTTTATACCACTAATGATTCTATCTGCTGCGACTGACGCTGATATTTTCCCATGGCCTCGACCGTAGGTCATTTGTGTATCAACGACTGGGAGAAATGCTTGGTAGACCTCAATGTTAGTGCTGCTCAGCTGATAGCGTAACGACTGGCTGAAAATATTGAGTGCTCCTTTTGTGCCACAATAAATAGCAGAATGAGTTTTCGGGGTTAACGCTAACCCTGAATTTATATTAATAATTGCAGTTGAGCTCTGTTGGGTCATTGTGGGTAGCAACAGATAGCACAAGCTGCAAATACTGGTGAAATTAAGATTGATTTCGCGAGCGATAGTGTCATAACAAAAAGCCACATCGGTTAGTTTGGGCGTATATTGAACCGCCGCATTATTAATGAGAACATCAATCGTGGGATAAGTATTGTTAAGGTATTCACCAATGGCTTTCACCTCGGTGAGATTAGATAAGTCTGCTTGATAGGTCGTGATGTGTTCGAACTCTAGCTTGAGTGATTGCAATTTTTTTATATCTTTTCCAATGACAATAAGAGCATTGTCCTTGGAGAGTTTTTTTACCAGTTGATAGCCAATCCCTGAAGTACCACCGGTGATAACTATCTTTTTGTTCTTTAGAAACATATTTTTACCTTAATCAATGGTTATTGAGTGCTTACGGCTGTAATGATCGTTAAACTCTCCCTTATGCGCATTAACTTAAGATAATAACCAATGACTTTTCATCAATTACTCAAAGAGCAAGGCACCTTTATCACCCTTGAGAAAGGCGCTTATTTATTCAAGCAAGGGGAGCTCAATCGGTCGCTGTATTTTGTTCAGTCGGGGTTATTGAAGGGCTTTTATATTTCTGAAAACGGGGCGGAGTCGGTTAAATCTTTCATTCTTGCCAATGATGTTATTGGTAACCTGACTGCGCTTGTTGATAATCAAGTGTGTACTTTCAATGTCATCGCTTTACAAGAGGTTAGTTTAATCGCTCTGCCTTATGACACATTAATAACACAGACAAAACTTGATCATGGGTTAGCGTCTGGGGTGATTGAGTTATTGATGAAGTTAGCAATAAAAAAAGAACGACGCGAGTATGAGTTTTTGTGTCTTAGCCCTGAGCAAAGGTACCTTAAACTCATTGAGCAGTCCGAATTACTCATGACACAGGTAACGCAAATAGATATAGCTGGCTATCTTGGCATTACTCCTGTTTCTTTAAGTCGGATCAAGAAGCGTATAGAGCAGGGCCAACAGTAATAAAAAAAGCCTAGCTCGCTGAGTGAGCTAGGCTTTGGTTATGATCGTGAATGACTATTTATTTAGCATTAGCTCACGAATGTATTTCACTGGTGAACTGCCGTAGCTTAAGAACTCATCGTGGAATGCTTTAACGCTGTAATCTTTGCCTTGTTTAGCTTTATAGTCAGTACGCAGATCATAAATATCGCGATAGCCTGAGTAGTAGCTCGTTAGCTGTACTTGAGATAAAGTAGCGCGGTTCCATTTACCTTCCGCTTCAGCTTGTTGTTGGAATGCGCCATCCATCATTAAGCTTAAACCTTGCTCTTTACTGATGTTTTTATTATGAATTTCATAATCTAAAATGGTGTTAGTGATAACACGCAGATTCCATTTGTAATACATTAACCACAGCTCAGGTTCAAAATCACCGTAGCCTTCTTCAAGCATCATACGCTCACTGTATACCGCCCAACCTTCAATCATTGCGCCATTACCAAATAAGCTTTTAACTAAGCTTGGTGACATGTTGGCGTACACTAATTGGGTATAATGACCCGGAACCGCTTCATGAATATTTAATACTTGAAGTACCCAGTGGTTGTATTCACGTAAGTAACTCTCAGCTTGCTCTTCCGTCATGTTATCAAGCGGAGTTACGTTGTAATAAGTGTTAGCTTTTTTATCGTATGGACCTGGTGCACTGATTGATGCACCTGCAAAGCCACGCATGTAGCTTGGTGTTTCACGAACTACTAATGGTTTCTCTTTATCTAAAGTGATTAAGTTTTTGTCATTAACAAAGGCTTCAAGCTCAGGGATCTGTTGGCGAATGTCGCTAACAAAGTCTTCCCGTTTAACGTGCTTAACCGATAGTTTTTCAATTAACTGGCTAATGAGTTGCTGTCGGTTTTGTGGTTTCGCTTGGTTTGGAAAGTAAGTTGGCCATAACTTATGAGCTAAGGTCTCCATCTCAGCTAAGACACGTTGTTTATCATCAACTGCTTTGTTATACAGCTGCTTTGCTGTTAAGTTTGATTGAATGTCTAAGGCAAATTTTTGTTGGTATAACTCACTACCAATACGGAAGTCACGCGCACCATTTTCTTCAAGATCGGCTTGTAGCTTTTCAAGCCAGTCGATGTGTTTAGTGATGGTCGTGCGGGCGGCTAATACACGCTCTTTAAACTGTGCTTTTTGCTCATGACTTAGTTGTGATTGTTGTGCTTGCTCGATTAAGTCATCAGAGAACACGCCTAATGCACCTTGGTTTTGCATAACCGCTAGTTTAGTGTGCTCAAGGGTTGGGTTGCTAATGTTTTCACGAGCGGCTTTATAGTAGTCATCAACAGACGTTAAACGAGTGAGAACAGAGCTTAAGCGCTGCTCGAGAGGAGCATAATCCCCATTAATAACTTGAGCGAAACCACCTGCAACATTATATTGCGACGGTTGCCATTGCCACGACTTGAAAGTGCTTACTTCCCACTCTGATGAGTCAAGTAAGTTTTCAATCAATGTTAAATCGATGCGGCTACTGTCTGATAATTTTGACTGGTCGATCTTTGATAATAGTTTGCGTTGTGCAGCAACAAAGGCCAAGGTTTTTTGGCGAGATAAGTCATTAGGGATCACTAACTGGTCATCATACTTATGATAGCCGCTATATAGGGCCCAAGTTGGTGAAAGTTGCCATAAGGCCTCAATAAATTGTGTTGAAAAGAGCTGTGCTTGCTGTTCTGCTGATACTTGTTGTACCGCTTCAACAGCCTTTGGTGTGTGCTGACATGCCGTCAGAGTAATTGAGCCAAGGGCGATTGCTACTGCCGCACTGATAACTTTTTTATTCATAATATTCTCAAAGCTTATTAATTTAGCGAAAAGTCTAGTGCTGGCGCTTACGGATTACAAGCGAATAATTATTTACTCTGTAACAATCGATGTGCAAGAAGCTTTTTGAAATGGGGCCAAGCTTGTTTCGGCCACAGTATTTGATAGCGCCAACTTAAGTTGAGCCAGCCATATTGTTGATATTTACGAGCGCTGGTGGCAAGTGGGCTGCCAAGAGGGTAGCATTTTACGTGCTGTAATTTAGCTTGCCATACCAACAAGTGATCTTCACCAAAAGGCGCCGTTATATCGTAACAACCGAGTTGTTTAAATAGTTTATGCTCGATAGCAAAACCTTGATCGCCAAATGGAATCCCTAGCCAATTGGAGCGAAGTTTTGCTCCCCACTCGTTGAGTGTCAACCACTTTGATGCTTTATCGTAAAAGTATAAATCAAAATAAAACAATCCTTGGTTTGCTGATGGGCGCTTTATCGCGTTCAATAAGGCGTCAATGTTATGTTGGGTCAAGCGTGAGTCTGCGTGTAAAAACCACAAGTATGGGTTATTGGCTGCGAGAGCTCCTGCATTTAATTGCTGTGCCCGCCCTTGAACACTGCGAATCAGTTTTATCGTCAATCGTGGGAAACGCTCAATGATAGGGTGTATATCAATGTCGTGTCCCTTGGCTATCACGAAAATGACCTCAGTGGCCTGGGGCAGTAATGCAAAGTCATGACAGAGCTGTTGCCATTGAGTTTCATCAGGAGCAATTGGGATAATAATGGCAAGCAATTTGGTTGTTAACACGGTCAATATTATTAACGTTGCAGCACTTCAAGTAGCTCTTGGTGCTGTGGCGTTCTTGCTGCTTCAGGCGTTAAGATGGCATTGTCTAAGCTATGGCGGCATGGGCAGTCTATTTCAGACTGATGTGTTAACAAGTATTGCTTTAAGACTTCTTTAGCACGCTCTAAGCTGGAACCGTAACGACTAATGACTTGTTCAACGGTGACATGCAGCGCGGGGTCGTCTTGCCAGCTATCATAATCTGTCGCGATAGCTAGGGTGGTGTAACAAAGTTGGGCCTCAGCGGCTAAAAAGACTTCGGGCACATTGGTCATCCCGACTAAGTCGGCCTGCATTGCATTCTTAAAGAATAAACTCTCAGCCTGAGTTCCTAATCGTGGACCGTCAACACAGACGTAAGTTTTATCACGGTGGATAGTTTGTTGCTGCTGGTGAGCGACTTCGGCAATGCCATCTGCCAGGCGCTGACAGGTCGGCTGCGCTGTTGATATATGAGCTGCTAAGCCATGACCGAAAAACGTTTTGTCACGTGGACTTTTAATAAAGTCGATGTATTGATTTGGTAGTGATAAATCACCTGGCTCAATTTCTTGTTGCAGAGAGCCTGTAGCCGAAATACCGATTACTTGTGTTGCACCTAACTGCTTTAAGCTCCAGATATTGGCCCGGTAGTTTACTTCGTGAGGTAATAACTGATGATGTTCCCCGTGACGGGGAAGAAATAAGATATTACTCCCATTAAACGTACCTTCGATGATATCTGCTGACGGATCACCAAAAGGGGTTGTCATGTGATGTGTGGATGTGATGCTAAGGCCATCGAGTTGATAAATGCCTGTCCCACCGATAATAGCTAACATATGCTTTCCTTGTTATGACGTCTGCCGTCAGTGTTGATTATTACAGTGAAAGTTTGGTCGGGAATCTCGTGATTCACTGTTTTATTTTATCTTGCACCTGATGGTAGCAATCAAGTTGTTGTATTAACGCTCGCTACATGAACTGCCGTATGCAAAGCAGCTATAACACCGATGATGCTTCATGCTGATACGTTGTTGTTGCGCTATCACTAAGTCTTGACCTAGCCCATACTCTTTATCATCGTCGACGAGGGTACAAGCGTATACTTGCATTTCACCTTGATATTTAATCACCATTTTTGAACTATGGCACATAAACTGACTTCGACTTTTTTCATTTTGATAATGGGTCATGCAGTGCTCACTGATATGTGGCACGTGCGGTAATGAACCCGGTGTGAGGAAGTCAGGGAAGGCAACAATATGAAGGTCTTGGGGCAACCCATTTAATTGAAATAATTGCCTAAAACCCTGTTCAATCTTGGCTTGGTTTTCATCTTTTTCCATATGCCTAGCTATGGAAACATGAAAGCCTGCCTGATGGAGCGCTATTAAGCCCGACAGAGCTTTTGCAAAGTTACCTTCTCCACGGTGGGCGTCATGCGCAGTGGGGTCTAAATGGTCAAAACTAACCCTTAATGATATAGGGTGAGGGTTATCACTTAATGCCCTTAACGACTCAAAGCGCTTAATCAGTGGCTTCGTTCCATTGGTTAATACTAATACGGGGCAATGCTGTGAGGCGTAGTCGATCATTTTGATAATATCTTTGACTAGAAAGGGTTCGCCTCCAGTAAAAGAAAACTGCTCAACCCCCATGCTGATTGCTTGGTCGATAAAAGGCTTTGCCTCTTCAAACTTGGGGGCTGCTAAGCGTTTATCGCTAGGACTTGAACCCTCTAAACAAAAATCACAGGCTAAATTACAGCGGGTGCCAGTGTGAAACCACAGCTCTTTTAATTTTCCGGGCTGTATATAGCCTCGCGGTTCATTAGTGGGCGTGGTATACCATTCTTGTGACTTGTCGGTCATCTTGATAATTGCTGTCATAGATCCTCCTAACAACAACCGCCACCACCGCTATTTACTGCGCTGCTTTGGTCAAAGGGTAAGCTTGTACCGCAATCGGCATAGATTCCATAGTGGGTATCGAAGTTACCGATAAAGGTAAAGTGTGGGGCAAAGCGGGTGTCATGGAGCATACGCCAGGTATTTCCACATACTGGGAACACTTTACCTGTTTCAATATGATGATGTTTATCTAGGGTAAATGCATGAGGGTGGTGCTCAATAGTTCCTTGATAAATTACTGCTTGGCCATAATCTTCACAGTGACTTTCTAATTCAGGGAGTTTAAATAGGCGGTAAGTAGCAGAATAAAAGTCAATATGCTTTATTTTTTCTTGTAGCATTGGGTTATCAACTGTGATTGGACGATCCTCAACCAAGCGTGGGTCGGTAAAGCCTGCCGCTTTAGCGAGATTAATGAAATCGTTCCAATATAAAGCGCCGCTTAAGCATTCGCCATAAAGAAGAGGATCATCGACTAGGTCTTTTGGAACGCGTTTATTGGCGTAAACGTCACTAAAATATAATTCACCACCGGGCTTTAATAAGTCAAATGCGTGCTTTAAAACAGCAGCCTTGTCTGAACATAGATTGATGACGCAATTTGAGACAATCACATCAAAACTATTTGGCGCTAAATCTAATAGATCGAGTTGCTCTAAATAGCCTTTTTTAAATTGAGTGTTTGGTTGTTGGTATCCAAATTTTTGTTGATGATACTCAATGTGACGGTTAGCGACGTCAAGTTGTTCGTCCGTCATGTCGACGCCGATCACTTCCCCTTGTTCACCGACGAGTTGGGCAAGAGCGTAACAATCGCGGCCCGAACCACTGCCTAAGTCAAGAATGCGTGTGCCAAGAAGTTGCTCAGGGCTAACGAGGCCACAACCATAATATCGCATCATGACTTCATCATGAATGTTACTTAAGATGGGTTTGAGGTACTGCGGCATAGCATCATCGGTACAACAGGCATTCGTTTGCAAATCATGGGAACCTTGCAATGTTTGACCGTAATATTGTTGTACTTGTTCGTTTTGCGCTGTCGCGGCTGAAGCTTTGCTCATATATAGATGCTCAATGGTTAAAGTGGTTAAGGAATGAGATTAGTTGTTGCGCAAGGACTTGTCTTGCAGGGCGTTTATCATCGACTAGCTTAGCCCTTAATTGTTGCAAATCAATGAGTGTATCTACATCTGATGTTACATCGCCTTGAGCCACAGACAATTGATTGGTTTGGCATAAACGTGCTAGTGCACTGCCTAGTTGTGCTGTACTCCAAGGTAATAGTTGCATATCAGGCCAAGGAACACGATTAGCCATTAAGGTGACACCGCCATCGATTGCTGGGGTGAGTGCTATGTCATGTTTTATTAACAATCTTGCTGCTTGAAGATAGTGTTCTGGCATTAAACTTGGCGCATCACTTCCCATATAAATTAGCTGCTGGTGGCCTTGCTGTCTTAGTTGCTGGTCGAGTTGATTGATTCGCTCACCTAAATTTCCTGCAGGTTGTGCAACAATGGTAACGGAACGGCTTAATAAGCTTTGTGCCCATAGATTATCTTGTTGGCTTGCCGGGGAGATGATGACATGCCCAGACCATTGCTCTAAATCTTCCAGTGCACAGCGTAAAAATAGTTCGGCAAATACCAATGCTTGCTCTGCGCCAATCGATGATGCTAGGCGTTGTTTGCCATGGTGTAAGGCAGGCTTTTTACAAAGTAACACTAAACTGGGTAATGGAGACATGGGAACACTCTTTGCTGCACAATGCTGTTTCTAAAATATTCTTTATATTACATTATAAAAAATAACGAAATTTTAGCTAGAAGTTATAGTTTATATAGACCTTATTTAGTGTAAAAAATTTCACTTTAATTATAAAAAGGCAATAAACCAAGCAAACAACGGAGCAAGTATAGCGGTCATTACACCGCAAATAACTAATGCTAATGAACTAAATGCGCCTTGGGTTTGACCCGCTTCGATTGCCTTAGCTGTTCCAATGGCATGTGCACTGCATCCCATCGCAACCCCTTGCGCTTGTTTATTGGTGATATTAAATAACTTTAGAATCTGAAAACCGAAAACTGCACCCACTAAGCCAACGAATATCACTACCGCAGCGCTTAAAGAGGCAATGCCACCTACTTGATTAGCTATTGCCATAGCGATAGGGCTAGTAACTGATTTAGGGAGTAATGATAATAACAACTGTAAATCGTTCGTCATTAACCATGCGGTGGCTGTGCCACTGATCAATGCCATAAAAACACCAACGCTGCAGCTAAGGAATATGGCAAATTTTTGTGCTTTGATTTGCTGCAACTGCAGAAAGAGAGGAATAGCTAATGCGACGACTGCTGGCTCTAATAATGCAATAAATAGTGTATTGGCTTGAGCGTAATCTTGATAATCTAAGGGGGTAACGCTAAATAGAGTAATGAAAGTAACAATACTCCACAATAGTGGATTGGCCAAAGGGTGATTGAATGATGCCAAAAGCCATTTGCACCCTAAGAAGACGATAACAGTGGCTAATAGATAGCTATAGATCATTATGGTTTCCTTTTATTAGGTATTGGTAGAGTTTTCCAACACAAATAAGGACAATAAAGGTACTCACTAAGCTGCTTATTACGATAACAGGCCAATGATTCGACAAAAGTTGTAGGTGTTCTAGTAACCCTACACCAACAGGAACAAAAAAAAGTGTGATGTAGCTCAATAGGAGATTTGTGCTTGGTTGCACCAGTTTTAGTGGGATTATGCGTAAACTTAAACAAGTAAATAGTAATAATAATCCCCAAATACTGCCCGGTATTGGAAGACCGGTGAGTTGGGTAAGTGCCTTTCCTAGAAAGAGAAATGTTAGAATTACAGCAATGCTTCTGCTGAAATGGATTAACGTTTTAAAGGCATTAGACCACATGCTGATTCACGAATAATTGTTAGAAAAATAGGTGATACTGTATTACTTAATGTTTGCTTTTCATAGCTTTGCTGATGCTTTTTTACTCGCATTAGTGGTTATTGATTAAGCTATTAGCTAAAGGTCTATGAAATTTTACACAAACACCTCCAGTTTACCCCAGTTTGTGATTGTAAAAACGCTGTGTTTCAGCGACAATATGCGCATAAAAATTATTCCCTAAATACCTAGTCGTAGGAGTTTGTATGCCATCACGTAAAGAGTTAGCTAATGCTATTCGCGCATTGAGTATGGATGCTGTTCAGCAAGCCAACTCAGGTCACCCAGGAGCGCCTATGGGCATGGCTGATATCGCCGAAGTTTTATGGCGTGATTTTCTAAAGCACAACCCAGCAAATCCAGAATGGGCTGATCGTGACCGTTTTATTTTATCAAATGGCCATGGTTCAATGTTGCTTTATTCTCTACTCCACTTATCAGGTTATGACTTACCAATTGAAGAGTTGAAAAACTTCCGTCAAATGGGGTCTAAAACTCCAGGCCATCCAGAGTATGGTTATGCGCCAGGTGTTGAAACAACTACTGGTCCATTAGGCCAAGGTATCACCAATGCAGTTGGTATGGCGATGGCGGAGAAAACGTTAGGCGCACAATTTAACCGTGAAGGTCATGACGTTGTTGATCATTACACCTATTCATTCTTAGGTGATGGTTGTTTAATGGAAGGTATCTCTCATGAAGCGTGTTCATTAGCCGGTACGTTAGGCTTAGGCAAACTGATTGCATTTTGGGATGATAACGGGATCTCAATCGATGGTGAAGTGGAAGGTTGGTTCACTGACGATACAGTTAAACGTTTTGAGTCTTACGGTTGGCACGTTATTGCTGATGTCGATGGCCATGATAGCGCACAAATTAAAGCGGCGATTGAAGCGGCTCAACTTGATACTAAGCGTCCGACACTAATCTGTTGTAAAACAACGATTGGTTACGGTTCACCAAATAAAGGTGGCAGCCATGATTGTCACGGTGCTCCATTAGGTGCTGAAGAAATTGCAGCTGCACGTGAGTTTTTAAACTGGTCTCACGCTCCTTTTGAAATTCCTACTGACATCAGTAATGAGTGGAATGGTCGTGAGCAAGGTGCTGCAGATGAATCGTCTTGGAACGATAAGTTTACTGCTTATCAAGCGGCTTACCCTGAATTAGCAGCTGAATTACAGCGTCGTTTATCGGGTGACTTACCAGTGAACTGGGAAGAAACAATGGATAGCTATATTAGCGAACTTCAAGCTAATCAAGGCAACATTGCATCACGTAAAGCATCACAAAATACATTAAACAAGTTTGGCCCACTGTTACCAGAATTACTAGGTGGTAGCGCTGATTTAGCACCATCAAACTTAACCATGTGGTCTGGTTCTCAAGCGGTTACAGCTGAAGATGCAAGTGGTAACTACGTTCATTACGGTGTGCGCGAGTTCGGTATGTCTGCGATTATGAACGGTATGGCACTGCACGGAGGCTTTAAGCCATACGGTGCAACGTTCCTAATGTTTATGGAATATGCTCGTAATGCGCTACGTATGGCAGCATTAATGCAACAGCCTGCAATTTTTGTGTACACGCATGATTCAATCGGTTTAGGTGAAGATGGTCCAACCCATCAACCAGTTGAGCAAATCGCTTCATTACGCTTAACGCCAAACATGTCAACGTGGCGTCCGTGTGATGAAGTTGAATCAGCAATTGCATGGCGTCATGCAGTTGAACGTACTGATGGCCCAACATCATTGATTTTCTCTCGTCAGAACTTACCAGGTCAAGCACGTAACGAGCAACAAGTGAAAGATGCTGCACGTGGTGGTTATGTGTTACTTGATTGCGAAGGGCAACCGCAGGTTATCTTAATCGCTACAGGCTCTGAAGTTGCTCTAGCTATGGATGCTGCTAGCGAGTTAACTAACCAAGGGACTAAGGTGCGTGTTGTATCTATGCCTGCAACTGATGTGTTTGATGCTCAAGACGCGGCTTATAAAGAGTCGGTATTACCAGCAGCGGTCACAGCACGTGTTGCGGTTGAAGCAGGCATTGCCGATTACTGGTATAAGTATGTTGGGCTTGGCGGTAAAGTCGTCGGGATGACCACCTTCGGTGAGTCGGCGCCAGCCGGGGAGCTTTTCAAGCACTTCGGCTTCACTACTGACAACGTTGTCAATGTAGCGAAATCAATAGTATAACTCCTAAGGCCGCTTGCAAGCGGCCTTACTTTTTATGGTGGATTCATGTCGAAGTTAAGAGTCGCAATAAATGGTTATGGCCGTATTGGTCGAAGCGTTTTACGCGCCTTATATGAAGGTCAGTACAATAAAGAAATTGAAGTGGTAGCAATCAATGAATTAGCAGAGCCAACAGCGATGGCACATCTAACTCAGTTCGATAGTACCCACGGTCGCTTTCAGTTTCCGGTGAGTGTTGACAACCAAACCTTGATCGTGGCTGATGACCGCATCAAGTTATTTAATGTAGCTAAACCAAGTGACTTACCTTGGGCTGAGCTAGGTATTGATATTGTTCTGGAATGTAGTGGCGTCTTTTCTAGCCGTGATGATGCAAATGCACATATTAATGCGGGAGCGAAAAAGGTGTTGTTTAGTCAGCCAGCGGCACCAGATGTTGATAAAACAGTGATCTTTGGTGTGAATGAGAAGCTGCTGAGTAAAGACGATTTGATTGTGTCTAATGGATCGTGTACCACCAATTGTGTTGTACCTGTGATTGAAGCATTACATCGCCACTACACAATTAAGGGCGGTACTATTACCACGATTCATTCATCAATGAACGATCAACAAGTGATTGACGCTTATCATAGTGACTTGCGACGTACGCGCGCAGCAAGTCAGTCGATCATCCCCGTTGACACAAAATTAGCTCAAGGTGTTGAGCGGATTCTGCCGAGCCTAAAAGGCAAGATGGAAGCAATTTCTGTTCGTGTGCCAACAGTTAATGTCACCGCAATGGATTTAAGCGTTAGCGTTGAACACCGCGTTGATATCGATACCATCAATCGAATGTTAAAAAATGAAGCCAACAATGGCTTAGGCCAAGTACTTGATTATACCGAGATGCCGTTAGTGTCATGTGATTTTAATCATGATCCGCACTCCAGTATTGTTGATGGCACTCAGACCCGTGTTAGTGATGGTCACCTAGTAAAATTATTACTGTGGTGTGATAACGAATGGGGTTTTGCAAACAGAATGTTAGATACCAGCTTGGCGATGAGCCGAGCGGTTTAATTTTTATTAATTTAGATAATTTAAAAGGATAGTCAATGTCTGTGATCAAAATGACGGATTTATCATTAAGCAACCAACGTGTGCTAATTCGTGAAGATCTAAATGTACCTGTAAAGGATGGCAAGGTAACCTCTGATGCACGCTTACGTGCGGCGTTACCAACAATTAAACTGGCTTTAGAGCAAGGCGCTGCTGTGATGGTTATGTCGCATTTAGGTCGTCCGACTGAAGGTGAGTTTGATAGTGCCTATTCATTACAACCTGTAGTTGACTACCTTAATGACGCTCTAGACGTTAATGTTCGTTTAGTTTCTGATTACCTTAACGGTGTAGAAGTGGCGGCGGGTGAATTAGTTGTTTTTGAAAATGTTCGCTTTAATCAAGGCGAAAAGAAAAACGATGATGCATTAGCACAAAAGCTAGCTGCGTTATGTGATGTTTATGTCATGGACGCCTTTGGTACTGCCCATCGCGCGCAAGCATCAACACACGGTGTTGCTAAGTATGCTCCTGTGGCGTGTGCAGGCCCATTATTATCAGGTGAGCTTTCTGCGCTATCAAAAGCACTGGATAATCCTGCGCGCCCAATGGTTGCTATCGTTGGTGGCTCAAAGGTATCAACAAAACTTACTGTTTTAGAAAGTCTTTCTACGGTTGTTGATCAGCTGGTTGTCGGTGGTGGTATTGCTAACACCTTTATTGCAGCAGCGGATCATCAAGTAGGTAAATCATTGTATGAGGCAGACTTGATTGCTGATGCTAAGCAGCTCACAGCTAATGCCCAAGCTAATAACGGCGATATTCCAGTACCAACCGATGTTGTTGTGGCAACTGAGTTTGCAGAAACTGCAACTGCTACACTTAAGCCAGTAACTGAAGTTAATGATAACGAAATGATTTTCGATATCGGTCCTGACTCAGCGGCAGCGCTAGCAAGTATCTTAGAAAATGCCGGTACTATCGTATGGAATGGCCCAGTTGGTGTATTTGAGTTTGATCAATTTGGTGCAGGCACTGAAGCAATTGCTCGTGCCATTGCAAAATCAAAAGCTTTCTCAATTGCTGGTGGTGGTGACACATTAGCTGCGGTTGATAAATACGGTATTGCTGATGATGTATCTTATATCTCAACAGGTGGTGGTGCATTTTTAGAATTCTTAGAAGGTAAGAAATTACCAGCGGTTGAAATCTTAGAGCAACGAGCGGCTAAAGATTAATCTAAAGTTGACTAGATTCAACTAACTATCATCGATAAGCTGATGTACATCACTCGTAGTAAGTATGACATCAGCGACAATTGTTTTTCGGGGAGCAGGATTTTTTTAATTATCCTACTCTTTAATTTTAGGGCACTTTTTAGCCCACAATAGTGACAGGAACAAAACAATGGCTTTAATTTCATTGCGTCAACTTTTAGATCATGCAGCTGAGCACAGCTACGGGATCCCAGCGTTTAACGTCAATAACCTAGAGCAAATGCGTGCCATTATGGAAGCGGCCGATCGTACGGATAGCCCAGTAATTGTGCAAGCGTCTGCTGGTGCGCGCAAATACGCAGGTGCTCCGTTTTTAAAAGCGTTAATGAATGCTGCAATTGAAGAATTCCCACATATCCCTGTGTGTATTCATCAAGACCATGGTACGTCACCTGACGTATGTCAACGTTCAATTCAATTAGGCTTTTCATCAGTAATGATGGATGGCTCATTAAAAGCAGACGGTAAAACACCTTCTGATTATGATTACAATGTTGATGTAACTAAGCGTACTGTAGACTTCTCTCATGCTTGTGGTGTGTCAGTAGAAGGCGAAATCGGCTGTCTAGGCTCATTAGAAACAGGCATGGCTGGTGAAGAAGATGGTGTTGGTGCTGAAGGTATCTTGAGTCATGATCAAATGCTAACAAGCCCGGATGAAGCGGCAAGCTTTGTTAAAGCGACTAATTGTGATGCATTAGCTATTGCTATTGGTACATCACACGGTGCTTATAAGTTTACCCGTAAACCAACGGGTGATATTTTAGCGATTGATCGTATCAAAGAGATTCACGCACGTATCCCTAACACTCATTTAGTTATGCATGGTTCATCATCTGTGCCACAAGAGTGGTTAGCAGTAATCAATGAGTTTGGTGGAGAGATTCCAGAAACTTACGGTGTCCCTGTAGAAGAGATTGTTAAAGGGATTAAGTTTGGTGTGCGTAAAGTTAACATCGACACAGATTTACGTTTAGCTTCAACGGGGGCTATCCGTCGCTTTATGGCGCAAAATCCTTCAGAATTTGATCCGCGTAAATATTTCTCTGTAGCTCAAAAAGCCATGGAAGATATTTGTGTTGATCGTTACGAAGCTTTTGGTTGTGTTGGTATGGCAAGCAAGATTCAACCATTAACACTGGAACAAATGTTCCAACGCTACCTAACCGGTGAGTTAGACGCTAAAGTACTGTAATTGGTTGAACAACCATTGGGCTAAAGTGGCTTAATTTGAAGTCAATTTAGCTCTTGCATAAAAAGGCATGAAAAGTGCCTTTTTTTTCGCCCTAAATATGAACCTTTGCTTAACCATTCATGGTTCAAAAAAAAATCATTCAAATTAACTATTTTTACTAAATTTAGGTTGGATTTTTAGAAAAACTGGGTATGATGACGCCGATTTCGTCATATTATTGACGCCTAATAAACTAAGGAAACTATTATGGAAATGATTCAGCAGTGGTACAGCGACCACTCTAATACAATTATTAACTACGCGATCGCTTTTGCGGTAGCTGTTGTTATTTACTGGGTTGGTTCAAAGATTGCTAACGTTATCAGTAAAGGCATTGGCAAACTAATGGAAAAGCGCAAGCTAGACCCAATTATTGTTAGCTTTGTACAAAGTTTATCTTACGGTTTAATGATGGCGTTTGTGATCATCGCTGCATTAAGTCAGTTAGGTGTTCAAACTGCTTCATTTATCGCTATTATTGGTGCGGCTGGTTTAGCGGTTGGTCTTGCGCTACAAGGTTCGTTATCAAACTTTGCAGCTGGGGTATTAATCATTGCATTCCGTCCATTCAAATCAGGTGACTTCATTGAAGCGGCTGGTGAGTCAGGTATTGTTGAATCAATTAAATTATTCTCAACTATTATTCGCAGTGTTGATAACAAAGAAATTATCTTACCTAACTCTGCGATTGTTGGTTCGGCGATTATTAACTATTCTGCGCGTGAAACTCGACGTGTGGATATCGTTGTTGGTGTTAGCTACGACGCAGACATTAAACATGCAAAGCAAGTATTAACTGAAATTGTTGCTGCGCATAAATTAGTGTTAAAAGATGAAGAAGCAACTATTGCAGTCTCAGAACTCGCTGATAGCTCAGTGAATTTTGTCGTACGTCCTTGGGCTAAAACAGAAGATTACTGGACTGTATACTTTGACTTAATGGAAACGATTAAGATCCGTTTAGACGAAGAAAATATTGGTATTCCTTACCCACAAATGGATGTTCATATCCAAAACCAAGCGAACGCGGAAAAGTAACATGAAAACATTATTATCTAGCGTAGCGTTAGCTGCTGTAGTCGCGATGCCTGTTATGGCTGAAGAGCGAAGCTGGCAAGCAACCGCTGAGCTTGGCGGTACGATGACAACCGGTAACACTGAAACATCAACGTTAAAAGCTAAGGTTGATGCGACGCACACACTGGCGGAATGGAATAACAACTACTACGCAGACATTCTATACAGCGAAGATGCTGAAAAGAAAACGGCGTCGCGTTGGAAGTTGGGCGCGAAAGGTTCGTACATTATCGATGAAACGAGCAGTATGTTCATTTTAGGTGAACATGAGCAAGATAAGTTTAGCGACTACGATTCAGTGTCTAGTTTAGCTGGCGGTTACAGCAAGCGTTTATTTAAAACAGACACATCATTGCTTGATGGTGATATCGGTCCGGGTATTAAATACTTTGACGTTAATGGTGGCGATTCGGAACAGGTAGGTATTGTTCACTTAGGTTTATCGTATGAAAATACGTTATCAGAAACGTCTAAGTTCACTCAAATTCTTGTTAGTGATGTTGCACTAGAAAGCGATAAGTCGACATTGTCTCGCTCAGAGACTGCAATTACCGCAAACATCTTAGGCGAGCTTGCAATGAAAGTTGGATTGACTATTCGTCATGACAACAATGCGAGTGAAGATAAGAAAAGTGTTGATACTGAGACCACAATTACGCTACTTTACACTTTCTAGTTTCATCAAGTATCGTATATAATATAAACGCTAGCTGTGAGGCTAGCGTTTTTTTTTATTTGAGGAAAGAGTTTACCTAATGAAACGAGTTGTACTGTTTTTCGCGGCACCGATAACAGCGTTTTATTCACCAGTTTCTTTTGCTGAGAGCAAATTGGTTAAAAGCCAATATGTCGAGTCGGCTTTTGAAATTGAATCTAGTGACACAGATAAAGAGTGGGAGCTTGCGGCTGAAGTCGGCGGAAGTTTTACTACAGGTAATACTGAAACAAAGTCATTTAAGGCCAAACTAAAGGGCAGCCTTGGTTATGAATATGGTCGGATTACATATATCGCTCAATCTTATCGTAAGAAAGATAATGATGAAGTGAGTGCAAATCGTTGGAAAATCAGTTTAAAAAATAACTTACACTTCTCCGAGCATGCCAGTTCATTTGCGATTGCTGAATATGAGAAAGACCAATTTGCAGAACATAACTCAATCTCCTTATTTGCGGCAGGTTACACCCAACGGTTATACGATAATGAGTACATCCGATGGGATGCTGATATTGGTCCTGGTTATAATTTAAAAAAATTTGATGATCGTGATGAAAGCCAGCGTATTGCTCATATTGGCACTAATTTAAAAGTTAAATTTAGTGATCAATCTGAGTTTAGCCAAAAGGTTGTCGCTGACTTAGCTCTCGATCAAGATGCATCTGACATTATTCGCTCAGAAAGTGCATTAAGCACTAGCATTTTAGAAAATTTAAAAATGAAGTTAGCATTTGCTTTGAGGCGAGATAGTTTGCCTGGGGAAGGTAAAGAGAAAACGGATACAGAAACATCCGTCAGCTTGGTTTTTATTTTTTAACGATTATAGAAGTATATAGATACAAATTAAAAGGCCATAACACTGTTATGGCCTTTTGCTTGGTTACTTGTCTATATTAGCTTTGCAACGGCTTTGGATTATCACGGTAGATATTAGTGAACCGCCTCATGTGGCGTCTCATATCCGAGCCAATGACATACA
This sequence comes from Psychrobium sp. 1_MG-2023, assembly GCF_030689115.1. Taxonomy (NCBI): domain Bacteria; kingdom Pseudomonadati; phylum Pseudomonadota; class Gammaproteobacteria; order Alteromonadales; family Shewanellaceae; genus Psychrobium; species Psychrobium sp. 1_MG-2023. The sequence continues at coordinate 151,606 of NZ_JAUYVJ010000003.1, read as the reverse complement.
GAGACGGCACTAAGAACAGGGTGATCACTGTTGAGAATAAAATACCAAAAGCGATGGAAGCGGCCATTGGGATTAAAATCTGTGCCTGTAAACTCGTTTCACTCATGATCGGGATTAAACCAAAGAAGGTTGTTAATGAAGTCAAGATAATCGCTCTAAAGCGGCTACAACCTGCATCGACCACGGATTCTTTAATCGAATGTCCCGCAGCACGTGCTTGATTAACATAATCAACCATGACGAGTGAATCATTCACCACGACCCCGATGAGAGCCACGATGCCAAAGAGTGATAATAGACTCAGTGATAAGCCCATAATAAAGTGGCCAAAAATCGCCCCGATCACGCCGAACGGAATGACCGACATAATAATGATTGGCTGACTGTATGATTTTAGCGGGATTGCCATCAAGGCATAGATAGCAAATAAGGCAAAGAATGCGCCCTTGGCTAAGCCCCAGACCGCTTCACCTTCTTCTTTCGCCTCTCCACTTAACTCAGAGCTCACATCAGGGTATTTGTTCAATAACTTCGGGATGTATTCTTTCTCTATATCACGGGTAACTTTACCTGGCTCGACTTTGTCTTTATTGACATTAGCGGTTACCGTAACAGAACGTTTACCATCGACGCGGGTAATGTTTGATAACCCTTCTCCTAACTCAATCGTTGCCACAGACGAGAAAGGGACTTCAGTACCGTTGCTAGTACGGATACGCATTTGCTCAAGGTGACCGATAGTGCGACGATCTTCTAATGGGTAACGAACCATTACTTTGATTTCTTCGGTGCCGCGTAAAATACGTTGCGCCTCAAAGCCGTAAAAACTCCAGCGAACCTGTTGGGCTAAATCTGATAGCGAAATCCCCAAGGCCTCAGCACTAGGTTTTATTGCCAGTTTAATTTCCTGACGACCCGACGATGCTGAGTCAGCAATATCAACTAAGCCTTCATATTCAGACAATGTTGCTTTCAGCTCTTTTGTTGCAGCATTTAATGACTCAAGATTTTTTCCTGTTAGCTTAAAGGCTATCGGATCACCACCACCCACACCGGTTGAGGCATTCATTGTTAATTTTTTTACTCCGGGTAATTCTGGAATATTGTCACGCCAAGCGTCTGCTATCTCTACACCATTAATTTCTCGATCTTCCCCTTTTTTAAGCTCAGCGAAAATGAAAATGTTGGTTTGAGAGTTCATGCTGACAAAGCTATGTTGTACGACATCATCACCATAGACTGATAATAGCTGTTGGTTGGTCTTGTATAGTGCATTCTCAATTTTTTGCGCCGTTGCTTTGGTGGTCTCTTCGGCAGTTGACTCTGTCATGTCAATATTTACTTGAATGAAGTCACTTGGAATATCTGGGAAGAAAACCCAACGAACTAAACCACCGCCCAGCAATGAACCGCAGACAAATAACAAACCGATAAAGCCAGCTAATACACTGTATCTAAAGTGGATAGCTCGTTGCAGTGTCGGGCGATAAAGGTTCTTGATAAAGTATTTTAATCCTTTATCAAACTTACCGCGGAATCGTTCAAGTACATTGGCCTTGTGTCCCGGTTTAGGGACTTTCATGTTCGCTAAATGCGAAGGCAAAATTAGCTTTGATTCCACTAAGGAGAACAGTAGACAAAGAATAACCACGTAGCCAATCGACTCGGTGAAAGCGCTCATTGGTCCTTCAACAAGCACCATTGGTATAAAGGCTGCGATAGTGGTTAAAACACCAAAGGTTGCAGGCATAGCGACGCGCTGCGCTCCTGTCACGACATTATCAAGGCTTTGGCCATTCTTTTCTATTTCACTATAAGCGCTCTCCCCAATGACGATGGCATCGTCGACGACGATTCCCAATACCATAATAAAAGCAAATAAGGTGATCATATTAATTGATAGGCCGAACATTCCTGTTGGCATAAATAATAATGTGCCAAGGAAACATACCGGTAGTCCCATCATTACCCAAAAGGCTAGGCGAATACGCATAAAGAGAGCAAGAATCAGAAAGACCAATAGCGCCCCTGAAAACATATTACTTAGCATTAAGTCGAGGCGACCTTGCAAGTAATAAGCAATATTACCCCAGATATCGAGTTTAATTTGAGTTGGTAATTCAAGTTTCTTTTCATCAATGTAACGATTTACTTGCTCTGAAATGTTGAGTGAGCTTTGATCGCCTACACTGAACACTTCAACCATGACTACTTCTTGGCCGTTAAAGCGGGTGTAATTTAGTCCTTCGGTAAAGCCATCATTGATGGATGCAATATCATCTAAGTAGACACGAGAACCATCAGCATTGGTTTTTACTACGATGTTGGAAAACTCGGTACCTGTATAGGCTTGCCCCTTAGTTCTTAATAATATATTTCCGTCGTGGGCCTTAATAGAACCGCCGGGTAAGTCAATCGAAGAGCGCTGAACCGCTTGTGCCACTTGTGCGAAAGTTAGACCGTATTCTTGAAGTTTGAATTCAGTGACTTCAATAGCGATTTCGTATTGTGGTACACCAATAACATCAGCTCGGGTGACGCCTGGTAAATTGGTGATTTCCTCACGAATATCTTTGGCGAGCTCTTTCATTTCATGTAAGGCGAGGTCACCATATACCGATACATATAAGATGTTTTCTTGGGGTTTTACACGGTAGATATTTGGCTTTTCGATGCTTTGTGGGAAAGTCGAGATGGCGTCTATCAGTAGTTTAACTTCATCAAGAACCTTATCGGCATCGTAACTAGTCTCGACTTCAATTTGAACTCGCCCAGCGCCTTCAGCAGCAATTGTTGTGACTTCTTTAATGCCCTCAACTTCTTTTATAGCTTCTTCGATTTTGATATTTATCCCTTCCTCAATCTCTTGAGGAGCAGCGCCTGGATAGGCCACGTTAATCGAAATAATATTGAGTTCAAAGCTTGGAAAAATCTTTTTATTGATGGTCATTGCGGTGAGTAAACCGCCGACTAAAATACAGATCATTAATAAATTGGCTGCGACGCTATTACGAGCAAACCAAGAAATTATCCCTTTTTTAGGATCCATTACTGCGCTCCTGTCTGGGCTAATTGCTCTTCGTTATCTACTTCTTCAATCGCAGCATCTGTACTTAAGCGTACAGGCATACCGTCATAGAGGTGTTCGATTTTAGTGACGGCAATTAAGTCACCTTGGTTTAAGCCAGCAGAAATATAAACATTATTTTTATCGCGTTTATACAGTGTCACAGGGCGTTCACGTAAAATATTATCGCTGTCGATGATTGATACTTTGCCATCGCGGTATAGGTAACTTGGAATAACTGCAATATTCTTTAACACTTGGCTTTGCATTTGGGCCTTCAAGAATGTACCAAATTTAAGCTTAGGTTGTTGTTGATAAGGGTTTTCTACTTCAGCGACTAGGTGAACCATGCGAGAGTCTTCATCGATAACACCTTCATCGCGGATAAGCTTTGCTGACCATTCAATAATTTTCCCACGCTCTTCACGGTGTAAAGTAATGGTCTGTGTTTCGCTGTTTTGTACTAGGAAGGCGTAATCTTCATTACTCACAGGCAAACGTATTTCACCGTGATTGATTGACGAAATACTACCAAGTCCAGCGCCTGTAGTGATGAATTGACCAAGGTCGATTTGACGTTGGTTTATTAAAGCATCATAAGGGGCAACGACTTTTGTTCGCTCAAGATTGCGTTCAGCGCGAGCTAATAACGCTTCAGCAGAACGAACGTTAGCTTGCTCACGCGCAAGTTGTGGTTTTCTTAAGCCAAGCTCTGGTGGCAAAATAGATTTTTCTTGTTTCCACTCTACTTCGGCTACTTTACCGCGCGCAATTTCTTCTTGCAATGCCGCTTGTGCTCTCACTAAGTTTGCTTGTGCTTCGATCAATGCCGCTTGGTAATCACTTGGGTCGATTTGGGCTAATACTGTGCCTTTTTTGGCAATACCACCACTGGCAAAACGCTCAGAAACGGAAATAATGCGACCACTTACTTCGGCAATAATTTGTGTTTGATGCTTAGGACGAAGTACGCCGTATGAGTTTAAAGATAATGGTTGGTCTTTTAACTCGACTGTGTAGGTATCAATTAACGGTGCTTTAACCTCTTGCTCTTTCTTTTCTGGTTGTTGTTTCATGCTGCTAATTGCGCCAGCGACAATAACAAAAAATAGTAAAATGAGTACGGGGATTAACACACGTAAAATACGTTTTGTGCGAGAAGGCATACCTGTTCCTTGGGGAAATAAATTAACAGGCGATAAAATAACAGATGAGATGTAAATACACTATGGGAAAAGATAAAACTTTGTATCAAAAGTGTAAAAAGGTATGTACGTTTGGGCCATGTCTAGGTGTTTGAAAGTGTGACGCCAAGAAGCTGTAATGCGTTTAGTGTTGGGGGCTTGTTGACAAAAAATCCAGTGACCGAATCGGTGCACTGGATTTTTCTCAAATAAACACGATTAGAAACTTAAGACTTCTTTTGTTTCTTTTTAACTTTCTTTAGTTGTTTCTTTGCTTTCGCTTTTTTCTGTGCCGTTGTTAGTTTCACTTTTTTCTTCTTTGATACTACGCGTGCTTCTTTATTTTTAGCGCGAAGGCCATCAATAGAACGGCGACGAATACGTTGGTCAGTATACCGTTCTATCTTACCTAACACTTTAACGTCATGTGCCTCAACAAGTGAAATAGCAATACCTTTTTTACCTGCACGACCGGTACGACCGATACGGTGAAGATAAACGTCACTAGTGTAAGGTAAGTCATAGTTAATGACGTGTGTAATATCATCGATATCCAAACCACGAGCAGCAACATCGGTAGCAACTAAGATATTTAGTTCACCTGTCTTAAAACGTTCTAACGACAAGTTACGTTTATCTTGTGCCATCTTGCCTTGGAGGTAACACACTTGAATATCTAAACTTTGCAATTTAGCAACAAGCTCTGCTAAACGTTCACGCGTTTTAACGAATACAATGGTACGCTCAAGCTCTTTAGAATTAAGTAAATGAGCTAATAATTGTTGTTTGTGCTCGATGTTGTCAGCTAAGTGAACCCATTGCACTATTTTTGCACTTTCTTTACGTGATGGGTTTGCATCAACGCGAATTGGGTCTTTTAAAACCGTAGCAACGAAGCGCTCTAAGCCTTTGCCTTCTAGCGTGGCTGAGTAAAGCATCGTTTGTAAACGCCAGCGAGCCTCATCGGCAACGCGCTCCATTTCATTGATGAATCCCATATCAAGCATACGGTCAGCTTCATCCATGATTAAGAATTCGATGCTGCGCATATCAAGCTGTTCAGAATCGATAAACTCCATTAAGCGCCCAGGTGTTGCGACTAAAACGTCAGAGTTTTTCTCGAGCATTTCTTCGTGTAGATCGTAATCAATACCGCCAGTGATACAGATTGGGTGCAGTGCTGTAAATTCTGTTAGGGCAAGGGCATATTCATGAACTTGGTTAGCTAACTCTCGCGTTGGTGTGATGATTAACACTCGTGGAGGTCCAGGTTTAACACGCGGAAAATCAATTAGATGCTGTAATGCGGGTAATAGGAACGCGGCAGTTTTACCCGTCCCTGTTGGTGCGCAGCCAAGAATATCACGTTGATCCATTGCCGCTGGAATAGCTTCTCGTTGGATCGTGGTAGGGGCTTGATAGCCCATTTTTGCTAACGCTTGATCAAGAGATGGATCTAAGTCTAATTCTTCAAAGCTCATGGTGTTTTGCATTCCTAAAAATAATTGGCTGTATTATACCTAGATTACAGCGACTTTTTGGATAAAAATTGTTTTATGTGTGGTTTATCGAATTAAGCGTTGCGATTTGCTTAATCGAGTTGAGCAACTTCTTCAAGTACTTGGGCTAACCACTCGTTGATTCGTTCTTCACTGAGATCAAATTGGCACTCATCGTCAAGCGCTAATCCAACAAAGTGGCTACGATCTTGTGTCAGCGCTTTCGACTCGTTAAATTCATAGCCAGTGTTTGGCCAATAACCAACGATTTGCGGTCCTAATGGCAAGATCTTATCATGTAAAAGACCCATCGCATCAACAAACCAGTCTGTATAACCTTCTTGGTCACCTTGGCCGTAAAGTGCGACCACTTTATCGTTAAGGTTAAACTGGTCAATATCATCCCATAATGCTTCCCAGTCTTCTTGCAACTCGCCATAGTCCCAAGTGGAAATGCCAAGAATTACGATATCGTATTGAGTAATCGGTGCTAGGCCAGAGTCTTTAATGTTATAAATATCGACAAGCTCTTCACCTAAAAATGCTTGCATTTTTTCTGCGGTCATTTCGCTATAGCAAGTGGTGGAACCATAAAATAAACCGATTTTCATTATTAACTATCCAAGTGGGGCTAAAAGGTCAGTTTAGCAAAGTTTAGGTATTGCTAGGAAAGACAATTTTAGTGATTGCTTAAAAATGTAGAGTTGGAACAAATAAAGCAAGCTACACCAGGGAAGCTTGCTTGATAAGGTAGGGGGATTAACCTAGTTTAAGGTAAGCTTCAATTTGCTCTATCACCCCTGTAGCGTCAAGCTTTAACATGGCTTGTTGCTGTGCTTGAGTACCTTGGCAGACAAAGTGATCAGGCAAACCGAGATTTAGTACTGGTGTAGCTAAACGTTGATTCATGATGTATTGACTAATTGTACTTCCTGCACCGCCAATTATTGCATTTTCTTCGAGTGTCACAATAACGTCATGGCTTTTGGCTATATCTAGAACGAGTTCTTGATCAAATGGCTTAATGAAGCGCATGTCAACAACGGTCGCATCAAAAACTTCAGCCGCCTCTAGTGCGTGGGGGAGTAAAGTACCATAGTTCAAAATAGCGACTTTGTTATTACCTAGCGCAACACTTGATTGACGTTTTACTACGGCCTTACCTAGTGCTAATTGCTCCATCTTTTTATCGGTTTCAACCCCGGTTGCACCGCCGCGTGGATAGCGAACAGCAGCAGGACCTTGATAATGATAACCAGTGTAAAGCATTTGACGACATTCGTTTTCATCACTAGGTGCCATAATAACCATATTTGGAATACAGTTAAGATAACTTAGGTCAAAAGCACCTTGGTGGGTTTCACCGTCAGCGCCGACTAAACCGCCTCGGTCGATAGCAAAGAGTACATCAAGGTTTGGAATGGCAACATCGTGAATAAGCTGATCATAGCCACGTTGTAAAAATGTTGAATAGATGGCTACGACCGGTTTTAATTTATCACATGCCATGCCAGCGCCTAACGTCACTGCGTGCTGCTCAGCTATCGCAGCATCGAAATACTGATCAGGAAATTTCTGAGAAAACTCAACCATGCCAGAGCCTTCACGCATTGCAGGAGTAATTCCCATTAGGCGCTTGTCCGTTAGCGCCATATCGCATAGCCATTGGCCGAAGACTTTTGAAAAGGTTACTGCACCGCCACCACTTGGGAGAGATGTAGTTTCAGGGTCAAATTTAGGCACGCCGTGATAACCAATCGGATCTTGTTCGGCTGGTTTATAGCCTTTCCCTTTTTTTGTCATGACATGAAGGATTTGTGGTCCCTTCAGGCCACGCATGTTTTTGAGCGTTTCTACTAATCCATTAACGTCATGGCCATCTAGTGGGCCGATGTAGTTAAAACCGAACTCTTCAAATAACGTACCGGGAACAACCATCCCTTTGAGGTGTTCTTCAGAACGTCTTGCTAGCTCTTTAATACTTGGTACACCTGAAAGCAGTTTTTTTCCGCCTTCACGAATCGATGTATATAGTTCACCAGTTAGAATTTTTGCTAAGTGGTTATTTAATGCACCAACGTTTTCTGAAATTGACATCTCATTATCGTTTAGCACTATTAGCATGTCTTTATCAAGAGAGCCTGCGTGGTTTAATGCCTCAAACGCCATACCACCAGTAATTGCACCATCACCAATAATGGCCACCGTCTTTCGGCCTTGCCCTTCTTTTTCAGCAGCAATCGCCATGCCCAACGCAGCACTGATCGAGGTGCCAGAATGACCTACTGTAAAGGTATCATATTCACTTTCATTACGGTTTGGAAAAGGGTGCAGACCGTCTTTTTGACGGATAGTATGCATTTGTTCCCGACGACCAGTTAAAATTTTATGTGGGTAAGCTTGATGGCCTACATCCCAGATAACTCGGTCAACTGGGGTGTTATAAACATAATGTAAGGCAACAGTGAGTTCAACGGTTCCTAAGCCTGAAGCTAGGTGGCCACTTGAGCGACTAACTGATTTTAATAAATAGCTACGGAGCTGGTTGCTTAGTTCAGTCAAGTTACTTTGTGGAACGAGTCGAAGTTCCTCAGGCGTATTGGCTAAGGCTAAAAGGGGAAATTGTGAAATATCTACGCTCATATCGCTCTTATTATTTATAGTTGACGTGCAATTATGTATTGCGAAAATTCTTTTAGAAGCTGGTAATCATATGGCAATTGCTCTAATGCTTCTATTGCTTGAGCGATTAATCGCTGTGCTTTACTTTTGGCCTCTTCAAGCCCTAACAATGCTGGATAAGTACTTTTATTCGCTGCTAAATCCGAACCTTGAGGTTTACCCAAGGTAGCAGTATCGCCAATAATATCCAAAATGTCATCGTGAACTTGAAAAGCTAAGCCAATATTTTGTGAGAATGTGGCTAACAACTCGCGTGTTTCTTTTGGTGCGTTAGCTGCAATTGCGCCCAATTCTACCGCGGCACAAATTAATGCTCCAGTTTTATGACGATGTATTTGTTCAAGTTGTAATAGCGAAATGCCATTATCGTTGTCTGTTGCGGCAATATCTAATGCTTGCCCACCACACATTCCTTGATAACCACTAGCTTTAGCTAGAACCTTTACCATATCAACTTGCTGTTGAGGTTGGTAATTAGACGTTGTAAGTAATTCAAATGCCAAGGTTTGTAAGGCATCTCCGGCAAGTATAGCCGTTGCTTCATCAAATTGAATATGGCAAGTTGGTCGTCCTCGGCGCAATGAGTCATCATCCATCGCGGGTAAATCATCATGAATTAGAGAGTAGGCATGAATTGCTTCGATACTACCAGCTATAGGATCTAGCTCGTCTATATTGGCACCGAGCATTTGCCCAACGCTATAGACTAAGAAAGGGCGAACGCGTTTACCGCCTAATAAGAGGCCATGCTCCATAGCTGCAAGTAATCGTTCATCGACTAATGGCTGCTCGGTTAATTGTTTGGCTAAATAATGATTAACTCGCTCTTTGTGAGCGTGTAACTGCGATGTATCCACTAATCTTCCATTGATTGATTAAATGAGCTTAACGTACCATCTGGTGTGTTGTTGAGTAAAATATCTACTTTCTGTTGTGCGCTTTGAAGTTTACTTTGACCGCTTCTTGCTAAGCCAATCCCACGCTCAAACTGGGTCAATGCTTTATCTAATTCAAGGTCACCTTGCTCTAGTTGCACCACGATATTTTCAAGTTCATCAAGGGTTGCTTCAAAACTTAAATTTTCAATTTTTTTAGGAGGCATTGATGTTCTCACTTACGTTATTTCGCGCAACCTTAGCCCAGTTCATCGGTTGGGTCAATAAAATCAGTGGTTAGGCTCTGCGCTTGAGAAAAAAATATCCCTAAAATAGCTAAATAATTGTTAGACTTATCCGATAAGATTAGAATAGACATTTTTAGATTTAACATTGTTGCTTTGTAATAAAGGGCAATGTGTAAACTTTTTACTAAGCCAGCGTTAAAATTATAGATTTAACCGTCGGTAATATATCCTCAATATTTAAAGTGAGCGGCTACAGGAGATAAGCAGTGGATTTAGCAACCTTAATAGGCATGATAGGTGCTTTTGGTATGATTGTTATGGCCATGGTGCAAGGTGGTGACATCTCGATGTTTGTTGATGTTCCCTCTATACTCATCGTATTTTGTGGCTCACCTTTTGTTGTAATGATGATGTATAGCATGAGCCAATTTATTGGTGCAGGGAAAATCTTTGGTAAAGCATTTATGCTTAAGCTTGATGACCCTCAGGATTTAATCGCTAAATCGGTGGAATTAGCGGATGCTGCTCGTAAAGGTGGTTTTTTGGCGTTAGAAGAGGCTGAAATCCCAAGCCCATTTATGCAAAAAGGCATCGACATGCTGGTTGATGGCCATGAAGCGGATGTAGTTAAAGCCACTTTGGGTAAAGATATTGATTTGACTCTAGACCGCCATAAAGCAGGGGCTGGCTTTTTTAAAGCGCTTGGTGATGTTGGCCCTGCGATGGGCATGATCGGTACCTTAATCGGTTTAGTTGCAATGCTACAAAACATGGATGACCCGAAAGCTATCGGTCCTGCGATGGCCGTTGCTCTTTTAACGACGATGTATGGTGCGATGCTTGCCAACTTAATCGCACTACCAATCTGTGCCAAGCTTGAACTTCGTGGTGTCGAAGAAGCGATGAACCAAACGTTAATTTTAGATTCTATCTTAGCGATTCAGGACGGCCAAAATCCACGAGTGATTGAAGGTATGCTACAAAATTACCTCGCTGAGGGTAAACGACCGGCACCAGAGGAATAGCGATGAGCGATGATTGCCCAAAATGCCCCGACTGTCCTCCTGAGGGACTCCCCGCATGGATGGGGACCTTTGCCGACTTAATGTCGTTGTTAATGTGCTTCTTTGTATTGTTATTAGCAATGTCAGAAATGGACGTGTTGAAATTTAAACAAATCGCGGGCTCGATGAAGTACGCTTTTGGTGTACAAAACAAAATTGAAGTTAAAGATATCCCTAAGGGTACGAGTGTGATTGCCCAAGAGTTTCGTCCAGGTCGCCCCGACCCTACGCCGATTGAAATTATTAATCAGCAGACTGCCGAAATAACCCAGCGTGAATTGGACTTTCAAGAGGGTGAGGATCAGAACTCGGGAGGAAAAGAGTTACAACGTGGCGATCAGCGCGGTGCAGCTGCCGCTGCTGATAGTCAGTCAGAAGCTCAAAAACAAGCGGCGCAAGAACAAACAAATGAAGAGCTGAAAAAGATTGCAACTAAAATGCAAAAACAAATTCAAGATGGCGCAATTGAAATTGAGTCTCTTGGTCAGCAAATTATCATTAGGATCCGCGAGCAAGGGTCGTTCCCTTCTGGCTCGGCTAACCTTCAGCCTCGTTTTGTACCCGTTATCACTTCTGTGGGGCAATTACTGGCAGATATTCCCGGTGAAATAACAGTCTCTGGGCATACTGATAGCGACCAGATCCATTCAGAGCTTTATAGCTCGAATTGGGAACTATCTAGTTTGCGTGCAGTGGCTGTAGCTCATGAGTTGGTTAAAGTGAGAAATTTTAATCCAACCCGTCTACGTGTCGTTGGCTTAGCTGATACGGCACCGCTGAGTGAGAAAAAAGATATTACTGCTCAGCGTCGTAATCGACGAGTTGAGATAGCGATCATGCAAGGTAAAGCCAAGGAATCAGATAAGATAGGCTTAACTCAATAGTCGTGTAGTGCTCCACCGAACCTTCCGTTCGGTGTGAGCTTTATTTTAATCCTTGAATTAAAATACTTGTTACTCATCTCAATTGTTATGGCTAGTACTTCTGCTTATTGGTCGTTTTATGTATAATGCGCGCCAATTAAGATTCGAGTAGCTATATCATGAAATTCATTGTTAAGTTTTATCCAGAAATTACCATTAAAAGTAAGTCGGTTCGCCGTCGTTACTGTAAGTTATTGCAATCAAATGTACGTAATGTGTTACGTCGTTTTGATGAAACCTCAACGGTACATTTAGACTGGGATAAAATTAACGTTGCTACTCAAAATGAGTCGGCAGAAAACCGCTCTCGCATTATCGATGCGCTTCAGTGTATTCCCGGTATTGCCCATATCCTTGAAGTCAGTAAGCATGAATTCACTGACGTCGATTCTATTTATCAAACTGTTGCCCCAATCGTTGCTCCTTCAATTGAGGGAAAGACCTTCTGTGTTCGGGTCAAACGAGCTGGTAATCATGATTTTAGCTCTAATGAGGTAGAGCGTTATGTGGGTGGTGGTTTAAATCAAAACTATCCATCAGGTGGAGTAAAGCTTAAAAAACCAGATCATACCGTTCATCTAGAAATTCGTAATAATGACTTATTTGTTATTGCACACCGTTTTGAAGGTATTGGTGGTTTCCCATTACCGGCACAAGAAGACGTGCTATCACTCATGTCTGGTGGATTTGACTCTGGTGTGTCTAGTTACATGATGATCAAAAAGGGCGCGCGTACACATTACTGTTTCTTTAACTTGGGTGGCGCTGCTCACGAGATTGGTGTTAAACAAGTATCATATTATTTATGGGATCGCTTCAGTGCTTCGCATAAAGTGAAGTTTATCACTGTTCCTTTTGAAGGGGTCGTTGGTGAGATTCTCGAAAAAGTTGAAAACGGACAAATGGGCGTTATTCTTAAGCGTATGATGATGCGTGCAGCAGAGCATGTCGCTAAGAAAATGAAGATTGAAGCTTTAGTGACCGGTGAGTCATTAGGTCAAGTTTCAAGCCAGACCCTAACTAATTTATCAATTATCGATAAGACCGTTGATACGTTAATCTTGCGCCCGTTAGCAGCTTACGATAAGCAAGATATAATCAATATCTCGGCTAAAATTGGCACCAAACAGTTTGCTGAAGTAATGCCAGAATACTGTGGTGTGATCTCTAACAAGCCAACTGTAAAAGCAGTGATGTCTAAAATAGAAGCTGAAGAAGATAAATTTGATTATGCTGTGTTAGACAAAGCGCTTGAAGACTCAGTGGTGATGGATATTCGTGACATTGCTAATGAGACGCAAGAAACGGTTGCTGAAGTCGAAACCGTATCTGACTTTGCAGACTCTGATATTGTTTTGGATATTCGTTCGCCTGATGAAGAGGATGAAAACCCATTGGAAATTGATGGCGTAGAAGTTAAACATCTCCCGTTTTACAAATTAGCCACCCAGTTTGGTGATTTAGACCAGAGTAAACAATACTTATTTTATTGTGACCGAGGTGTGATGAGTAAACTGCAAGCCTTGTTCTTAATTGAACAAGGCTATAGTAACATTAAGGTTTACCGTAAGTAATTACCAACCTACCCTAATAAGCTTAGCCTTGATAGCAGACTCGCTATCAAGGCTAAGCTTTTTTATTTCTATTTTTTAGTTATTTAAAGTGAGCTTTTTATGAGTTTCTCAACCCTTGGTTTGACCCCATCAATAATTGCCACCGTGACCAAGCTTGGCTACCAGAGTCCAACACCGATCCAAGAGCAGGCGATTCCAATGATCTTGGCAAAGCGTGACGTTATGGCTGGTGCACAAACGGGTACGGGTAAGACTGGTGCCTTTGCAATGCCAATTATTGAATTGTTGCAGCAACAGCCGAGGGTAGAAGGAAGTGTAAGTGCGTTAGTGCTTACTCCTACAAGAGAGCTAGCACAGCAAGTTCAGCAAAGCTTTATTGACTATTCTCATGGGACAGATTTGAGTTGCGAAATAGCTTATGGTGGAGTTAGCTTAAATCCACAAATTAGCGCTTTAAAGCAAGGCGCTGATGTGTTGGTCGCGACGCCAGGACGTCTACTTGATTTATTATTTAAAGGCGCGGTAAACCTTGATAAGTTAGCCTTTCTAGTTTTTGACGAAGCGGATCGAATGCTTGATATGGGCTTTATGGTTGATATTAAACGCATCTTAAAACGCGTGCCTGATGAACGTCAAACCTTACTCTTTTCGGCTACCTTCGATGAAAATTTGTTTGAACTAAGTAAGCGCCTACTTAATAACCCTGAGTTGATAGAAGTCGCGCAGCGTAATACGACAGCCGCAGAGATTGAACAGATTATCTATAATGTTGATGAGCACCGTAAACGTGAGTTAACCTCGTTTATGATTGGTTCTAAGAATTGGCAACAGGTGTTAATTTTTGTACGTACCCGTCAGGGGGCTGATGCACTAGCAAAAGAAATGTGTAAAGACGGCATTAAAGCCCAGTCGATTCATGGCGATAAATCACAAGGGGCACGTGATAAAGCGTTAGCAGAGTTTAAATCGGGCAAAACTCGTGCTTTAGTGGCCACTGATGTTGCTGCGCGTGGTTTGGATATTGAGCAGTTGAATTATGTGATTAACTACGAGCTGCCATACATTGCCGAAGATTACATCCATCGTATTGGACGTACGGGTCGTGCTGGTAATGCGGGCTTAGCAGTATCCTTAATGAGCATTGATGAAAACTGGTTGCTAGAAGAGATCGAAACCATCCTCGATACGCGCTTACCACAAGCATGGTTCCCTGGTTATGAGCCTGATTTAACCCGAGTCTCTTCTGATAAAAAAAATAGCCGTGCGTCGCAAAAACGACGTGATCAACAACGCGCCAGCGGCAAAGGGAACAGTAATCGTAATCGACACCGTAGTCGACGTAAGTAAATATCAGTTGCTGCTATGAAATTTTTGCCTAAATTGACGTGGTGTACAGCTTTTTAGTAGTAAAAAACGCCGATTAAAGTTAGAGGTGTTATTAAAACCACAGGTATCACTGATCACTGCAATCGGTGTGGCAGAATTAATCAGTAATTTACAGGCTTTACCAATACGTAGTTGATTAATAAATTCGGTGAGTGTGCGTTCGGTACGCTTTTTGAAGAAACGATGAAAATGGTTAGTGCTCATGTGCGCTAACTGAGCCATTTCATCAGCAGTAATCTTATCGGTGTAGTGATGGTGGATATAGTCTATAACCCTGTCAATTTTAATCATTGATGCATCGATTTTGCTAGTGAAGTTATAGGTCGATTTAGATAACGGTTGAGAGTGCTTATCGTTAACCATCAATTGCAATAACTGTAGTAGATTAATATGACGCGAGACAGGGTCACACTTTTCGATATTAAGAAATAACTGATGCGCCTCTTTAGCACAATCTAAACTGTATTTAATGCCAAGTGCAGCTTGGTATAGCAGGGGGGATAACCCGCGTAATTCTGGGTTCTCAGTTAGCATACTCTCTAACCAGTCGGCAGGAATTTGCGCCACATGAATGACTTGTATTGATGCATCAGGATTTTTTTCAGAGTGCCACGTATGAGGTAAGTCAGGCCCGACTAAGACCAAGTCATAATCAAAGTACTTTTCGATATGATCTCCAACATAACGTACTCCTTGACTGTTCAAGGTTAAACAAATCTCAAATTCTGGGTGATAATGCCAGTTATGTTCTAAGTGGTCGACTTCATATTTGCAGTAGCGCCACGATGAGTTATTCGAAGGGATAACCTTTTCATACATTGCTTTCATTTGTTAATTACTTTTCGCCAATTGTTGTTTAATGTCATCTTGTACTACTTAACCTATGAGCATTACGGTTGGTGAGTAGGAAAGTTAAGGGCGCACCGTTTGAAGAAGTCTTGAATCGTTGCTAATTCGATATTAGGCCTAGCGTCACGTAGTGACTGTTGGTTAGGGAAGATACCCATCCCAGCGAGTAAGCAGTACCATGACATATTCGGGTAATATTGTTCGATATTCTGACGTTTGAGCTCTTTGCTTAAATCGCCGCCTTGCTGCCAACACTGCAGAATGTGTTGGAGTGAGGGTGATATTTTATCTAGACCAAGTTGGTTATCTCGCCAGTATTGCGTATCGTTACGGGTATTAGTTTTATAGTGAGCGACAATGTAATCTTTAACCCCATCAAAGAGATCATTGATACGTTGATTGAACGCTTGTTGTTGACTGTCTTGCCATTCTGACTTTTCCCAATATTGAGCAAAGATAGCCGCTGTTTGTTGGATCAGTAATAATGCAGTCGCTTCTAACGGTTCGATAAAACCTTGTGATAAGCCCACTGCTAAACAGTTTTTATGCCAGTGTTTAGTAAGACGACCAACCTTCATCGATAGATGTCGTGCCTCAATATCGCAATCTAGAATACCTAAGTGTGCGCGTAATTCGGTTTCTGCCTGATCGCTGTCACAATAGCTTGAGCTATAAACGTAGCCATTGCCTTGACGATTGGTCAACGGAATTTTCCATGCCCAACCATTGTTCAGAGCCGTGGAAACCGTTTGCGAGCTTATCGGTTGTTCTAGTGACGTAGGAATTGCTATGGCCTTGTCGTTGAACAGTAACTCTTGGTATGAGTGAAAATCAACGCCAAGCGCTTTTGTCATCAACAGGCTAATAAAGCCACTACAATCAACAAAAAGATCGCCGTCAATGGCTTGGCCATCGCTGGTATGTAGTGTTTTAATGTTGCCATTAGTTGGGTTGAGGCTAACATGCTCGATGGTCGCTTTAGTATGAATAATACCACGTTGTTGTGCTTTTTTAGCCAAAAACTGACCCAATAGGGTGGCATCAAAATGGTAACCGTAGGTTTGCTCAAAGGGAAAGCTGTGTTGAGCAATTGGGCTTAGACTTTGTTGACTTAGCTGTGTTGCTAAAAAGAATTCGTCTGGATGGGCAAAGACATTTTCACCCTGCAAACGGCGTTGGCAATGTTGTGTAAACGTTGATAGGTAACGGTTGTCTAACTCGTTAGGAAATGGATGATGATAGCTGTTAAAATCAGGAATAGTTGACCAATTTTTGAAAGTAATTCCACATTTGTATGTAGCACTACATTGGCTCATCCACTCATGTTCATCGATGCCGAGCTTGTCAAAAAATACCTTAAGCGCTGGTGTTGAGCCTTCGCCGACCCCCACAGTGCTTATCTCACTAGATTCGATTAGTTCAATCTTAAACCCTTTGTCTTGCCAAAGGTGATTAAAAATTAATGCGCTCATCCAGCCAGCGGTACCACCGCCTACAATAGTAATTTTTTTTGACATAATAGTATTTTCTTTTGTTTTTATTGTTAAGGTCACTGTTGAGTTAACGCAATAGTCTTAACGATAAAAACAGACCAAGCAACCTTGGTCTGTTTATCTTTATTTACTGGTTTTTAATGTCATTTATAACCGACCACGAATACCAATCGTCATACGACGCTCATAGACATTTTGTGAGATTTGGTTATCACTCCATTGTGCGTAGTTTACTTCATACTCTTCAGTTAAATTACTGCCTGAAAGATAAACACTAACATTTTCGTTAATGTCATAGCTAGCTGAAATATCTACATAAGTTGTAGGTTCCGTCCAAATGGCTAATCCATTTGGCTCTAAGCCACCAACACCAGATAAAGAGGCTAGGCGTTTACTACGGTAGTTGGTTGCTAAGCGTAGTTGTAGGCCGTCTTTTTCATACCATAGAACCGCATTCGCTGAGTGCTTAGAGTTATCTTGTAGCGGTAATTGCTCACCATTAAAATCAACTCGACCACTTTCACTATCTGAGTAAGTGTAGTTAAAGCCTGCGCCTAAACCACTCCACATGTCTGGCAAGAAATCGAATGCTTGTTGATAAGCAAACTCTGCGCCGCTGATGGTGCCGCCAGGCGCGTTATCAAGACCGGTGACTGCCACTTCTCGGCGAACTACACCATCTGCATCCGGTAATTCCGCTGTCCAGCTGCTGCTTTCAATGAATGACTCAAGTTGTACGTTAAATAAACCAATGCTCACTAATGCACTTGGTGAGTAGTACCATTCAAGGGATAAGTCAGTGTTAGTTGCACGCCAAGGTTGCAAATCTGGATTACCTTGCATTTGTGCATTGGTTGCAATTAATAGATCTGGTGAAATGCCTTCTCGCGCCGCTAGCTCATCACCAGCACGTGAGCGGCTGATACTTAAACCGCCAGCTACATCGGCAAGGTCTAAGCGGGTCATGGTTTTACCCCATGCCGCACGGAAAATTAAATCTTCAGTTAAATTAGTGCTTAGGTTAAATGATGGTAAGAAATCGGAATATTCTTTCTTCGTAACAACATCCCCTAAGTCTTCTGCAACTTTACCTGGGCAGGCTTGACATACCGGGTCACCAACGAGGTTTTGCACGATATCTAATTCAGTTTTGATGTATTGGAAACCAACATTTGCAGAGTAGTTATCATTACCTAAATCGGCTTGAACGAATAGATTTTGGGTTGTCTCACTTACTTTAAATGACGTTCCTGGTGTTGCTGCGCGTTTGTTACCAGGGTAGAAGGTATTTTGGAATGCGAATGGGTCATCTAGTTTGCGCGGATCGATAAAATAGAAAGTTCCAGGACTCACAGGACCAAAATCACTTGTCTGCTGTACCCAACCCTTAGGAAGCTCGCTGTATCTAATCAAGTTACCAGCCCCCACAGTTAAATCGCCAGCCGTTGAGCTTGGGGCACCACCACTACCGTCAGTATCATATAGCGCTAGACCTTGGTCTTTCCACATGATGTCAATTGACTCTGAACCATCTGGTGAAGCGATAGGAGCCAGCAATACATACTCTTGGCGAGTTACTTCGCGGTCACCAAAACGCACACCGAAGTTAACAGCTTTTAAATGTTCAGTATCAAATTCATATTTACCATCTAAACGGACGATATCTAATGCTGCTTCTTCATCAAAGTTATTTTCTGAATAGGTAGAAGATAACGCGTAACGGTTAATGTTTGAACCAAAGACTTCACCATCAATAGATGGTACAGATAACGTTGGGTGAGAGCCGGTGTAATCTAAACCTACTGGAATTGTGCCTGGGCCGTATCCGTCAGGGTTTACTGGGCGCGCCCCGTCACCATCGTTTCGTTGTAGGCCGTGTGCTAAGCCATTGGTCATATAACCTTGAGCTACATTTTCAGTATGTGAACGATCGGCACTACCGTTAATATAACGGAATGAACCAGATAATGGACCATCTCCTTGATAGTTTAACTCAAGATTAATGTTCGTAGATTCACGCTTGTTGGTATGACTTTCTGAGTGAGCAACAACTCGAGGCGCGTTCAATGTGATGTCTTGTGCGGTGTAGAAGTTCTTGCCACCCGGCGTTAAACCTCGATTGATTGGGTCATGTTGATCTTGCCACGCCCAGTGACCACCCCAAGCATTGTCTGCCATTAAACCTTGTTGGCGATCGGCGTCATCCATGTCAGTATAGAAAACATCACCAACAAATTCTAATGAGTCAGTTAATTGTGCTTGGAGTGTTAAGTTAGCACCTAAACGTTCACGTTCAGTGAAGCGGTTGACGTTACCGTAACTTACATAAGTGAATTCTGCGTCATCGTCATCCCCATCATTATTTAATGGTTGTGACGGACAATACCAACATGTTCCACCTTCAAAAGGGGCCATTCCCCAATCGTGATTAGTTGAGCCTAAACGGTAATTAGCCAAGTTAGACTTATCTTTTGAAACGGTGACAATGACACCGATATCACCACCATTATAGCCAGCAAATGCCATGGTTTTATTATCAGTTTCATCTGAATAAGAGCCTTGTGTAAACTCAGTTGAACCTAATAAAGTGGTGCCTTCATCAAGGTCAAGAGGGCGACGGGTCTTTAGGTTTATTGTGCCTGAGATACCACCGGCAAGCGTTGAAGCATTTGATGATTTGATGACATCCATTCCACCTACAAGCGCGGATGGTATATCAGTAAAATCAGGTTGGACGGTTGTTAATGAACCTGCACTTAAGAATTGCTCGCCGTTTAACAACGTGGTTACTTGTGGCATACCACGAACATTAATTGTTGAGCCTTCGCCCGCTGAGCGACGAATTTGAATACCAGGAACACGTTGTAATGAATCAGCAATAGTGACATCAGGAAGCTTACCAATATCTTCTGCAGAGATCGAATCAACAACCGAATCGGCAAAACGTTTAGTGTTTAAGTTTTTAGTCGTTGAAGCTCGAATGCCTCTAACATCAATGACTTCAACATCTTTTAAATTCTTTTCTTTATCATTAGTTGCCGCAAAAGACGCGGGAGCGATAATGGCGGTACTAATGCTTAGTGCAATGATCGATTTTTTTAAGTGGCCGTTGGTTTGGCTACTGACTGACGCTTGCTTATTCATATAATCCTTCCTGAAAGGTTAAAAAATAAAATGTTATTATTGTGTTAATTACTTTGACAGCCTGCTCATTTTGAAGAGAATTTCAATAAAAAGATGTACTGAAATATTCATTTTATATACTTTTCTCTCGCCATAGGGGTTGGGGTTGTTATTTGGTATTTTAGTACCTGTACTTTTATTACGTGTATCTATATCAATCTATTTATTTTCTGTTTTTTAGATCGCTCTTCTGTTTTTTTTGTTGTTTTATTTTAGTGGCTTAGCGTCTTTGAACTGCACTGTAAGATAAGGCCTGTGTTTTTTACCTAATCGTTAAATTTGTAGTTAAAAATAAACAAAGTATTAAAAGTATTACTAAATGGTAGTTTAGTATTTCTTTGTTGCGTTAATTGTCTGCACACTAAATAAGCGTTTAGGGGAGATGAATATCGTCGATTAATTTCATTCGTTTGTTATCGGTGAGATATTGACATTGGCATTCCTTTCACACGGCTGTACTTGACATGGTACTGACGCTTATTTATCTCCCCACTCCTTTGTATAGCTAACGAACTAATCAATTATAAAATCAATAGGTTGAAATTAATGAATCACCGAATTATTGTCGCAATAGTCTTGCTGACTTTCTTTGTTATCTCCTTTATTACTAATACTCTGGGACCAATTTTCCCGGCATTAATCGAAAGCTTTGATATTGGTTTGTTAGTTGCTGGCTTTTTTCCGTTTGCATTCTTTGTGGCTTATGGGGTGATGTCGATCCCTGCTGGTATTCTCGTACACCAGCAAGGGGAAAAAGTGACCATGCTACTTGCTTTCTCATTGGCTGCTGTTGGTGCGCTTTTGTTTGCTGTTGTACCAAGCTTTATGACTGCAATGGTGTCATTGTTTTTAATTGGCTGTTCCATGTCACTATTACAGGTCGCGATTAATCCATTATTACGACGTAGCGGTGGCGGCCAACACTTTGCAGTTTACTCAGTTGCTGCCCAATTGCTGTTCGGGCTTGGCGGCGCATTATCACCGTGGGTTTATAGTACGTTTGAACAACAGATTGCCAATCAATCCGGTATTGGCAGAGCGTTTATTCAAATGGTACCTGATAATATGAGTTGGCTATCTATGTATTGGCTATTTGCGATGATCAGTGTCGTTATGCTTGCGCTCATAATGCTAGTTCGCATCGAACGAGGACAACAGCAATCCACGGAAGCTTTCTCGACTCATCTTGTATTAATGAAGTCACCAGTAGTAATTAAATTCTTCTTAGCAATTGCCGCTTATGTTTTTGTTGAGCAGGGGGTCGCAAACTCAATGATCGTATTCCTTGAAAAGTACCACGGCGTTGAGCCTGTACAGCAGGGCAGTGCAATCGTTAGTCAGTTTTGGCTTAACCTAACACTGGGTTGTATTCTGGGGTTAATCTTACTTAAATTTGTTGATGCTAAGTTAGTACTGTTAGGTTTTAGTAGTGGTGCAATTATCTGCTTATTGCTGGCGCTGTTCTCTAGCAGCCAAGTGGCTTTGGTCGCGTTTCCAGCCGTCGGGTTTTTCTTATCCGTGATGTGGTCAGTGTTATTCTCTTTAGCGCTAAACTCTGTAAGAGAGCATCATGGCTCATTCTCTGGCATCTTATGTACTGGCATTGTTGGTGGTGCATTAGCGTCGCCAGCGGTTGGTTTATTTAGCGAGCTCTTCTCTAGTATGCAATTAGGCATGTTCATTCTGTTTATTCCACTTGTCTATATTTTTAGTGTCGGTCTTTGGGCAAAACCTCTGATTAAAAATGATTTAATCCGTTTTAACCGTAAACAATCAACGCAAAACGTATAAGGCATCTGATTATGAATACTGCACCAAAAAACATTTTGTGTATTGATTTAGGTGGTACTAAATTACAGCTGGGTAAGGTTAATCGCAAGCAAGTCAGTGATGTTGTTGAATACCCTGTTCCCGCACATCTAGATAAAGAGGATTTTTCTCGTTTTTTAATCGCGGCCATTGCTGCTCAGATGGATAGTTCTATTGGTGGTATATCCATTGGTATTCCCGGCTTAGTTAATGTTAGAACGGGTTATGTGATTGAGGTTATCAATATTTCTAAGTGGTGCAATGTCCCACTGCAAACAATATTAGAGCAAGAATTCTCGTTACCCGTTGTTGTTCATAATGACGCTAACTGTTTTAGCATGGGGGAATACGTTTTTGCTAATGAACAGCAGGTTGATAACTTTGTAGGTGTTTGCCTTGGGACAGGGCTTGGCGCTGGCTTGATTATGAATGGTTCGTTATATACAGGTAAAAATTCAGCTTCAGGGGAGTTTGGATCGTTTCTATATAAAGATGGCATAACAGAGCAGTATTGCTCGGGACAATTTTTTAAGCAGTTTCATCAAACAACGGGAAAAGAAGCTTACCAAGCTGCAATGAATGGTTGTAAGGATGCATTAGCGTTGTTTGAGGAAATGGGCGAGCATCTGGCGATGGCATTACATCAAATCATTCTTGCGGTAGACCCTGAACATGTCGTGATAGGAGGTTCGGTAGGTAAGAGTTTCGATTTATTCTCAAGCACGATGATGAGAAAGCTTCAACAAGAGGTCAACCCTCGTTTGTTTAGTAGTATCACTATTAGTCAGAGTCAATTAGAATACCCAGCCTTAAAGGGGGCTTTTGCTCTTTTTAATCAAAATAATAACTAAGAGGTCAATAATGGCAGCCATCAAAAAGCTACTATGTAGCTTTGCATTAATTAATTTAGCGGCGTGTTCCGCTCCTCAGGGAAATGATACCCAACAGTCTTTGGATAAGTTCGCTCAATCTTTACAGGTTAAGTACAATTTAGATCATGCATTTAGTAAAGAATGTGGAGACTCAGATAAAAAATCATGCTTACGTTCGACGATAAATCTTTCGCTCCCGTATGACTACAGTGAGCAGCGTTGGGAAATATTTTTCAGTAGCTTAAGCCCTGTTATTGCTGTAGATAGTGATCAGTTTATGGTTAAACATATCAATGGCGATCTTCATCAAATTGTCCCGACATTAAACTTTCAGGGGTTTAAAGCGGGCAGTGATTATTCTGTTACTATCTTTAATTCAGGCTCTCAAATCACTCGCAGTGAATTTATGCCTAACTATATTGTAAAGATTGCTGACTCACAGCCGCGAGTAATCGAGAGTACTAAAACGATTATCGACGATGAGACCGGTTTAGAGCTACAACCATATCTTGCGCCGTTCACTAGTATTGAGAAACAATTCAAACTCAATGACAAGGATCTAACCTCGTGGGCGAGTTCACAAAGCCTTTATCAAACGCAGCCGGCGGCAACAGAGGTTGATGTTTCAGCTTCTTTATTACCCCAACCAGCGCAAGTGCAAACGTTAAGCCATGAGAGTCTATCACTCGCAAAGGGGCTGAAGTTCGAACTTAACAATATTGCTCGTGAAGAGTTAGCTACAGCGATCGAGCGTCTTGAGTTACTTGGTGTGCAAGAAAGTGTCACTGGTCATACTGTTGCTGTAAATGTTGATTCTAACTTTAAAGCCGAGGAACAAGGCTATCAGTTGGTGATTAATCAACATGGAATCACAGTGAAGGCTGCTGATAATGCTGGAGCTTATTATGGTTTAATGTCTTTAGCGGGTTTAATCACTCTTGGTGATGATAACTTAGCCAGTGTTAAAATTGATGATCAACCGCGTTATGCCTTCCGTGGGGTTCATGTGGATGTTGCACGTAATTTCCATTCGAAACAGTTCTTAATTGACCTAATAAAGCAAATGGGAGCGTATAAGCTAAACAAGTTACACCTTCACTTAGCGGACGATGAGGGTTGGCGTTTAGCAATCCCAGGACTTGAGCAACTAACAGATTTAGGCGCTTACCGCTGCTTGGATTTGTCTGAGACGAAATGTCTTTTACCACAGCTCGGTAGTGGGCTTGAAAGTGACAGCGCTGTCAACGGTTATCTAAGCCGTGAAGATTATATTGACCTATTACATGTAGCCAAAGCACATCATATTCAGGTAATCCCTTCATTAGATATGCCTGGTCATAGCCGTGCGGCAATTAAGTCGATGGATTTGCGTTACCGTCAATTGATGGCACAGGGTAAACCAAAACAAGCAAAAGAATTCTGGTTAACTGAGCCTGAGGATACTACGGTTTATTCGTCGATTCAGTATTATAACGATAATACCTTGAATGTATGTATGGACTCGACGTATCGCTTTGTGGATAAGGTTGTAACCGAGATTCAAAAGATGCATCGCGATGCTGGTCAAGAGTTAGTTCTTTATCATATTGGTGCTGATGAAACGGCTGGTGCATGGACTGACTCTCCGTCGTGTCAAGCGCTGGAAGCAACGGGAGCGATTGATATGTCACGTAAACATGCCTACAACGGCTACTTCATCGAACGTGTATCAGCGATGTTAGCAGAAAAAGACATTGTTGTTGCTGGTTGGAGTGATGGCATGGGGCATACAGACGCAACAAAAATGCCTCAAGAAGTACAATCAAATTCGTGGTCTACGTTGTATTTTGATGGGCACGTGGAAACACATCGCCAAGCTAATCAAGATTGGGATATCGTGATGTCATCACCGGATGTCACCTATTTCGATTTCCCATACGAAGCACACCCTCAAGAGCGTGGTAATCATTGGGCATCTCGTGAAATAAGCACACGTAAAGTATTTGAGTTTATGCCTGATAACCTACCTGCGCATGCAGAAATTTGGCACAACTTAGATAATCGCCCTTATAAGGCAGATGATACTCAGAGCCAATTAAAACAAGGTATTAATTTTGCGGGTATCCAAGGACACTTATGGAGTGAGATGATCCGCAGTGATAATCAAGCGGAGTATATGCTATTTCCTCGTTTATTAGCCCTTGCTGAGCGTGCATGGCATCGTGCGGCATGGGAGGTTGATTATCAGCGTCAAGGGGCTGTTTATTCAAAGGACAGTAATTTCTTCACCGAGCAAGCAAAAATACAACGTGAAAAAGACTGGCAACGCTTTGCTAATGTGCTGGCGAAGAAAGAACTAGCTAAACTTGAAGCCGCTGATATTTTTTATCGTATTCCGACGGTTGCTGCGAGTATTGTCGATGGAAAGCTAACTGCTCGTACGTTATTGCCTGGGCTGGCCATTGAGTATAAAACACAGCAAGGGAAATGGACTTTGTATGAGTCACCGGTCACTATCACTGGTGAAGTTGCGGTACGTTCAATGGCTACGGACGGTCAACGTAAAGGTCGAACCTTGACTGTTATGCCGTAATAATTAGTCTTCATCCTGACTTGATAAAGCCGCTCCTTATCGTAATAATGGGTGGCTTTTTTATTGGTCTGACAGGGGCTTGTGACATGATAGTTTTTGTTGATGCTTCGCCAGATTCTGCGTTGATGGCCGATAGTCTCTTTGTGCTGTTTGCTGTATTGATCAGTTCATTTTTCTTCATTCATCGCATAGTTAACCAAGCCAAAGTGTTTAAGACAGCCATTCAAAGTGTATTAATATTGGGGTTCTTATTAGTCACACAATACTTAGGGGATGATAAGTTTTATAAGCTCTCGGCTGAGCATAATCAGTTGGAGTTTCATTTTGTTAACTCTTATTTTAGTTACCACTTTAATAAAACTGAGATAGAGAAAGTGACCTTTGGTACGAGAAATAAAGGGCGTTTTTGTTATATAAAGTTATACGCATTCAATGGTGATACATACCAGCGTGTTGTGATTGATAAGGATGTCAAGGCTTGTAAGGAAACTCGTATAGCATTAAACAACTATCTAGGGAGTTAGATCAGATGTGTTTGACTTGGGGGCTGTAAAGTTAAGTAATGCTACAGTGACAAGTCGTTTCACGACGTTTTATTTTTTGATAAAGCTCTAAGTTATAGGGTACTTTAATACCAAGTTGCTCTGCCTTGCTAACAACATACCCATTAATACAATCAATTTCTGTGGGGCGCTGCTTTATAATATCTTGGTGCATTGAAGAGAAGTTGTTGGCAGTTTTATCAATAACAGCGTAAACCGTTGCTTTTATTTCTTCAAAACCAAGGTCTAGTCCTAAACATGTGGTGAGCAGTGCTATCTCTTGACATACATTTTCTATGATTTCTTCATGGCGAGTTGCAGCAAGATCGCCATTTCTACAATTTTCTAATGCGGTTAATGGATTGATTGCACAATTAATTGCCAGCTTTAACCATAGGGCGCGTTCGATAGACTCGGTAAATTGAACTTCGGGGAGGGCGTTATTTAATAGCGTTGCGATATGCTGTGTATACTGGCTATCTAGGCCATTAAAGTGGCCAATCATTGTCAAACCAATACCGGTGTGGCGAATGCTGTTCTCAGACTCTAATAGGGCTCCATGACTAGTAGTTGCTAGCATAATATGATGCTCTTGGCTCAGCTTAAGTTGTTCAACCGGCCCCATGCCATTGTGCAATAAAAGTAATGGTGTCTCTTTGATACAGGGTATCAATGGTTCAAGTGCTGAAAGTACTTGGTATGCTTTGGTTGTTATGATAACTAAATCAAGAGATTCTGGTAATTGGGCGTTTAATGTATCAAAGGTTCTAGTCGATTCTTTCCCTCGATTGCAAACCAATTGACTATGATTTGGTTGCGTAGAGCCAGCTCTTCGTACAAAAGTGATTCGATGGCCCTGAGAGGCTAAATGGTGCGCCCATAATAAACCTATAGCCCCTTGGCCAATAATTGCGATGTTTAATACTGACGGATATTGTTTTAGCATCTTAATCGAGCTTTTTTTGGACCCAAGGGATCAATGCAATTAAGTGAAACAAGAGAACACCTGCAGCATCGGCGGCAACATCTGCAAGGCTTGCAGAACGATAAGGAATAAAATGTTGGATGATCTCAACGAGTGCCCCGTAGCCTATTAACAACGTAATTTGACTGAAGCGGCTAAACTTTCTTGATTTATATAGCAAGGCGCTTAAGACAAAAAAAGCTATCGCGTGACCATATTTATCGGTATGAGCAATGGTCTGAGGGATATTTTGTTGACTAAAAAATAAATAAGAAAATACGACCAATGCGCTAAATAAGGCCATACGGAACAGTGCTGAGTTTTGCCATAAAGATTGAATAAGTCGTTTCACTTGTTTCTTTGCCTAAAATAAATTGTTGTTAATAAACTGGTTAAACCTACAGCAGGGACTATGCTTTAGGAGTTATGCTTTATAAACCTGATGAGTTGTCGTCTCATCGTATATTTAAAGCCTTCGGATTAATTGTTAAGTCAGTCAAAACGATTAATAGTTCATAATAACCGCTCACTTTAACATATTTTTATGATACCTATCGATAATCAATACTTCTTTATTAGTGCTAAAGAGAATGTCCTGACTGTCAGAATGATGCAAGGTTGGGACTTAACAATAACCAAACAATTTTGCCAAGCACTTGATACATTGGTTGGGGAATATTGTGCCAATAGCTGGGCCTTAATGGCTGATTTATCTCACTGGTGTCTGACGAGTGAAGATGCTTATATGCATTTCGCACAGTCCCATAAAGGCTGTATCAGGCAGGGGTTACGTTACCAAGTGGTTATTTTACCTAGAAGCTCACTTAAGCGGTGGCGAATAAAATCCTTTATTAAAGATGACTATTTAGTTAAAAGCTATTTAGCAGATAATGAACAAGAAGCGTTTAACTGGCTAGCAGGGCAAGGTTTTAATGTAAGGGCTGTGCAGCCACCTTTACTATTGAAATCTTAATTGTGCAAAGTGCATAGAAAAGCCATTAAAAAAGCGCTACTATTCAGCAAAAATTTTTATTGGATTATAATATGCCTTCATTTGATGTAGTTTCAGAAATTGAAATCACTGAAGTTCGTAATGCTGTTGAAAATTCAACACGTGAACTTGCAACCCGCTTTGACTTTCGTGGCAAAGACGCTAGTTTTTCATTAAGTGGTGAAGTGGTGACACTAAAAGCCGAAGACGACTTTCAAATTAACCAAATGCTTGATATTTTGCGTTCAAACTTAGTGCGTCGTAATGTAGACACTAAGGCAATGGAACCAGATGAGAAGCCGCTGCATACCGGAAAAACTTTCTCACTTAACGTTAAGTTTAAACAAGGTATTGATGCGCTCGTTGCCAAGTCATTAGTGAAAAAAATAAAATCAAGTAAACTCAAAGTTCAAACCGCAATTCAAGGTGAAAAGTTGCGTATTACTGGTAAGAAACGTGATGAGTTACAAGCGACCATGGCACTGATTAGAGAAGCTGAGTTGGATCAGCCTTTTCAGTTCGAAAACTTTAGAGATTAACTCGCTAGCTCTTTATGTTATAACGATTTGTTGAGTTTTTGTTAGTTTACCAGCAGCTACTACTAGTTTTTAGGGATTAAATGTCTAGTTTATCAATCAAAGAAGCGATTCTAAATCGTCGCATGCTTATCTGTATCTTTACCGGCTTTAGTTCTGGTTTGCCATTGTTCATTTTGTATCAAATGGTGCCGGGATGGCTACGTTCTGAGGGGGTGAGTCTCAAAGAAATTGGTTTGTTTTCTTTGATTGGTATTCCTTATGTGTGGAAATTTATTTGGTCACCGGCCATTGACCGTTACCGGTTTCCATTTTTAGGGCGGCGTCGAGGCTGGATGCTGGTGACGCAAATTACCTTGTTAGCCTCAGTTGCTGCTTTTAGTATTGTTGATCCTGAGCGATCCATTTGGACCGTTGCTTATTTGGCCGCTGCTGTAGCTTTCTTTAGTGCAAGTCAAGATATTGTACTTGATGCTTATCGTCGAGAGTTGTTGCCCGAACAAGAATTGGGGTTAGGAAATTCCATTCATGTTCAAGCTTATCGTTTCGCAGGATTAGTTCCAGGTTCATTAGCGTTTATTCTTGCTGATCACATGCCTTGGAGTTCGGTATTTATCATTGTCGCTGCCTTCATGCTGGTGGGTATTGGGTTAACCTTATCTATAGATGAAATTAAGTGTCAGGCACCTACACCTAAAACGCTGCGTGAAGCGGTTGTACTTCCTTTCCGTGACTTTATTGATCGTCGAGGAATACGCTCTGCGTTAGCGACGCTTGTTTTCCTGTTTTTATATAAACTAGGTGACAACATGGCAACTGCATTACAGACGCCATTCTTCATTGACTTAGGTTTTACTAATACCGAAATTGGTGTCGTTGCGAAAACAGCGTCGTTAATTGCGATGATGGTTGGTTTAGCGGTCGGTGGGATTGTAATGCTCAAAGTGAGTATAAATCGCGCTTTATGGTTGTTTGGCGTTGTCCAAATAGTGAGTATCTTAGGTTTTGCTGCTTTGTCAGAAATAGGTAACAATGTCTATGCGTTAGCTTTTGCAATGGGGTTTGAGTATTTAGGCGTAGGGCTTGGTACGGCAGCATTTACTGCGTTTATAGCCAAAGAAACTAACCCTGCTTTTGCCGCGACACAGTTTGCATTATTTACTGCATTGATTGCTTTGCCTCGTACGTTTGCCAATGCAACAACGGGCTTTATTGTCGAGCAAATTGGTTGGACAAACTTCTATTTTCTTTGTGTAGCACTGGCAGTCCCTGGGATGCTAATGTTATTTAAAGTGGCGCCATGGAACGATAGGGAAGAAGCTAAGGCCTAATCCCAACACAAAACATTGGGCCGTCACCGAGTTGTTCGTTGAGGAAACGACAGCACTCTTTAACTTGCATGATAAAGACTTTATCATGCAAAAAACGTTGCTCTGTTTCTGATTGGACGAGATAAAACAGGTGCCAAAACACTTGCTCGGTTTTGCTTTGCTCACTGCAAGTTATTTGGATGCGATTCCATTCTTCTAAAATATCCCAAGTAAATAACTTCACTTCAGAAAATGGAATGGCGCTCTCAAGTAAGCTTTCTACAAAGAACACCAACTGCGTCGATTTTTGTTCAATAAAGGCTTGGGGTGTCACAACTCTATACCTATAACAAACCTAACGAAAGAAAGTCCAACTGAACCTTCTTTCAGGTAAGTTGACTACTCAGGTATTATGACAGCCTTGATAAGTAAAATTTTAGTTAGGGGAACATCTTGCCAGCCATTGGACGAATCCGCCCCTGTTGGCGTTGTCATAATTTTGGTTACAACATCCATCCCAGCTATAACCTCACCAAATACAGTATAGCCCCATCTGCTAGAGTTAGGGTTTAAATTATCATTGCCTTCCGGTTTTACATTAATATAAAACTGTCTCGAAGCCGAATGTGGGTCACTCTCTCTAGCCATCGCTATCGTACCATAATCATTTGTTAATCCGTTCCCAGACTCGTTGACTATGGTGTTTTTATCGCTTTTTGACTTGCCGTCAGGTGTTACACCACCACCTTGAATGACAAAGTTATTAATCACTCGGTGGAAGATTGTATTGTCATATTCTTTGTTCTTAGCAAGCCATAAAAAGTTATTAGCCGTGATTGGTGCACGACGGCGGTCTAATTCGATAGTTATCTCGCCGTAACTGGTAATTAACTTAACTTGAGGGTAAGAGTTTCCATATTGGATATCCGCCCCATTATACTGCTGTTCTTTCGCTTCTAAGAGCCCTGTGATTAGCAATAGTGCTATAAGTAAATATTTTTTCATTAATGACTCACTACAAGGTTAAATATTGTTGGATTTGTTCATCGTTAGCAATATCGTCCAACAACTTACCAAGTAGTTGATTGAATTCAGATTCTAAAACAGCAATATCGGCTTGTAAGGGACCGTGGGTAGCAGCCTTCGTGTTGAAGGTTTTCGTTAAAGTTTTGTTAGCAGCATTAACCTCTATTTTGAGTTTTATTTTGGTTTGGGTTTCAAACTTAAAATTAGTTTGGTCCAATTTAACTAACATTTGTTCGATTGATACTTTAACGCTGTGGTTATCTGTTGCAGATTGACTGAAACCTTGATGGAATAGAGCTTTCTCTAAAGAGGATGCTATCAGCGAATCACTGGGTTTATTCGCGCTTAACAATTGTTGCTTTTCATCGCCATTGTTTATTTGTAATACATGTCGATAAGAGCGACTATCGACAACGGATAAGTTGTATCCACCTTGATAAGCTTGACGCTCTGTGGTGACTAGTTGATCCGGTGACACGATAAAACTATTGGGTGTTTGAGAGCACGCAGAGAGTAATAGCGTGGTTAATATTAAAATGAACCGCATAAACATTCCTTTTATTTTGTTGCTTCTAAAATAACGAACTTGTTGTTGGCTGCAACTGTTATGCAATTGCCAAATAGTCGTTGTAATTTAATATGGTAGCCTAAGTGACGATTGCCAACAATGCGTAATTTCCCGCCGCGTTTTAACGTACGATAAGCATCATTAAACATTTGCCATGCGATATGGTCTGTTACCGTCTTTAATTGGTGGAAAGGTGGGTTACATACGATTAAGTCGGCTTGGTCATAGTCATAACCACTTAAGCAATCATTCCAATCAAACTCTACTTCACTTTGTGGGATATTCTGTTCACAGTTTAGCTTGGCACTGGCGATTGCCATGGCTGACTCATCGGTGAAACGTACTGTAGCTAATGGGTTTTTGGCTGCCACTGCTAAACCAAGGACACCATTACCGCAGCCTAAGTCGATGACAAAAACATCTCCAAGTTGCTCGGGGATATTTTCAAGCATCAAGCGAGCACCGATATCAAGTTGATTGTTGGCAAACACTCCTGCGTAATTATGAATAGTAAAGTCATACTCCGCTAATGGCCATTGCACGACTTTTGGCTCAGCTGCTTGTAAGGTTTTTTCTTTCTGGCTAAAGATTAAACGTGATTTCTTTTTGGCTAATGAAGTCGTTGTAGTACCGATGTGATGTTCAAATAAGCTTAATGTTGAACTGTGAATATCTTTAGCTTTGGCGGTACTAATGATTAGAGTATCTTGATCGGCGATACTAGCGATTTGCTGTAATTGATGTTTTAGCATCGCATTACTTTTCGGTAGCTTCAATAAAATCACATCAGGAGCGTCACTAAGTGCATCTAGACTATCTAGAAAAGTAATCTGTGACGTTAGCTGATTGTCTTCAAGATTGGTTTTACATGCTTGATGACTAATGAAAGAATCAGATTGCCAAAATAACTTATGGTGACTTAACCCACAGGCTAGGGTACCAAAGGTATCGTTGATAATTAGGATCGTTTTAGGATCCTGGCTCGTGCTTGATTGTTCAATGTGCTGTTTGAAATACTCCAACAAATATTGATCACTACTGTCCC
Source organism: Psychrobium sp. 1_MG-2023 (assembly GCF_030689115.1). Taxonomy (NCBI): domain Bacteria; kingdom Pseudomonadati; phylum Pseudomonadota; class Gammaproteobacteria; order Alteromonadales; family Shewanellaceae; genus Psychrobium; species Psychrobium sp. 1_MG-2023. Next base: position 119,344 of record NZ_JAUYVJ010000003.1, on the reverse strand, counting down.
AAGCTTGAAGGTTTTTATCATTCGACTTAGGGTAGCGATTAAGCAGTAGCTCTAAATCGTTAATTTTAAATAAGATATTCATAATTGTGCACATTTTTAAAAAATAGTCGGCTATTGTCTCAAATTAACGCAGTGGCTTCAGTATTTTTTTTTATTATCTCTACCCCAATTTCATCGCGATTGATTAGTTTTCTCATTAGCTGTAATGGATTAACTAATTGCACTAAAAACAGTAAATAGTTTGAACATTAGCTATTTATTGATTAATCTTAAGCTTAAATCTTGAATATTTTAGCGTTTGATTGGGACCGTCGATATGATAAAGGGAATTTCTCCGAAGCTTCATGCTGTAAAACTACCTCTATGTGTCGCAATTTCTGTTGCATTAGCATCACCATCGGCCTACTCAGTAGAGAAGGCACAGTCTTTAGTGAAATCAATTTCGTTAATCAAACGTGTCGTCGAAGTTGAAGATGAAAAAGATCAAGCTGAAAATCACCCCGTAGAAATATCAACTAAAACCCAACAGTTCCATTTAGATATCGCCCGCCAACTTAATCGTTATCCTGGAATTTTTGCTGTAAATATTATTCCTAATGGTCAAACACCACTGATAACAAATAATAGTAGTGGTTTACAACATGCGGTATCGACTTTAACCGATGATCTTAATTTAGCGCCTGTATCCTATATTGATCGTAGCTTGTACAGCCTTTCGCCCTTAATTAGCCATAAAATGGGCCGAGACGGCTCGCCTAAAATAACCAATACCCCAACTGGGTTGGTTGGTAGTCTCACTACAGAGACAGGTATGGTCCCAAGCGAAGGGCCACGAATGTCAATCGATGTTGAGGCTGGCGATGATGCACACGCTGGTTTCACTTTTGATTATGGTCACCGAAAAGATCGCTGGGGACATTTATTCCAATATTCTGCTCAACAAGGCGATAGCTATCGCAGTAATCGCTTAGGGCAACAAGGTGGTTTTAAGTCAAATGATTTATTGCTTAAAATTATTGAGCAAGGGTCAAATATTGGTGCTAAAAATCAACAGTTAACGCAGTTTTCTTTATTGTATCGAGATTATGATAATGATGAGAGCCGTTATGGAATTTCATACCAAGATAGTCTTGAACGCCCAGAACTTCGTTACAGTGCCACCGCAGGTGACAATGAGAAGACTGACCAACTCAGTTTACGTATCAACCACCAAATAGTCCTTGCAACCAGCGAAATTGTCATGACAGATTTGTATTATGACAGTGGTAATTCAAGCTATTATCAGACGTCCGCTGTTTCTGGAGTGTTGGGCGACAGTGCCATTGATTTATTAAGTGGCTTTGAACGTAATCCGTTGGGTACATTGAATGTGACAAAGCAGTCCTTTGACCGCAGTTATTCAAGTGGTGGCATACAAGTTCGAGTGTCGCAACAAATTGGTTTACATAATCTACAGCTCGGTGTCAGATACCACAACGAAAGCGTTGATGATAAAAGTTATAATGATGCTTTTTTGTTTAATCAAGATTTATCGCTGAGTTTATTGCAAAGTAATCAGGAGGCGGATTGGGCAGAGCAAAGTGTCAATGCTCGGACTGTATTTATAAGCGATGAGTGGACGCAAGGCCCATTAACACTGGCTGGTGGATACAAATACGAAAAAATTGAAATAGAAAAGGAATTTCCTCGTTCATTCTTTGAAAGTGAAAGTACGCACACTTTAGGTAATGTCGGTTTAAACTATAAATTTTCATCGTCATTAGACTTCTTTATCACAGCTCATCAAGGGCTGTTGCCTAGTAATAACTTATTAGCGCCAGAAGCGGCTCAAACAAGTGATATTTACCGAGCGGGTATAGATCATCGCTATGATAACTCTCAATTTACCTTCACCGTATTTAAAAATGAATTTTATAATGTATTTGCTCGATGCTTTACGATTGAAAATTGCAAAGAAATGACTGACGATCGTTTTGACATTGAAATCAGTGGAGCTGAAATGGTCGCAGCGCATACCTTTGAGTTAGACAACATGTCAATCCCACTGACTGCCGTCTATACGTACCGCGATCATAACTATGGCGATGAACTTGATGTTACTAATATCGAACATGTTGCTTTACCTGGTGATGAGCTTGCTTATATTCCACAACATCAGCTCTATCTTGAGTTAGGAGCTAAGTTTAATCGATGGGATCTGATGTTAAAGGCGACACACCGTTCTGAACAACGATTGGAACCTGGATTAACATCACTGACAAATGTTAATAAAATCGATGCCGTTACTTTAGTCGACCTAACCGCGAATGTAGCTTTTGATAGGCAACAAAAAGTATTTTTAACCGTGAACAACCTGACCGATCAGGAATATGTTGAATCTGCATATCATGCCGGGCGCTTGATGGGGCGGGGTAGCTCTATCTTGTTAGGTTATCGTTATACGTTTTAATCTAATTTAACTGTTTTAGATAATTTAGAAGGCCGTCGATAGTATAAATACTCTATATTTATACCATCGCCAGTACTTTCTTACTCAACCGAGCTATTTAGCATAGCAAGTTTGCTACTTTGCTGTTTGCTACTAAGGTATTAAACACTAAAACATAGTTGAAGAATGATGTGAGTTAATATCATTAATAGCTAGCTACTAGACTGATTTTAGTTAAGTTTAGCTATATCCCTTCTGTTACACGTTTCATTCTCTTTGCCATTTTTTAACCGCTCAGTGCGAAATTAACTAAAGTCTAGGGCAAAAAGCGCAATTTAGATTTCAGAATGAGCTTGATTAATGCTAGAATTGCGCCCCAGTTAGAGTAGTGTCTTTTTTGTTGATTGATGTTTAATCAACAACGAAGGTTTATTCTAAAAATTTGAGCGCTATTGTAATAATACCGACATCATTAAGTGGCAAGAACAAGGCGATTGAAGTAAATAAAACTGGGTTAAGCGGCTAAATCAGCAGCAAAAGTCAGGATTATTTGTTTTAGTGTGTTGAACTTTCACTGCATGGTTGACGTGTTGGCTTTATTTATAAAGCTTTATTACATGAAAAATAGCAAGCAACTGTCGAGCCTAACGGCTAATTCTTTCCGTTAACCAGTGCAAGTGAATATGATTACAATAAAAAAAGGTCTGGACCTTCCGATTGCCGGAGCTCCCCAGCAAGTAATCCATGATGGTCCGTCCATCAAACAAGTCGCTACCCTGGGTGAAGAGTTCTTTGGCATGCGTCCTACAATGAAAGTTCGTGTAGGAGACACTGTCAAAAAAGGTCAGGTAATTTTCGAAGATAAGAAAAATCCTGGCGTTTTATTTACTGCTTCAGCTAGTGGTGTCGTTTCCCAAGTAAATCGTGGTGCTAAAAGAGCGTTTTTGTCTTTAGTTATCGATGTACAAGGTAATGAACAGGAAACTTTCGCAAGTTTCCCTGCAACAGAACTTGCTCAATTAGAGCGTAGTGTTGTTGTTGATAACCTTGTAAAATCAGGACTATGGACTGGTCTTCGTACCCGCCCTTTCTCTAAAGTTCCTGCGATTGACTCAGAGCCATCAGCAATTTTCGTTTCTGCAATGGATACTAATCCGTTAGCGGGCGATCCTGCTGTCATTATCAACGAGCAATCTCAAGATTTTATCAATGGTTTGACGGTGTTATCTCGTCTAACTAGCGGTAAAGTTTTCGTTGGTAAAAAGCCTGGCGCTGACATCCCTAACACTAATGTAAGTAGTGTTGAGCAACACGAATTTGCTGGTATTCATCCAGCAGGTCTAGTGGGTACTCACATTCACTTCTTACACCCAGTCGATGCTAACCGCACCGTTTGGACATTAGGTTACCAAGACGTAATCGCTTACGGTAAGTTATTCACTACAGGTGAATTATATACTGATCGCGTTGTTGCGTTAGGTGGTCCAAGTGTTAAAAATCCACGTTTAGTGCGTACAGTTGTAGGTGCAAACACTGACAGCTTGACCGCTGGTGAGTTAACTGAAGGTGAGAACCGTGTCGTTTCAGGTTCTGTTTTTCAGGGTTCTCATGCTATCGGTCCTGTTGCGTTCTTAGGTCGTTATGCTAACCAAGTGAGTGTACTTGCTGAAGGTCGTGAAAAAGATTTCATGGGCTGGATGAAAGCCGGTAAAAATGTTGTGTCTGTGACTCGTTCATACATTTCACATTTATCACCTAAGCGTCTTCTAAACCTAAATACAACAACTAATGGTAGTGACCGTGCTATGGTGCCAATCGGTAGCTATGAGCGCGTTGTTCCTCTAGATATTTTGCCAACAATGTTATTACGTGACCTGTGTGCAGGTGATAATGATGGTGCGCAAACATTAGGTTGTTTAGAGCTAGACGAAGAAGATTTAGGGCTTTGTACCTTCGTTTGTCCGGGTAAATATGATTTCGGTCAGATTTTACGTGACAGACTGACTACTATTGAGAAGGAAGGTTAAGCAGATGGGCTTAAAGAATTATCTCGAGACTATCGAGCCGAACTTTGAAAAAGGCGGTAAGTACGAAAAGTGGTATGCACTTTATGAAGCTGCTGCCACTATTTTCTACACGCCAGGTTTTGTCAACAAAGGCAAAACTCACGTTCGTGACGCGGTAGAGTTAAAACGTATTATGATCATGGTATGGATGGCGACATTCCCTGCGATGTTCTGGGGTATGTACAACATTGGTTTACAGGCAAATGACGCAGTTGTTGCTGGTATGGCAATGGGTGATGCATGGCAGCAACAACTATTCACCTCATTAGGTGGTGAGTTAGGTGCTGATGCTGGTGCTGGAACGTTGATGCTGTATGGCGCATTCTTCTTCCTTCCAATTTATCTAACAGCATTTGTTGTTGGTGCATTCTGGGAAGTATTATTTGCGGTTGTGCGTGGTCATGAAGTTAACGAAGGTTTCTTCGTAACATCGATCCTGTTTGCATTGATTTTGCCTGCTACTATTCCACTATGGCAAGTTGCTATCGGTATCTCATTTGGTGTTGTAATCGCTAAAGAAGTATTCGGTGGTACTGGTAAGAACTTCCTAAACCCTGCATTAGCAGGTCGTGCGTTCTTATTCTTTGCTTATGCACCTGACATCTCTGGTGATACAGTTTGGACAGCAATTGACGGTTTCTCTGGCGCGACAGCATTAAGTGTTGTAGCGACTGAAGGCATGGTTGCACTTCAAAACTCAATGACTTGGATGGACGCATTTATGGGTCGCATGCAAGGTTCTATGGGTGAGGTATCAACTTTAGCTATCTTAATTGGTGGTGCGTTCATTGTTTACCAGCGAATAGCCTCTTGGCGGATTATTTTAGGTGTGTTCTTTGGTATGGTTGCAACAAGCTTCTTGTTCAACGCTATCGGTAGCGACACGAACTTAATGTTCGCGATGGATTGGAAATGGCATTTAGTAACTGGTGGTTTTGCCTTCGGTATGATCTTCATGGCAACAGACCCTGTATCTGCGTCATTCACTAACACAGGCCGTTGGGCGTTTGGTGCATTGATCGGTATTATGGTTGTTCTGATTCGTGTGGTTAACCCTGCATTCCCTGAAGGTATGATGCTAGCAATTTTATTTGCTAACTTATTTGCACCGTTATTTGACTACTTTGTAGTTCAGTCAAACATCAAGCGGAGGGCTGCTCGTCATGTCTAATAAAGACTCATTTGGCAGAACGTTAATCTTTGTATTAATCGTTAGCCTTGTTTGTTCAATCGTTGTAGCTGGTGCTGCTGTTGGCCTTAAACCGCTGCAGCTAGACAACAAGCAACTTTATAAGCAAACAAAAATTTTAGAAGCTTCAGGCTTATTAGAACAAGCTGGTAAAGGTAAAAAAGCAATCCAAGATACATATGGTAAATATGTGACAGCGAAGCTTATCGACCTTGATACTGGTGAGTTTGTTGAAGGTGATGCCGCTACTTACGATCAACGTTTAGCTGCTCTATCTTCTGATACTAGTATTAAGCCTAAAGCTGATATTGCTAAAATTAACCGTCGTGCTAACCAAACTGTTGTGTATCTAGTAAAAGATGAATCAGGTAAAACTGATACTGTCGTACTAGAAATGCGTGGTAGCGGTTTATGGTCAATGATGTATGCGTTTGTTGGTCTTTCAACTGACCTTAATACTGTGAAGAATGTTATCTACTACGATCAAGGTGAAACTCCGGGTCTAGGTGGTGAGATTGAAAACCCGCAGTGGAAAGCATTATGGCAAGGTAAGAAGCTGTTTAATGACAATGGCGATATCGCTATTAAAGTTATTAAGGGCGGCGCTAAAGCTGGTGACATCCATGGTGTTGACGGTCTTTCTGGTGCAACTTTGACAGCTAATGGCGTTGAAGATACCTTTACTTTCTGGCTAGGTGAAGAAGGCTTTGGCCCATTCATCGCTAAGTACCGTAATGGAGGCCTATAATCATGGCTGACTCTCAAGCAATGAAAAAAGCCCTGTGGGGCCCAGTTCTGGACAACAACCCAATTGGCCTTCAGGTTCTTGGTATTTGTTCAGCGTTGGCTGTCACAGGCTCAATGCAAAAAGCATTAATCATGACTATCGCGGTAGTTTTAGTTTGTGCTTTCTCTAACTTGTTTATCTCAATGATCCGTAACCAAATTCCTAACGCGGTTCGTATCATTGTTCAAATGGCAGTTATTGCATCTTTAGTAATCGTGGTAGACCAAGTTCTTAAGGCATTCGCATATGAAATGTCTAAAGAATTATCGGTATATATCGCCTTGATCATTACAAACTGTATCGTAATGGGTCGTGCTGAAGCTTACGCTATGAAAGAGCCACCATTAATGAGCTTTATTGACGGTATCGGTAACGGTATTGGTTATGGCGCTATGTTAATGGCAGTTGCTTTCTTCCGTGAACTATTTAGTAAAGGTTCGTTATTTGATATCGAAATTTTACCGTTGGTTCAAAATGGCGGTTGGTATCAAGGTAACGGTCTACTGATTCTACCATTTAGTTCATTCTTTGTGATTGGCTTGATTATTTGGGCTGTTCGCGAGTACAAGCCTGAGCAAGTAGAGAAGGACTAGGGGAGCACTATGGAACATTATTTAAGTTTATTTATTAAAGTAGTTTTCGTTGAAAACATGGCTTTAAGCTTTTTCCTAGGTATGTGTACTTTCCTAGCGGTTTCTAAGAAAGTTAGTACTGCGATAGGTCTAGGTGTTGCGGTTATCTTCGTACTGGCTATTGCGGTACCTGTTAACCAAATTATCTATCACGCAATCTTAGCGCCAAACGCTTTAGGCGAAGGTATTGACCTTAGCTTCTTAAGCTATATCACGTACATTGGTGTTATTGCAGCATTAGTACAAATCGTTGAGATGGTTTTAGATAAATACATGCCTGCACTTTACAACGCGCTAGGTGTTTTCTTACCACTTATCACGGTTAACTGTGCGATTTTCGGTGCTGTTGCCTTCATGGTACAACGTAACTACACCTTAGGTGAGTCAGTTGTCTTTGGTATTGGTAGTGGTGTTGGTTGGACTCTTGCTATCGTATTGTTAGCAGCTGTTCGCGAAAAACTGAAATATTCAGATATCCCTAATGGTCTTAAAGGTTTAGGTATTACCTTTATCACTTCTGGCCTGATGGCACTGGGTTTCCAGTCGTTCGGCGGTATCTCGTTATAGTTAGTTAAATGAGCTATACAGTGTATAGCTCATCAACCAAGTTCAAAGGAAAAGTCGATGGAAATAATTCTCGGCGTAACAATGTTCACTGCGATTGTATTAGTTTTAGTTTTAATTATTTTATTTGCTAAATCTAAACTAGTTTCATCGGGTGACGTTACCATAGCAATCAATGGCGACCCTGAAAAAGCGGTTGTTACTAAGCCAGGCGATAAGCTATTAGGCGCACTAGCATCAAAAGGTATCTTTATTCCTTCTGCATGTGGCGGCGGCGGTACTTGTGGTCAGTGTAAAGTGCATGTGCATTCTGGTGGTGGTGAATTACTACCAACGGAAGAGAGTCATATCACTAAGAAACAAGCTCGTGAAGGTGAGCGTCTAGCATGTCAAGTTGCTGTTAAACAAGACATGGATATTGAAGTTGAAGACGAAATCTTTGGTGTTCAAAAGTGGGAATGTACTGTTAAATCTAACGATAACAAAGCAACCTTCATCAAAGAACTTGTGCTTAACATCCCTGATGGTGAATCAGTTCCGTTCCGTGCGGGTGGTTACATTCAGATTGAAGCACCAGCGCATCACGTTAAATATAAAGACTTTGATATTCCTGAAGAATATCGTGGTGACTGGGAGCGTTTTGGCTTCTTCGACATCGAGTCAAAAGTTGATGATGAAACATTACGTGCATACTCAATGGCGAACTATCCTGAAGAGGAAGGTATCATCATGCTTAACGTACGTATTGCGACTCCGCCACCTAACAACTTATCACTTCCTGCTGGTAAAATGTCTTCATTCATTTGGAGTCTAAAAGAAGGTGATAAAGTTACTATTTCTGGTCCATTTGGTGAGTTCTTCGCTAAAGAAACTGAAAATGAAATGGTATTTGTTGGTGGTGGTGCTGGTATGGCGCCAATGCGTTCACATATCTTCGATCAACTTAAGCGTCTTAACTCTCAGCGTAAGATCTCTTTCTGGTACGGTGCACGTTCTTGTCGTGAAATGTTCTATGAAGATGACTTCAATGGCCTAGCAGCTGACAATGAGAATTTCGATTGGCATGTTGCGTTGTCTGACCCTCAGCCTGAAGATAACTGGGATGGCATGACTGGTTTCATCCATAATGTCTTGTATGATCATTACTTACGTGATCATGAAGCCCCTGAAGATTGTGAGTACTACATGTGTGGTCCTCCGATGATGAATGCGGCTGTAATCGGTATGCTTAAAGATTTAGGTGTTGAAGATGAAAACATCCTACTTGATGACTTCGGCGGTTAATCCCTGATGTTTATTAAGTATGTTAAATGGCTAGCGCTTCTTGCGCTGGCCATTTTTTTATCTGGTTGTTCTGAATCAAACCAACAAATCCAAGTTAAGTTTCAAGGTCGCACTATGGGTGTGGATTATCACATCACCTATATCGATGACGCTCAAAACAGCGAAAACGTGGCTAAAGCACGCAAAGTGGTTATTGATCAACTGCTTGAAACTGTTAATGCGCAAATGTCGACTTACCGTCAAGACTCTGAGCTTAGCAAGTTTAATCAATCACGAAGTGGTGAGCCTTTCGTTGTTTCACCTGACACTGCATTAGTGGTTAGTGAGTCAATTCGATTAGCTAATATTACTGATGGTAAATTAGATGTCACCGTTGGCCCGCTTGTTAATTTATGGGGCTTTGGCCCTGATATGCGCCCTGAAAAATTACCGTCGCCTCAAGAGCTAGCCGATGCACAAGCTAAGGTAGGTATTGAGTATTTATCGGTTAATGGCAATGCGCTTATTAAGACAAACCCAGAGCTCTATGTTGATTTATCGACGACGGCAAAAGGGTTTGGTGTCGATAAAATAGCTGATTATCTTGACGGTGAAAATGTGGCCAATTATTTGGTTGAAATCGGCGGTGAAGTGCGTGCCAAAGGGCAGCCTAATCCGGTACGTGACTGGGTGATTGCTATTGAGAAGCCGGTTAGTAATGAGCGTGCTATCCAGCAGCTTATTTCGCCACGTAATAATGGCTTGGCGACTTCTGGGGATTACCGTCAATATTTCGAAGAAGACGGTCAACGTTTTTCACATATTATTGATCCTGATACAGGGATGCCGATCAATCATAAATTGGTTTCTGTGACAGTGATACACCCATCCTGTATGACCGCTGATGGTTTGTCGACGTCGGTAATGTTAATGGGGCCTGAAGCCGGTTTAGCCTTTGCTAAAGCGCACAACATTGCTGTTTTTATGATCATCAAAACAGACAATGGCTTTGAGGAAGTGTATACTGACGCCTTTAAGCCATTCCTAGTAACTCAATCGTAGGTTTTATAATTATGATGACTTTTATTTATGCCTTTGCCGCTTTTGTTATAGTTATTGTCGCAATGGCTGTTGGTTACATCTTTCAAAAGAAAGCCATTGCTGGTAGCTGTGGTGGTTTAGGCGCTATTGGTGTTGAAAAGGCATGTGATTGTGATAACCCTTGTGACAAGCGTAAAAAACGCATGGCACAAGAGCAAATCAAAATCAGCTTAATCGAGTAGCCGTTAGCCTGAAAGCGTAAAACTCAGGATCTCAACCCAAGCCTGTCAGTCCAGCTTTCAAGATACAAAAAAGCCGTTCAGTGTGAACGGCTTTTTTATTGCTTATTTATGAGTGAAGCTATAGTGGTTAACTATGGTACTCTTTCGCAGCAATTAATGTGTTCTCGATTAAATTCGCCACAGTCATTGGGCCAACACCGCCAGGCACAGGCGTAATGAAGCCAGCATTCTCTTTAGCTGTATCAAATACCACATCACCGACAAGCCGACCATCTTCTAGACGATTTATGCCCACATCAATCACGATGGCACCTGGCTTAATCCACTCACCTGGGATAAAGCCTGGCTTACCCACAGCAACAACTAACAAATCAGCATTACGTACTTTACCTTCAAGATCTTTAGTAAAGCGATGACAAGTGGTTGTAGTACAACCTGCAAGTAATAGCTCTAATGTCATTGGGCGGCCAACAATGTTTGAAGCGCCAACAACTACAGCATCAAGGCCGTGAGTTTTAACACCAGTTGACTCAATTAATGTCATAATTCCTTTCGGCGTACATGGGCGCAAGGCTGGGTTGCGTTGAGCTAAGCGGCCAATATTGTATGGGTGAAAACCATCAACATCTTTATGAGGGATAATGCGTTCTAAGATAAGCTCGGCGTTAATATGTTCAGGAAGCGGTAGTTGAACTAAAATACCATCAATTGACTCGTCATTATTTAGCTCATCGATTAAGCTTAATAGCTCAGCTTCTTCAGTTGTTGCTGGTAAGTCAAATGAACGGGATAGGAAGCCAACTTGATCACATGCTTTACGTTTGTTTGAAACATAAACCTGAGACGCAGGGTCTAAACCTACTAAAACTACTGCTAAACCTGGGATACGTTGCCCAGCTTCTTTCATTTTTGTTACTTCGGTTGCAACGTCAGTTCTCACTTTTTGTGATACTGCCTTACCATCAATTATACGCGCGCTCATAGTGGGATTTTTTCCTAAATCTTGGGGACGCTGTATTATGCCATAGTAGAAAAAGTGTGACCACGATCAATAGTGATAAAAAGCCGCTGAAAACTCGGCCTAATGGTATTTTCTTCCCGAGATTATCTATAATGGCTAGCTTTTGTATGCTATTTGAGCGAACAAATTTTTTTTAATAAAAACGTTTGACGGCTCAGCATAACCTCTGTAATATCTCGCCCCGTTGTCAAGGAGCAATTCTTTACAACGATTAGTTAATGTCTAGCTTGATATTAACTATGATTAGTCGGTGATTAGCGCAGCCTGGTAGCGCATCTGGTTTGGGACCAGAGGGTCAGAGGTTCGAATCCTCTATCACCGACCACTAATCAACTATGTGCAAGAGCGCCCGTAGCTCATCTGGATAGAGCAACGGCCTTCTAAGCCGTGGGTAGCAGGTTCGAGTCCTGCCGGGCGCGCCATTTTTGATTAAATCCCTTAGTGGTGACTATAGCTCAGTTGGTAGAGCCCCGGATTGTGATTCCGGTTGTCGTGGGTTCGAGCCCCATTAGTCACCCCATTTTTTCCTACTTGGTTAAAATGAAGAAACAAAATGTCGGTGATTAGCGCAGCCTGGTAGCGCATCTGGTTTGGGACCAGAGGGTCAGAGGTTCGAATCCTCTATCACCGACCACTTCTTTTATTTATCATTAATCCTCATAGAGCTTTAAGACATCTGTCCTATTTTTTCCTTTTAATTATTCTCATGTTAATAAAATTAACCTTGTGTCGTTGCCACTTTTTTGCACAATCGAGCGCCTTGTTTAAGCTATTTTTCAAGGTAAAACAAAAATATATACTTAATTAATCAAATTGTTATAAAATGATCTGGCCCGCTGATTTTTGTACGCCTGAGTGGTTTAAGTTAGCGTCGATAGAATATCTGATTACCTTGGAGCATATACATGGAATGTATTAAGAAGTTTAAATTTGAATTAATTGTTTGCTTAATTTTTTCGAGCCTTTCCATTATTTATTATCTTGATACGGGCGAAGTTCGTATATTAGGTGTTTTGCTTGTTGCCTTTTATGCTCTATTTGCACTTGTATCGGTATTTATAAAACTCTTTAAAAAGATGAGTGAAAAACACCGCGCTCACTCTATGCCTAAAAAAATACACGACTGATCCCTGCGTTTGGTACTCACTCTGCGATTAAGTCACGATGCTTGTAATCTTTGCTTACATAACAGCAGTTCATTAGGCTTTATTAGAGTGGACAATATGTTCTTTTATTCGAACTCATTTATTATAAAATTGCTCTAAATCAGTGCATCAGTGGCAATAGAATTGGGTTGTCAGCTAGCTGTCGTAAAGAAGTCATGAGCTTGCCCCTGATTTGTCGGTATCCCTGCATGGGATTGAAACTACTATGGCCTTTCTTTTTAAATACTAATAAAGGTCAAAATATGGGTCGTGATGTGTTATTAAACAAAAATACAATCAAAAAGTTACGCGTTAGTAAATGTTGGAGTCAAGATGAGCTAGCATCCGCGAGTGGGTTAAGCGTAAGGACAATTCAACGTGTCGAAAAGAGTGGCACAGCATCGTTAGAAACAACAAAAGCATTAGCGGCTGTTTTTATGATTACGCCGGATGAATTACAGTCTGCTCAAAATATTGAGTATATGACCTTTCATTTTATTTGTAAGTACGCATGGCTAATCGCCTTTGCTCTCTCAAGTGTTTTCTTCGGTTTATGGATCGTCGACATACTCATTCCAACATTGAAGGGTGCGGACTTCAATCAGCAGTATGAACAGCATGGTAATTTTAGATACCTTGACTTTGGCGGTGCAAGTTTCGTCATAGGTTTTGTATTTTTAAGCTTTAATGTGTTTGTAGAATATTTTGGCCGAAAAAGATTGCTAGAACGCTCCACAAAGTAGTATCAGTAGTCACTTTCCGAGTTAAGTCCATGGCGTGTTCTCGTATCAGGGTTGTATAGCAATTGTCACATCTTGAGAAATTGATAGGGCTGTTGTGTTATCCAAGTGAGCATAGCTCATTTGTTTGAGCGCTAACTTTATTATTGCGTTGCCATTACTAAGTCTTAAAAAATGGTTGTTCTACAGGTTGATAGCGTAATAATGGCGTAGCTCTGTCATACTTATGTCATCACACAACGTAGGATTTTTGATGATAATAAATACCAGTGTTTGCTATCAGAGAAAATGCAATGGAAATGAAATTAGATAACGTAAAGTTAAAGCAACTAAGAAAAAATAAAGCTTGGAGTCAGTCTCACCTTGCGGAAGTTAGTGGGGTGAGTTTAAGAACAATTCAACGAATTGAGAAGTCTGGTACGGCTTCACTCGAGTCCGTAAAATCGATTTGCGCGACTTTTGATATTCCAATTGATGAGCTGATTATTAAAGGTACCAACACGGTGTTACCGCGCTTTGCTACTGTTCGTTGGCTGAAGTGCAAAATAACGGGTGCTGATAAAAAAGCAGCAGCAATTTCATTCGTTATCGCATTTTTAATCAGCTTTTATTTCAGCACCTAATTAATATAGTATTGCTGATTAGGGTTTATTACTAATAGTGATTATTCCTTCATCAGGGGCAGTTGTTCTTAAAGCAATTACACGTAGTTGTCTTTACTGTTAATTAAAATACAGAGGTATATAGTGGAAAAGTTATTCTCATACGGCACGTTACAAATGGAACATGTACAGCTAGAAACATTCGGCCGAAAGTTAAATGGGACAAAAGATACACTGATAGGTTTTATTCTTTCTGAAGTGAGAATTAAAGATGCGGATGTTATCAAAACTAGCGGCAAGCAGATTCACCCCATTCTCAAATTCACAGGGAACGAAGATGATGTTATTACAGGAACCGTTTTTGAACTAACTGAAGCTGAATTACAGCAAGCCGATAATTACGAAGTCGAAGAGTATAAGCGTATCGCCGGATCATTTAAGTCTGGAAAAGAGGCATGGGCGTATGTCTGTGCTACGACCAAACTGCCAAAAAAAAATGAGACCTGTAATGCTAATTGAACGTAGCCACAGTTATTTTATATTTTAATCAGTCTAATCAAGCTTGCTCCACGATTCAACCAGAGTACTCCTACCCCAGTGTCGATATCATATATAGCTGGGGATGCGTGTAAGAGTCCGCAGCTAATTTTAAATATCATATTTACTCATCATTTAATGGAATAAAAATGTACGTTATATCGCTGACCTATACAAAAGACTTATCAGAAGTTGACCAACATATTGATAGCCATATTGCATTTTTGGAAAAACATTATGCCGCTAAGAAGTTTATTGTTTCCGGTCGTAAGGTACCAAGGAGCGGTGGAGTAATATTAGCCGATGCATTAGATTTAGATGAAATTCATGCAATCATCGAAGAGGACCCATTTTATATTGCTAATGTGGCAAAATATGAGGTGGTGGAGTTTGTTCCTACGATGGCCATTAAGGAACTAGCAGGCCTTACTACCGATATTTAGACCAATGAAAAATGATAGTTAAGTTAGCGCTTTATAGACAACTGTTCCTTGGTAATTACCTAGAGTTATCTAGTCACAAACGTTATGGATATGGAGTGTATGATGAAGTATTTTAAAATGCCTGAGTTTCTCTTTGAAGTGTTTGGGGAGTCACAGTCTTTGTTGGAAATTAGTTGTACTGCTATTTTTGCCCTAGTAGGCTGCTATTTTATTTACAGTATCTCTGATATCCCTCTTAATAGTTGGCAGGCAATTATAGCCTTTATGCTAATTGCTGATGTTTTAGCTGGTTGCATAGCCAATTTTACTAGAGGAACAAATAGTTTTTACTCGAAACGGCCAACTAACCGCCTTATTTTCATCGCTATTCACGTTCATCTTCTGGTGATTGCTTGGCTCCTGTCTGAACCAATGAACAGTGCGTTGATCGTATGGAGCTACACGATAGTTTGTGCGTTTGTTGTTAATGCGTTAAAAGGTGACTTCGTCCAAGTTTTTATAGCAGCTAATTTAATGTGCTATGGCATCTTTTTATTGGTTTATTTGGCATTACCAACGTGGTTTTTTATTGTCGCTACGTTCTTTATGATTAAAGTTTTATTTAGTTTCGCTGTTGATCATTATGAACGTTTCTCAACAGCTTCTTCTCAGGGACTAGCAAACAATAAAAAAGGTGTTCGCTGAGGTTGATATTCTTTGATTATTGTCACTGCGAATTAGTAGAGACTTAATCATTAAGCCTAACCAAATCTATTTTTCGTTGGCCTGCCTACCGAGCAAGAAGCATACTAAGATCATGTCTTAGCCAAGCTAACGGTATCCAAAAGTGGAGTTCTCACGCTGGAGTACAATCAAAACAGTGGTGTATCGTATGGAAAGTTACTTTGATGCCAGTAGTTGATAGAGCGCGGCGTATTCAATGGGCATGTAGTACAATGAGCTATCAATCGATTACGCAGCTGATAACAAGCTGTCATTATGAAGTGAGTTGATAAAGGTAGTTTATATTTTTAATAGCTAGTGTCATTTTATTTATCTCCCCTCAATCTATTAACAACAAAAGTATTTACTCTTTTATGTGTTTATGTAACCCTTTGATTTATATGTGGTGTCGTGTGTGTGTCACCTCCGTGTCGTCGTCAAACAGGCTTCAATGAGAGATTATTTATCTCGAACTACAGCTAAGGATATAAAATGATCGTTCGAAAATTAAGAATACAGCGAGCTTGGTCTCAAGAGCAACTTGCAGAGTTTAGTGGGTTGAGCGTTAGGACAATTCAACGCATCGAAAGAGGAAAAACTGCTGGATTAGAATCATTGAAATCTTTAGCTGCTGTGTTTGAAGTTAATATCCAAGACTTACAACAGGAGACAGTTATGGACCAAGATACAGTGCTTTCAAATGAAGAGATACAAGCCATCGAACATGTGAAAGACATCAAAGATTTTTATTCTCATCTGATTAACTATGGGCTCGTTTTAGGTGTTTTGTTCATCATCAACCTATTGACCTCCCCTGATTATATTTGGGCTTGGTGGGTCGCTATGGGTTGGGGGATAGGTGTTATTTCTCACGGCCTGAGTGTTTTTGAGGTGACTAACTTTTTTGGCGCGGAATGGGAAAAGAAACAAATTGAAAAACGACTCAATAAAAAGCTTTAATAGCTAGGCTATTTTATAATAGCGTAAAGATATGTTTAGCCATTTGTGGTGATTGTCGATTATCACACTTGGCTTTTTTGTCGTCAGTTAACATTTTAGCAATGTGATGGAGTCGGATTGGTGAGTAGAACTATTCGTTGGGGAATTATTGGTTGTGGTGTAGTCACTGAAGTGAAAAGTGGCCCCGCTTATCAACAAACTGATGGCTTTGAATTGGCTGCTGTTATGAGACGGAACCAACATTTAGCAGAAGACTATGCCAAACGCCATAATGTTGAAAAGTTTTATTCTTGTGCTGATGAGTTGATAAATGACCCAGCCATTGATGCTGTCTATATTGCTACGCCTCCTGACAGTCATAAGCTTTATGCGCTACGTGTTGCGGCTGCTGGGAAGATATGTTGTATAGAGAAACCATTGGCACCGACTTATCAAGATTGTCAGGAGATTGTTGCTGCTTTTGAGAAGGCTAAATTAGCACTTTTTGTGTCTTATTATCGTCGTTCATTACCTCGTTTCAATAAAATAAAGTCATTATTAGATTCTGGGGAAATAGGGTGTGTTAGGCATATCAATTGGTACTTGAACAAACCCGCTAATGAGGTTGACTTATCTCAGCAGTATAATTGGCGCACTGATAAAAAAATTGCTGTTGGTGGCTATTTTGATGACTTAGCGAGTCATGGGTTAGATCTTTTCTCTTACTTACTTGGTGAGTACGAAACGGTTAAAGGCGTTGGCATAAATCAACAGCGCCTGTACTCATCATATGACTCTGTATCGGCTTGTTGGGTGCATAAGAGTGGCATCACAGGAGCAGGAAGTTGGAACTTTGGTGGTTTTGCTAGACAAGATCGTGTGACAATCTATGGCAGTGAAGGAGATATCTCATTTTCAGTATTTGACGAGCATCCAATTTCAGTGTCTAGTGCGACTCAACAGAAAGAATTTTTTATCGAAAATCCTAAAAATATCCAGCTCCATCATGTTAATAATATTAAAGAACAGCTAGTTTCTGGGGCTGTTCACCCATCAAATGGTCGCACAGCGACACATACTAGCTGGGTAATGGAGCAAATATTAGCCAACGGCAGTTAATTTGCCCAACGATAACGTTTTTTGATGAGAACTCACAGTGTAAGCGTAATCGTTGGCATACTTAACGAACATTCATTCCCTCTTTGACAGGGGTAGGTATAGCGAGAATGTAATGAGAATACTTTTTTTATGTTTAATTGTCGTCATGACGAGTCCAGTATTAAGCCAAAAAGCAAAACCTCTAGAGGTAAAACAAGTGGCCCAAGGAGTCTATTTGCATACCTCTTATAAGCACATTGAAGGTTATGGGCTAATGGACTCAAATGGTTTGGTTGTATTAGATGGCACTCAAGCTTACATTATTGATACGCCTTGGTCGGATGCAGACACAACGGCGCTATTACAGTGGATAACCCAAAATGGTTATCATGCAAAAGCGAGTATATCGACACACTTCCATGAAGATCGCAGTGCCGGCATCGGATTATTAAATACTAAATCAATACCAACATACACATCTGAGAGAACCAAATTACTACTATACAATGCTGGGAAACCGACTCCGACTCACACTTTTACTGGAAGTTTTTTCAGTTTAGCTGGCGGCCTCATTGAGCTTTACTATCCAGGGGCAGGGCATACTAAAGATAATATCGTTGCTTGGCTACCAAACAGTAATATTTTAGTTGGGGGCTGTCTTGTCAGAACTCGTCGTTGGCAAAGCTTAGGTTACACTGCAGACGCTGATATCGGTGCTTGGGCACACTCTATAAGAAATATTAAAAAGCAAAACTATGATATAAGGTTAGTTGTACCTGGACATGGTAGTTTGAGTCAGCCTGATATTTTAGATCACACGATAAGGCTTGCCGAAGTGGCAGCGAAAAAGTTAGCGTTATAATTTCAAAAGGAATTTTACTTTAAATTTCGCCGCTACTCTTCGGTTTCAACCATGGAGTCATTGGCTGAAGACCTGCTTACGTTTATTAATAAACATCAATCACAAAACTTAATTATCGACTTGAGAGATAATTACGGCGGTGATTTCTTTGTGGGGTTAAAATTGGCGCAATTGCTTATTTTGGAGGATTCTATTGATTGGAAGTCTGGTGTCTATGTGTTGATTGATAACGTTACTTTTTCTGCTGCAATGAGTAACGCTGCTCAATTCTCACAGCTACTTAATGCAACGTTAGTTGGCGAACCAACCGGTGCTAAGCCGTCTGGGTACCAAGATATGGGACAGTTTATTTTACCTAATTCCAAACTTGAAGTGACTTACTCAAAACGACACTACCATTTTGATGACAATGAACGGAATGCCTTATACCCTCAGGTGCATATTGAACATTCGATAGAAAATTATAAAGCAAGTAAAGATAATCAGTTGCAATGGATTTTGAGTGATATCGAACAGCGATAATATAAAGTAGGGGAGGTTTGTTTCCACGTTATCACTGGTGAATTCGTTTATTACAACTGCTAATATATGTTGGTTAATCTCTGATGAACTGTGATTACATCCTTAATTTTTATTACGCCAATACTCACGGTTTTGTTCTAACCAATGGTTAAATTGAGCTTCATGTTCTGCCGTGTTATCTCCAATAACATCATATATTTCGCCTGCAGTTAAAGGTTCACAGGGTTGCTTTTGTTGCTTTATGATATAGTTTATTAGGCTGTTTTGGTGTTGTTCGGCGGTGTGCATAAAAGTGATCCACGCCCAGCTACTGTAGTAAAGCTTCCTAGTGAGGAGTGAAGCCCAAAGTTCGCTTTCAAAAAACTCCATCATTAAATAAACTTCTCCAGTCATCCGCCTATCGGGAGCACCATTTATTAGCTTATTGGTGATGATGTCTGCAAATCTAACAGCCATGCCTTCGTTAAACATCCTTGCTGTTCGGCCTATAAAATGGGCACTAAGGCCGTGAAAACTTTCATGAATGGTTGTTCTCAATGCTTTTAAGTCATTATGTTGATAATCAACATAGGCAAGGTTTAGGCCGCCAAAGTACACGCCTGTTGTTTTTTCTAGCTCAGTTGAGTACGTTGAGGTCAACTCTAGGTATTCTTCACGTGATGGGGTGATGATCATATGTAATGTGATTGAGGCTTTAGTTAGGCTCTTTAGTCGAGTTTTAAAGTAGTCATACATATAGTTAAGGCTATAGAGCAGGTCTGTTTTGAATTCACGGGTTAAATTGGTGGAATAAATATTAATCCCTATTTGATGGTTGGCTTGATAGAAGTAATGCTCATAGCGTGAGTCTAGGCGTTTTATCGCATCTCGTCTTTGCGAAGCAAGATCTTGACGCTGCCCTGACAGGTTACATATATCGGCATCAAAGAGGTGAGAGTGATTATTGCTTAAGGTTGGTTCATATTGAGCTATTGTGGTGATCGGGGTAGGCACAACTTGTTTTTTATTAAACTCAGACGTTGCTAATTGAGGCTGAACTGTCACTTTCTTTGGCACCCAAGTGCGAAAGCTGCTTTCTAACTCAATCAGTGCTGGGGGATAAAGCAGTAGCAAGATAAAAGAATAACATATCGATTTACGCATATTTTAGTTCCAATCTTGAAAAAGCGGAGTGACGAACCTTATAAATGTACATCAGCCTGAGTATTTAGCTAATGATGCATTTATAGTAAAGGAATATTCGCGTGTGATGCAACGGCTGTTTTGTCGATGAGATGTTAAACAACGATGGTTTAATGAAATACAGGCTAACCACGGATTAACCTGCATCAGATCAATTGTCAGCTAGCCTATGGTGTTGACTTGTCTTTATTGTGGCTCTTTTTGTCCACCTTATTTTTCTTATCAGGTGCTTTCATTGAGGCATTAAAAGCTTTAGAGAAAAATAGACTGTTGGCTAAAACCTTAGCGCTACCTAGCCAGTACCCGCGAAAAGCTAATACATCGGTACTCGCTATGACTCTTCCTTTACCAATGTTATGGGCAATGATAGCGGCACTTTTAGCAACACGCTGTTGTAGCTTACTGTCGGTATAACCACTGAGTAATGGCTCTTTCGCGTATTTAGCTAAAGTGACGAACGGTTGCTTAGGTTGTTCCATCATTAAGGTACTATTTCTAAATAATGGCAGATAGCTATCGTCGTAACCGTAACCTAGTGGGTGTGAGTTATCGATAGTTGACTCAAAAATAGTCCCCGAAATACGTTTACGGGCTGATAAAGCTTCTTTATCTTCGTAGTTTAAGCCCTCGGTATCAAATAGTTTATTGAGTTGTTTTTTACTGACAAATTCAGCATTTAATAATTGCTGTTTCGCTAACCACTGCGCGCCACGTTTCTGGCCAATAATGACGCCACCGGTATTTACCCAATGTTTAATTTTCTTAATCGAAGTCTTTGAAAGTTTACTGTAATCACCATTCACTAAGATAATGTGAGTGTAATAGGATAAGTCAATGCGAGATAAACGCACATGGTCAATTACAGACACTGGGATGTTTAACATTTGGTCAAGATAAAAGCGCACTTCACCAGCCTCATATTGCGATATACCATGACCGCCGACTAACATCACTTTAGGCTCAATTAATGGTTTTAATGAGCGACTTCCTAAATCAACACCTTGAACCGTTAGCCCAGTATTGAGGCTAAATAATTCGATGTTTGCTGCATGGCTAGCATCAATCATGAGTTGCTGCCAGTCAACGTTTTGAGTGTCATTTTTTTGCAACGCCGCTGGGATGACAATCGTGCCCGTTGCGAAATTACGTAACTCTCCTGCGATTTCTGTCGAGAATGGCTTAGTTGCTACACGTGCCTTAATGTCGTGAGCAAGAAGTTCATTTAGGAGCTTAGGTGCTAAGAAGTGATGCCACTCAAATGCATAACCATAAGCATTTTTAGCAATGACTTGTTGCTTGGGTATTTGTTTGGACCAAGTTGTAGATGCTAGCTTTAAACCCCGAGTACTTTTGACTTGATCGAAGTCGATATTCATTGCCAATGGCATAGTCCAACCAGATACATCATAAAAAGTGTTGTCTTGCCAACTCGTTCCTTGATCGAATAATGCTTGAACTAAACGGTATTGTGTTTGAGCTAGTGGAATGTAGTAACTGGTTTCTTTGTTATATTTTTTATCGTTAACTTGATAGTCTTGCGTTAACGGGTATACCGAAATGCGATGTTGAGCTAATTTATCTAAGAAGTGTTCGAGGCGGTATTTATCTTTTTTCTCTTGGAAAATGTAGCCTTTAAATTTTTGTTTTTTAGCTAATTTGAGGGCATCTTGATAAAACTTTTTACGATAACTTTTCAGTTCGTTACGATTATCCCACGCCCCTTGGACAGTTGAAATAGACGTTAAAACCTGATTCTTAATTCCAAATTCAAAGGTGAGTAGGCCATTGATAGTGTCTTGTTCAATACCGCGTGAGCTCGCTTGCTCGAATAAGATGCCGATGCCGCCATTGACGTCCGGATAAGTTGAACCTTTACCGTAATAAAAGTCATCAAAACTTTCTTGTGTGAAATAGAGCCGGTTATGCTCATCGAGCGCCTTAGCATGGTATTTAGCAATATCACTAGTGAGTTTTGTGTTCGACTTTGGCGTCAAAGGGTGAGTACGAGTGGCGATACCGGGCTGGAAAAAATAAGTCGAATTAGCGCCCATCTCATGGAAATCACCTAACACATTTGGCTGATAATGGTGAAAGTATTTAATGCGGTTTTTGCTCTCATCTTGTGCTAATAAAAGCCAGTCACGGTTTAAATCAAACCAATAATGATTGGTACGGCCGCTGACCCAGCTTTGGTGGTGTTCAATGTGGTTGGGATCGGCGTTTGGTGTGTTGTTATAGAAGGTACTCACCCAGTTAACAAAACGGTCCATACCATCAGGGTTAATACTTGGTTCCAGTACGATAATCGTGTTTTCTAAAATTGTTTCGAATTCAGGTGATTGGTTCGCCGCAAAGTGATAAGCCGCAGCCATGGATGCATTCGCGCCACTGATTTCATCACCGTGAACACTATAGCCTAACCACACAACTAAGGGGCCGTCAGTGGTTGCTTTTTGGTCGGCTCTTACCTGACGTTTTTCTAAAATGGTATCAAGGTTAGCTAAGTTTTTCGGGCTAGAGATGGTCACTAAAAACTGTTCTCTTAGTTGTGGCGTGTGACCAATAGTCGTTAGTTTGACACGATCACTCTGCGCCGATAATTTATAGAAAAATTGTTTTAACTGATCATGCCTAACGTGCCGTTCACCTAGTTCAAACCCTAATGTCTCACTGGGCTTAGCGATGTTACTCTGGTAATGCTCAATAGGCAGTGGAAGGTAATAATCTAACGTGGCCGCTTGCGACAACATGGGCAGCGAGAATAATAAAAGAAAAAAGCTACGAACAAACATTAAAGGCTCCATCAGCTGAGGTTGTATTCATTATGATAAATTTGGTTATGTTTTATAGCATTTTTATATAAGGTTAGAAATGCTTGGTTGGTCTTATTCAATAATTAGCTGAGATTATACCCCTAGCGGCTTGTTATTGGATGCGGCTTGTTATTGGATGCGGCTTGTTATTGGATGCGGCTTGTTATTGGATGCGGCTTGTTATTGGATGCGGCTTGGCTACTAATGAGAGTAGGGCACTATAGCGATAACCGCTGAAAGGCCCCATCGGTTATCGTTTAGTGTCACTTACTTTGTTAGCACTCGGCGCTCAATGATAAATCCCATAATTCCGATAGAGAAAAACAGCACCCCAAAGACTTGGAGCCAAGCATTCACTTGACGCGGTACTATGATTGTTTTTTCTAAGACATAGACCCTACGCCCTTGTGGGGTTTTTACTTCAAATGATTGGCCATTTCGTTTAACGCTGGTGAGGTATGCTTTATCCCTGCGCTGGTACATCTCAATCCCTTTTTGTGCCACTAAATCATGGTAGTCTTTCATTCTATGGTTGATGAGTGAGCGCCAACCCTCGAAAATATTATCGGGTTCATCGGCTTTTACTACGCCGGGAGATAGGTATTGATATTGCGTTTCGCTATACACTTGCTTACTTATGCCGATAAAAAAGAGAACTGTAGCAATGACAATCATGGCACTAAAGAAGTAAAGGTAATGACGTTGGCGGTTACTGTCGGTGGTCGCTTGTTGTTTTAGCCATAATTCAATATCTGGAATTTGACTTAATTGCGCTTGGCTTTGCTTAAGATCAAAAGGGGATAGAAACTCGGTGAGAGTAGTATCTAGCGCTGTTAATAGTTGTCGGAAAATATCATTCGATGGTAATGACTTGTCGTTTTCTAATTTAGATAAGTAAGACTGTTCAATTCCTGCCAACTCTGAAAGTTGTGGTTGACTCATCCCTCGTTTACTTCTCAATGCTTTTAATTGTTCACCCAAGGTCATAATCTGTTCCTTTGTACGTCTAGGTTTTGGCTTTCGCTGTTGAATTATACACAGACCTTATTGCTGTGTTGCGTGGTATTGTGGCCAACAATGCACACTATTCTTGAGTATTCATGGAGATATTTAAAGATGAATATTAGTGAATAAGCTGGAATAGCAGTAGATTAGGGCTTTGGCAAGGGGAGGGTATGAATAGGGGAGATGTTTAAATGCAGTGGAAGTAATAATGGGGGAGTATAAAATACCCCCCCATCATTTATCGATTAGACCGTCTTAAATTCCTAGCTCATCTAATAAGTCACTATTGTCTGCGCTCTCTTCAATTTCTAATTGTGGCACTGGCTTTGTTTCTTGTTTAACTTTATGTTGTTCGATTAACTCATCGGGATCAAAGTCTGCATCAGTTTGTTCAAATTCTTTGATTTGGACAAACTGCGTATTATCAATTGAAAGCTCAAGGTAGAAGACATTACCGTTTGCGGTAGTAAATGAAACACGGCGAGAAACAGGCTCATCAAGGTTTGCCTCAATTGAAATAACCAGCTGCTTGTTCACCGTCAGCATTTTAGGTTGGCTTTGGGTGATAGAGGTTTGTAAATCTTTACTGACCGTTGAGATGAATTTACCCAAAATTTGGTTCATCAACTCACCCATGACATTACTAACTTCATCCGAAGTGTGGTTTGTGGCTAACTCGTTTTTTGGCATGCCCATGCTAACTAAGTAGCTAGTATAAATTTCGAGTGCTGCTTCGGCTGTGAAATTAATGATAACAAGTCCGGAGAAGCCACCATCAAAGATAACAAAACAACCGATATCGGGTTTGAGACTAGTCTTATTGATTTTTTGCACCATGGCCGCATGATTAATTTGACTATGAGTTGCTTTAGTTAGCACCCCTGATACAGAATTACATAGCTTTAAAAGGATATCATCGGTACTAACAGTTGATGGGTGTGAGCTCATTTCTTTTCATCCAAGGTGAGATTTTCATCTGATTCTTTAAGATTATGCACCATGCCACAGCATAAGCCAATGTTATTCATTATAAGGTACAACTTAAAAAAGTTACTTTTCTTTCTTGTTGATGGTTGTTTTTATAAATATTGCCCTTACATAGATAAGCACAGATTAATTAAGTTGCCCTTTTTAGAGTGAATACTTGGTTATCCATAATAGGGGCTCGACTATCGATTGAACGATCGTTATAATATCGCGTCCGAAAACCATAGTTATGTTGCCAGTCGGTTTTTTTTAACGCTGATTATTGGGATAACATAATAAATTACATAGTTATTTTATAACTATAAGATAAGCCCGAAGGGCCCATTGAATATTTTTTGAGGTATGCTAATGCAAGTTTCTGTTGAAACGACTCAAGGCCTAGAGCGCCGCCTAACTATTTCTGTTGAAGCCGCAACTGTTGACACTGAAGTTAAAAACCGTCTTCGTCAACTTTCTAAAACTCAGCGTATTGACGGTTTCCGTCCTGGTAAAGTTCCAGTAACTGTTATCCAAAAGCGTTACGGTGCTGCTGTTCGTCAAGAAGTTGCTGGTGAATTAATGCAACGTCAATACTTCGATGCTGTTATGGCTGAAAAATTAAACCCTGCTGGCATGCCACAACTTGCAGTAATTAAAAATGACGAAGGTAGCGATTTAGAGTTCACAGCAACTTTCGAAGTTTACCCAGAAGTTGAAGTTAAAGACTTAGACAAAGTTAATGTTGAAAAGCCAGTTGTTGAAGTAACTGACAAAGATTTAGAAGAAATGCTTGTTACTCTACAAAAGCAACATGCAACTTATAAATCAGTTAAACGTAAATCTAAAAAAGCTGACCGCGTAACAATCGACTTTACTGGTTCTATTGACGGTGAAGAGTTTGAAGGTGGTAAAGCTGAAGACTTTACGTTAAACCTAAGCGAAGAGCGCATGATTCCTGGTTTCGAGAAAGCTATCGTTGGCCATAAAGCTGGTGAAGAGTTTGATATCGAAGTTACTTTCCCAGAAGATTACCACGCTGAAAACCTTAAAGGTAAAGCGGCTGTATTCGCAATCAACCTAAAGGTTGTTGAAGACCAAGTTCTTCCTGAATTAAACGATGAGTTTGCTGAGAAATTTGGTGTTGCTGAAGGTGGTGTTGAGTCACTAAAAGCTGACGTTCGTAAAAACATGACTCGTGAGCTTGAGCAAAATGTTAAGAACAACATTAAGCAACAAGTGATTGATGGTTTAGTTGAAGTTAATGACGTAGAAATCCCTGCTGCACTAGCTAAAGGTGAAATCGATGTATTACGCCAACAAGCTATGCAACGTTTTGGTGGTCAAGTTGATCCAGCAAACATGCCACAACTACCAGATGAGTTGTTTGAAGAGCAAGCGAAGCGTCGTGTAAAAGTTGGTCTATTACTAGGTGAAGTAATCAAGGTTAACAAACTAGAAGCAGATGAAGCTCGCGTTAAAGATATGATCGAAACGATGGCTTCAGCTTACGAAGACCCAAGTGAAGTTGTTGCTCATTACGCAAATGACGAGAAACTGTCTAACCAAATGAAAGACTTAGCACTAGAAGATCAAGCAATTGATTTCATCCTAGAGCAAGCTAAAGTAACTGAAAAGAAAAAGAAATTCAGTGACATGATTCAGCAACAAGCTTAATCACTTTTTGTTAGAATAAATAAAGCCCGTACAAGATTACCTTGTACGGGCTTTTTCTTTGATAAAAAAAGAGTATTTTTAGCAGATAATTACTATTTTTTAAGGATATTCTAGTTTATCTTTAATATAATCATTACAAATACATATACTTTGAATATTCAGACTCTGTCATCGATTTCAATTCAAATTTACTGTTCTATTATTTAAACGATAATTAACCTTTGTGATGTAAGGGAGACCTTGGACTACACTGATGATTATAAACGATTAAATTTTGGCATCTGATATGTCTAATATTCAATTGAAAAAACGATGACACTGACTTAAAGGGACAAACATTAATGCAAAATCACTCTACTTTCTCTCCAGTTGATGCCTTAGTACCAATGGTTATTGAGCAAACACCTAAAGGTGAGCGCTCTTTTGATATTTATTCACGCCTCCTTAAAGAGCGAGTTATTTTTTTAGTGGGTCAAGTTGAAGACAACATGGCTAACCTGATTGTTGCTCAGTTATTGTTTCTTGAAGCTGAAAACCCAGATAAAGAAATTTACTTATACATTAATTCTCCGGGCGGCTCTGTGACAGCAGGTATGGCGATCTATGACACAATGCAGTTTATTAAGCCTAAAGTGAGCACCGTTTGTATCGGTCAAGCGGCAAGTATGGGTGCATTTTTATTAGCTGGTGGCGAGAAAGGAATGCGCCATTGTTTACCGAACTCGCGTGTTATGATTCACCAACCATTAGGCGGCTTCCAAGGTCAGGCTTCTGATTTTGCGATTCACGCGCAAGAGATCTTAGGGATTAAGAATAAGTTAAACACGTTATTGGCAGAGCATACTGGCCAACCGTTAGAGGTTGTTGAACAGGATACTGACCGTGATAATTTCATGAGTTCTGATCAAGCCCTTGAATATGGATTAATTGACTCCATATTATCTAAGAGATAAGCATCGCTTTTAATGATGTAGGTAATGGTGATAGCCATACCAATGATTTTGATAAGCCCAGTATGTGATACTGATCTATTGGGTTTAGCAGCACTTTGTAATAAACTCGTACTATAGTATTGAGTAGATTTTATCCAGTGAGGGTGATAAATGACTGACAGCACCAAAGGCGATGAAGATAGTAAAACACTATTGTATTGTTCTTTTTGTGGCAAGAGCCAGCATGAAGTTCGTAAACTAATTGCCGGGCCTTCTGTATATATTTGTGATGAGTGTGTTGATTTGTGCACAGACATCATTACTGAAGAAATTAAAGAGAAGTTAGTAGCGGAAGAGCCTGAGAAATTACCAACACCTCATGAGATCCGTGACAATCTAGATGATTATGTTATCGGTCAGCATCATGCGAAAAAGGTGTTGTCTGTTGCCGTGTATAATCACTACAAGCGCTTACAACACGCAGGTAATACCAATGGCGTTGAGCTAGGTAAGAGTAATATCTTACTTATCGGTCCAACGGGTAGTGGTAAAACATTATTAGCCGAAACCATGGCACGTATGTTAGATGTACCGTTCACAATGGCTGATGCGACAACATTAACCGAAGCAGGTTACGTTGGTGAAGATGTTGAAAATATCATCCAAAAGCTATTGCAAAAGTGTGATTACGATGTTGAAAAAGCCGAACGTGGTATCGTTTACGTTGATGAGATCGATAAGATTTCACGTAAATCAGATAACCCATCAATCACGCGTGATGTTTCTGGTGAAGGTGTGCAGCAAGCACTGCTTAAACTGATTGAAGGCACGGTAGCTGCTGTTCCACCTCAAGGTGGCCGTAAGCACCCGCAACAAGAGTTTTTGCAAGTTGATACCTCTAAGATCTTATTTATCTGTGGCGGTGCATTTGCCGGTCTAGATAAAGTGATTGAACAACGTTCTCATGTGGGAAGCGGCATTGGTTTTGGCGCTGAAGTTAAAGACAGCAGTTCAGAAACATTATCAGCGACTTTCCAGAAAGTGGAACCTGAAGATTTAGTGAAGTATGGTTTAATTCCTGAGTTTATCGGTCGTTTACCTGTTGTCGCCACGTTAACTGAATTGGATGAAGAAGCGTTAATTCAAATTCTTTGCGAACCTAAAAATGCGTTAACTAAGCAATATGCCGCGTTATTAGCGTTAGAAAACGTTGAGTTAGAGTTTAGAGAAGATGCCCTTAAAGCGATTGCAGCTAAAGCAATGGCACGTAAAACTGGTGCTCGTGGTCTTCGTTCAATTGTTGAAGCTGTATTGCTTGATACAATGTATGACTTACCATCGGTTGAGGGTGTGGTTAAAGTTGTGATTGATGACACAGTGATCAATGGCGAGTCAGACCCAATCTTAATTTATGAAAACCAATCTAAAGCAGCCGCTGAATAAAGATTACGCGATGTAAATGATGGTTAATAAAAAAAGGAGCTTAAGCTCCTTTTTTTATGACTAGATTATCGGTTAAAAGTTTATTTCGGTGAGAGCTGCTGTTGCAATGGCGTCGTGACCCCATTGTGTGTTCTTGAGAAGAACGAATCGCATTTGTTGTTCTGAAGTGTTTATTCAGGCCAACAAATGTTGATTATGCTAGTAAGGGTATAATGAGTGAGAAACCATGTTGGCAGTGCTCCAGATGAAACTCGAACCAATCAACAATACAGCGCCGCCAATCAATTGCTTGATTTTAGGTTTAGTACCGAAAAGTAAAATTGCGTTGCCAACAACACAAGCGAGTAGGTAGATAAACCCTTCACCCCAGCCATGCATTGATACCCATAATAAACCTGAAAAAGTTAGACTAAAAATACCAATAACTCTTAACAGAGAGGTTAGTTGTGGAGTTGAAATATAATAGGAATTAAACGACGCGAGTCTTTTATTGTTTGCAATAAATAATAGAACACAGCCATAGAGTGCAGCGATAGATGCCCAGAACATTGTAAATAGCCTTCGTTGTTTGTAAGTGATAATTATTATCATTTAGATCGGTGTGAACTGCAACAATTTTTTTAACTTTTTGTTTAACCGCTGTTGCTATTTGGCGGCGAGTTTAGCAAGCTATGGCAAAAAATTTGGGTTTCACATGGTTTTAGAAAACGGGTTCACACTAATTCCACCTCTGGTGGCCATTGCTATTGCAGTATGGAAAAAGAATGCCATCTTGGCATTAATTGTTGGGGTTAGCCTCACTTGGTTAATGAATGCTAATTTAAGCCCTGTTCAAGGGGTCTTGGATACATTTTCTGGCTTGGCAACAGTGGTTGAAAGTGACGGTAATCGTAGAATAATAATCTTTAGTCTATTGATTGGTGCTCTGCTAGTGTTAATGAAAAAGAGCGGCGGGGTAGATGCTTTTATTGAACGCCTCAGACGAAAAAATTTGGTCACCAACAGACGTCAAGCAAGTTTATTACCATCAATTATCGGGACCAGTATTTTTACTGATACCAATCTAAGTATGTTTACTGCAGGCATAGCCAGTCAAAATTTATTTGATAAGTTTGGCTTAAGCCGTGCGCGTTTAGCTTTTCTTATTGATTCGACTTGTTCACCGGTGAGTATTTTATTATTAATTAATGGCTGGGGCGCTTACATTTTAGGGTTACTTGATGGCTATCAGCTCACAGATACCGTTGGGGTTTTGATCGATACAATCTTTTATAATTTTTATCCTATCATCATTTTAATATTCGTTTACTATACTGCATTCACTACCAAAGTGTATGGCCCTATGCGTCATAGTGTTGCAATCAATACAACAGCAGAGGGTGATAGTGAGGTTGCTGAGCCACAAGGCATTACAGAGCTATCTAAGGCTCGCTATCTTGTCTTACCTATGGTGCAGATCTGTGTGATGACTATCGCTCTATTATTCTATAGTGGTAATGGGGATATCCGCCAAGGCTCAGGTTCTTGGTCTGTGATGTGGTCAATTATTTCCGCGTATTTGGTACTCTGCGTGTTGTTATTAAAGGATGGAGTATTTTCATTAGGGACCGTTATCCAATACAGCCTTAATGGAATGAAGAACTTATTACCAGTCGTTATTATCTTAGTGCTGTCATTTGCCTTTGGTGATGCGGTTAAAGCGTATGGCACTGGGACTTATGTTAGCCAGTTAGTTGATGATAATGTCTCTTTACTGATTATTGCGCCGTTATTATTCATTACCGCAGGGATTATGGCTTTTGCAACGGGCACGTCTTGGGGCACCTTTGCTGTGTTGATCCCAATTGCTATTCCGTTATCGATGAGTACAGGTTTGCCACCATCTTTCTTAGTAGCTGCGGTATTGGGCGGAGGAATTTTTGGTGATCATTCATCACCGATTTCAGACTCAACCATCATTGCATCAATGGCCAGTGGTTGTGATCATATTGAGCATGTTAAAACGCAATTACCCTACAATTTAGTCGCAGCGTTTCTGACGATAGTGGGTTATGTTTTAGTGGCAATGTACTTAATATAAAGCGTTAGAAGGACGAATGTACAAGAAGGAAGTTTGAAGATAAAAGGGGCTAAATTACTTTAGCTCCTTGATAGCTTGCTCTACGAGTGTTTCAATTTCAGAGAATGGTGTTTCGATACCACAGCCACAGCCAATACTTTTATTTTGGCTTAACCAATCAACGGTTTTCAAATGTTTCTGTCCACAACTTGGGCAGATGATTTTTATCGTTTGTAATTTATTTAAATGAGTCATGTTCCTTTACTCTGTTTTTAACTAATCCTGATTAGTTTATCAGAGTAATAAGACATTTCTGTGACTTAGCTAACAAAAAGCGCCACATAGACTATGTAGCGCTTTTATAATGGTTTTATTGTGATCCAGTTGACTATTCTACGCCGCGTAATAGCGCGTTGATGCCTACTTTCTCACGTGTTTTAGCATCTACTTTTTTTACGATAATTGCTGCATATAGGTTGTATGTACCACATGGTGATGGCAATGTCCCTGAAACAACAACCGATCCAGCTGGAACACGACCATAATGAATCGTACCTGTCTCACGGTCAAAAATACGGGTACTCTGACTAATATAAACTCCCATTGAGATCACACTGCCTTCTTCAACGATCACGCCTTCTACAATTTCTGAGCGTGCACCGATAAAACAATTATCTTCAATAATGGTTGGGTTGGCTTGTAGTGGCTCTAATACACCGCCAATGCCTACACCGCCAGATAAGTGAACGTTTTTACCAATCTGGGCACATGAGCCAACTGTCGCCCAAGTGTCAACCATAGTGCCGTCATCAACATAGGCACCAATGTTAGTGTATGAAGGCATTAACACCACGTTCTTACCAATGTAACAGCCTTGACGAACTGTTGCAGGGGGCACAACACGCATTCCCTCATCAATAAATTGTTGCTCAGTATAGTTGCTGAATTTTAGTGGCACTTTATCGTAATATTTAGTTTCTTGGCCGTCGATGATAATGTTGTCATGCAGTTTGAAAAATAATAAAACCGCTTTTTTAAGCCATTGGTGCACAACCCATTCACCACTAATCTTTTCTGCTACACGCGCTTCGCCGCTATCAAGCTGGGCCATTGCAGTGGTCACAGCATCACGGATTTCTTGCGTGGCTGTCTCGGCTGTAAATTGATCTCTGGTCTCGAATGCATGTTCGATAATTTGCTGTAGTTGGCTCATTCCTATCCCTTATTGGTTAATTTTTTCGATCGCTTTTAATAGCGATTGTTGTAATGTTTGTTTTTTAGCGTCACCTAAACTGTGACCAAATTCATCAGCGATAATGAAGAAATCTTCTACACGTTCACCGATTGTGGTAATTTTTGCGTTGATTAGGGTGATGCGTTGTTTGGTAAATACATCACCTATTGTGGCCAATAAGCCTGGTACATCCAATGCGACTAACTCAAAAATCGTATAATCATTGTTTTCTGAGTCATTGTCGTTATCGATAAATGAGACTCTTGTTGGCACATTAAAGTGTTTTACTTGCCTTGCAATACGACGCTTACTATGCGGCTTAAAGCTTTTAACGGTCAAGGATTTATTGAGCGTTTGCACAATAGATTTAATTCGGCGTGGCTCGGTGACTGCGCTACCGTCAAGTTCACTGATAGTAAATGTGTCCAAGGCATAGCCATGGTTCGTTGCCATAACATGGGCATCATTTATCTGGACATTTTTACTGCCTAAAACTCGCATCACTTTAGCAAAGAGGTTTATTTTATCTTGGGTGTAAACAAAAAGCTCACTACTATTTTTCTTATCGTAATTAAATAGAGCAATAAGTGGCTTACTAGTCGTCTCAGACTCAATAATCGTTTGCGTATGTTTAGCAATAGCAACTGGCGTGTGGCGTAGAAAATAATCCGGCTGAAACGTCT
The DNA here is from genome assembly GCF_030689115.1 of Psychrobium sp. 1_MG-2023. NCBI lineage: Bacteria > Pseudomonadati > Pseudomonadota > Gammaproteobacteria > Alteromonadales > Shewanellaceae > Psychrobium > Psychrobium sp. 1_MG-2023. The sequence goes on along the minus strand of NZ_JAUYVJ010000003.1, from coordinate 86,530 downwards.
GCCATAAGTCTGACACTTGTTCTTGGCTTACTGTTGTTTGTTCTCTGTTATTGATAATTTGTAGTGCTTTGCTCTTGTATTCGTCAATTCGCTCGTCGGCATCCACTTCACTCATTTTTCCGCGGCGTAATGCTCTTAGTGTATAAAAATAGAGCTCGCGTAATAATGAACCTTTCCAGTTATTCCATAGATTATTGTTCGTCGCACAAATATCGGCAACAGTAAGGCAATATAAATAGGCTAAGCGAGTTTCATCTTTGACGGCCTTGGCAAACTCATTGATAACATCAGGGTCATGAATATCACGGCGTTGGGCAGTAATTGACATCATCAAATGGTTTTCTACTAACCATGAGACTAGACGTGTGTCATGGTTATTTAAACCGTGTAGTGGACCAAATTCAAGGGCATCTTGTGCGCCCAGTTCACTGTGATCACCGCCACGACCTTTACCGATATCATGAAAAATAGCGGCTAACACTAATAAGCCTTTTTTTGAAAGGGTGTTGATTAAAACGCTACAAAGTGGAAATTCTTCTTTATGTTCAGGCTGGGAGAAACGCTGAATGTTAAGTAACAAGCGGTGGGTATGTTCGTCAACAGTGTAGGCGTGAAATAAATCAAATTGCATTTGCCCACTGATTTTTTCCCAGGCTGGTAAGTAACTGGCTAAAATCCCGTGTTTATGCATCAACGATAGCGCATTGATACCGTTAGGATGCTTAAGGATATTCATAAACGCTTTACGACAGTCAATATTTTCGCACAGCGGTTGCTCAAGCTCATGGCGCGCTTGGCGGAGTAAACGTAGTGTCGGAGCGTAAACACCGTTAATTTCTGGGTCGATGGCAGCATTAAGAAAAATGTTGATCATCTCTTGTGGTTGTTCGAAAATAGTTTCTTTTTTCGCTTCTACGAATTGACCACGGCGCTGGTACAGTTCATTAAGGTTAATAATGTCTAATGGCTTTATTCGGCCTAAAAACTCCCGCTTAAATAACTGTAATAGCATTTCGCTTAATTCACGTACCTGACGCACTGTTTGATAATATTGTTTCATCATCTTTTCAACAGCAAGTTGTTGACTATCACTAAAACCAAGGGCGAGTGCAACATCATGCTGATAATTAAACAGTAACTTATCTTCGCCGCGGTTAGCGACATTATGCAGGGCAAAACGCATGCGCCATAAAAAGTCTTGGCAGGCGAGCAATTGAACTAACTCATCTTTTGAGAGGAAGCCGTGGGCAACCAATTGTTCAACAAATGTAGCCTTGAAATGTCGCTTCGCAATCCAGCCGATAGTTTGAATGTCACGTAAACCGCCTGCACAGCCTTTAATATTGGGTTCTAAGTCAAATGAGGTTGTTGAGCTATGGCGTTCAATCTGTTCGTCACGCTTGGCAATATAAAATTCACTACTGGGCCAAAAACGTGGGTGTTCGATAGCGACTTGTAATTCATCATAGAGTTCGAGCTCTCCACAAAGTAATCGACTTTCCATTAAGTTAGTCGCGACTGTGATGTCGTCTTGACCAATGGAAAGGGTTTCTTTAAGTGTCCTGACACTGTGGCCAATATCGAGCTTTATATCCCATAAAAGGGTAATAAATTGACTGATTTTTTCGCATTGCGCTGGAGTTACTGTTTTCTTAGCCAATAACAACAAGTCAATGTCAGAGTTGGGATGTAGCTCACTACGACCATAGCCGCCAACAGCAATGAGGGCGATATTATCCTGATCCAACGTAAAGTGTTGCCATAGCTGTTTCAATACATCGTCAATGCAATGACTTCGCTGATGCAATAACGTTCGTATATCAACGTGTTGATTAAATTGTTGGGTAGCTTGTTGGGAAAACTGTTGGATATGTTGCTTAAAGTGACTAATGAGTTCAGGTGGAGATAATTGTGACAATGGTTTTGCTGCAGCTAACATACCTTTCCTTATATTTATGCGCAAAGACTCTTAATCTGAAATGTTTATAATCAGATTAAGAATCACGTTATTTATGCGTGTTCAATCACTCGTGGCAACTCTTCATCGTTACGCAGAGTTAATATCTCAACACCGTGCTCAGTTACAAGCAGCGTATGTTCCCACTGTGCCGATAGTGAGCGATCTTTTGTTACTACTGTCCAGCCATCATTATTTGCCATTTTACTGTGGCGTTTACCAGCATTAACCATAGGTTCAATGGTCAAACACATGCCTGCTTGTAATGTATCACCAGTGCCTGGTTTTCCGTAATGAACGACTTGTGGGTCTTCATGGAATTCTTTACCGATACCATGGCCACAATATTCGCGAACGATTGAATAGTTAAACCCTTCACAATACGTTTGAATAGCGTGACCAATATCACCCAAGCGCACGCCAGGTTTTACCATTTTTATCGCACGATAAAGGCTTTCTTGTGTCGTTTTAATTAGACGTTCCGCTAAAATGCTGCCTTTGCCAACCACAAACATTTTACTGGTATCACCATGGTAACCATCTTTAATCACCGTGATATCTACATTGACAATATCACCTTCCTTTAGTTTCTTATCACTTGGAATGCCGTGACAAATAACATGGTTAACTGATGTACAAATCGACTTCGGGAAACCGTGATAATTAAGCGGTGCTGGAATGGCATCTTGTTCTTCGATAATGTAACGGTGACAAATATCGTTAATTTCGTTAGTTGTAATGCCTTTTTTAATATAAGGACCGATCATCTCAAGTACTTCTGCAGCTAGCCGACCAGCCACGCGCATTTTTTCGATTTCGTCTTGAGTTTTAATTGTAATAGCCATTGAATTTCTCTTTTTTATTGCCCTAAAAATTAGGTCAAAACTTGTTTTTAATGCGTGTTTTTGGTATAAAGCGCGCCGGGGAATTTATTCAACCATCTTTTGAAATTGGTTTAAAGTACAATTTTAATGATCTTGTCTAAAAGAACCAATAAAAATTTACATTTATCTTAAATCACACACATATCATCAACTGTGTTCGGGGTGCCAAAGTACATTTATTTGTATCGCGGTTCGAATGACAGGGTATGTGGAGGCCTAACCCCAAGAGGAAATTTATTATGGCTACTGTTTCAATGCGCGATATGCTACAAGCTGGTGTTCACTTCGGTCACCAAACACGTTACTGGAATCCAAAGATGAAGCCGTTCATCTTCGGTGCTCGTAACAAGGTTCATATCATTAACCTTGAAAAAACTGCACCAATGTTCAACGAAGCATTAAGTGTATTAAGCAACACTGCTGCTAAGAAAGGTAAAATCCTTTTCGTTGGTACTAAGCGCGCTGCTGGCGATGCAGTTAAAGAAGCTGCACTTTCTTGTGACCAATTCTACGTTAACCACCGCTGGTTAGGTGGTATGTTGACTAACTGGAAAACAGTTCGTCAATCTATCAAACGTCTAAAAGATTTAGAAACTCAATCACAAGACGGTACATTCGACAAGCTAGTTAAGAAAGAAGCTTTAATGCGTACTCGTGAAATGGAAAAACTAGAGAAGTCTCTAGGTGGTATCAAAAACATGAACGGTCTACCAGACGCGATTTTTGTTATCGATGCTGATCACGAGCACATTGCAGTTAAAGAAGCAAACAACTTAGGTATTCCTGTTATTGCTGTTGTTGATACTAACTCTAACCCAGACGGTATCGATTACTTAATCCCAGGTAACGATGATGCTATCCGTGCGATCCAACTTTACACTACTGCTGCGGCAACTGCTGTAACTGAAGGTCGTAACAACACTGTAGCTGCTCAAGCAGAACAAGACGGTTTTGTTGAAGCTGAGTAATTTAGGCTTTTCAATTTAACGATTGAACCTAAAAACGACTATTAGGTATCAGAGACTCATTTCTGATACCTTTTTTGAAATACAGAGGATTTAAAAATGGCAATCACTGCTAAATTAGTAAAAGAACTTCGTGACCGCACTGGCGCTGGCATGATGGACTGTAAAAAAGCATTAACTGAAACGAACGGCGACATCGAAGCTGCAATCGATCAAATGCGTAAAAACGGTCAAGCAAAAGCAGCTAAAAAAGCGGGTAACATCGCTGCTGAAGGTACAATCATCATTAAACAAGTTGATGGTGTAGCTGCTCTTCTAGAAGTTAACTGTCAAACTGACTTCGTAGCTAAAGATGCTAGCTTCTTAGCGTTCGCTAACGAAGTTGCTGACGCTGCTATCGCTGAAAAACTTTCTATCGAAGCTCTACAAGAGAAATTCGAAGAAACTCGTATTCAGTTAGTTGCTAAAATTGGCGAAAACATGAACATCCGTCGTGTTGAATACGTTGAAGGTGCTGCATTAGCTTCTTACCGTCACGGTGAGCGCATCGGTGTTGTTGTTGCTGGTGAAGCTGACGAAGAAACTCTAAAGCACGTTGCAATGCACGTTGCTGCTTCTAGCCCAGAATTCGTAAACCCAGAAGATGTTCCTGCTGAAGTTGTTGAGCGTGAGCGTAAACTTCAAATCGAAATCGCGATGAATGAAGGCAAGCCTGCTGAAATCGCTGAGAAGATGGTTGCTGGTCGTATGAAGAAGTTCACTGGTGAAGTTTCTCTTACTGGTCAAGCGTTCATCATGGAACCAAAGCAAACTGTTGGTCAAATTCTTAAAGCTAAGAACGCATCAGTTTCTACGTTCGTTCGCCTAGAAGTTGGTGAAGGTATCGAGAAGAAAGAAGAAGATTTCGCTGCTGAAGTAGAAGCGCAAATCGCTGCATCTAAGCAGTAATTCTTTTGATGCATTAATTCGTTAATGCCTAAAAAAAGACCGTGGCTTTGGCTGCGGTCTTTTTTAACTGTCAGGGCTACGATTAATTTAATTTTTTATATTTAATTTGACCTATATTGAGTATTAAAACTTAAATTAAGCGTACACTACGTAGAATCAAAACTTAGTGAACGTATCTAAACACGCAAGGGTAAATAAAATGACTGCAAATCCAAAACCGGCTTATCGTCGTATTCTTTTAAAACTTAGTGGTGAAGCGCTTGTTGGCGAACAAGGTTTTGGCATTGACCCAAAAGTTCTTGATCGCATGGCGCAAGAAATCAAAGAGTTACAAGAGTTAGGCGTACAAGTGGGTATCGTTCTAGGAGGAGGTAATATCTTCCGTGGCGAGGGCTTAGCAGAAGCAGGGATGAATCGTGTTGTTGGTGACCAAATGGGTATGTTAGCAACAGTAATGAATGGTTTAGCAATGCGTGATGCGCTGCACCGTGCTTATGTTAATGCTCGTTTAATGTCAGCTGTTGACTTAAAAGGTGTATGTGACTCATACAACTGGGCTGGTGCAATCAGCCAATTGAAAGAAGGGCGTGTAGTGATTTTCTCTGCAGGCACAGGTAACCCATTCTTTACTACCGACTCTGCGGCGTGTTTACGTGGTATCGAGATTGAAGCAGATGTTGTGTTAAAAGGCACTAAAGTCGATGGTGTTTACTCTGATGATCCAGTGAAAAATCCGGAAGCAGAAATGTACCGCGAACTAGATTACTCAACAGTTTTAGAAAAAGAATTAAAAGTAATGGATTTAAGTGCATTCACGTTAGCGCGTGACCACAATATGCCAATTAAAGTATTCAACATGAATAAGCCTGGTGCACTTCGCAGTGTAATTATGGGTGATGATGTTGGTACACTTATTACTAAATGCGACAAGTAATCAATAAATTATAATAGGAAAATTTACTGTGATTAATGAAATTAAAGATGATGCAGCGACACGAATGGGCAAAAGCGTTGAGTCGTTAAAGCTGCAAATGCAAAAAGTGCGTACTGGTCGTGCTCACCCAAGCCTATTAGACTCAATTACTGTTCCTTATTACGGTGCAGAAACGCCATTAAACCAAGTTGGTAATGTTGGTGTTGGTGATGCTCGTACATTAACAATTACTGTTTTTGATAGCACGATGATCGCTGCTGTTGAAAAAGCGATTATGAGCTCAGATCTTGGCTTAAACCCTAACTCTGCAGGTGCATTAATTCGTATTCCACTACCTCCATTAACGGAAGAACGTCGTAAAGATTTAATTAAAGTTGTTCGTGGTGAAGCTGAAAAAGGCCGTGTTGCTGTTCGTAACATTCGTCGTGATGCTAACGGTGATATTAAATCGTTAGAAAAAGAAAAAGAAGTGGGTGAAGACGAAGCGCGTAAAGGCGAAGAGCAAATTCAAGAGCTAACTAACAAGTACATCAAAGAGATGGATGCGTTATTAGCAGAAAAAGAAGCTGAATTATTAGAGGTTTAATAACATAGCAATAACCGCTTGGTTTATTGCTATATTAGTTATTTAACATCTCTAGTTTCAAACGCTGTGTCAGGTTATACTACACGGCGTTTGTGTTACTAAGGCTGGAATGCCTTAGGTTGTTGTTTATGGAGTTTTAATGAGCACAGAGTTAAAATCTCAATTGCTGAACAGTGGTAACCTGCCTTCTCATGTTGCAATTATTATGGACGGTAATGGCCGTTGGGCGGTTCGCCAAGGTAAACGACGAGTCATGGGACATAAGGCTGGTGTTGAGATGGTGCGCGAATCAGTTAAGCTGGCCAGTGAATTAAAACTTGGTGCGTTAACCTTATTTGCTTTTAGTAGTGAGAATTGGCGGCGTCCTGCAGAAGAAGTGTCAGTACTCATGGAGCTATTTTTCACAGTCTTATCTCGTGAAGTGAAACGCCTAAACAGAAATAATGTCAAACTACAGGTGATTGGTGATACCTGTCGTTTTAGTGATCGCTTGCGCAATAAAATTGCAAAAGCAGAAGAATTGACTGCCAATAATACTGGACTTGTTCTAAGTATTGCGGCGAATTATGGTGGCCGCTGGGATATCACTCAAGCATGCCAACAGCTTGCAACGAAGGTTGCAGATGGACAAATGGCAGCTTCTGATATTACTGAAGAGCTAATCAATCAACATACCTGTACCGCACAATTACCTGAATTGGACTTAATGATTCGTTCAGGGGGTGATTGTCGAATTAGTAATTTCTTGCTGTGGCAATCCGCTTATACTGAATTGTATTTCACTGATACTTTATGGCCCGACTTTAATGAAGCTGAATTTTTAACCGCATTGGCTAAATTTGCTGATGTAGAGCGTCGTTTTGGCTGCACCAGTGAACAGGTTTCATCTTAAATAATAATAATTAGAAAAGGGTAGTAGTTTGTTAAAACAACGTATAATAACGGCATTAATCCTAGCTCCTCTAGCCTTGGCTGCTGTCTTCTATTTACCTCTAGGTTTATTCCCTATATTTGCGGCAATAGTTGCCGTCATTGGTGCTTGGGAGTGGGGAGCGTTTATTCCAGCTCATGATCAGCAGCCTGCTGAGCCATCCATGACCAAAATCCATCGAATAATTTTTTCTATTACTATGCTAATGTTAATCGGCAGCTTCTCTGTACTAGTACCGATTGATAAAATATGGCTTCATGGCCAAATGCACCCTATCTATGAAGCGGCATTGATCATCGCTGCAGCTTGGTGGTTATTCAGTACGGTGATGGTGTTTTTGTACCCTAAGGGACAAGGCTTTTGGCAGCAAAGTGCGTTTTATAAAGGTTTGTTTGGTCAGTTGACCTTGATTCCATTTTGGATAGGCTTAGTGACACTACGCAGTTACGGTTACAACAATGACCCGATGCTAGGTGGTTTCTTAATTTTGGCTATCTTTGGTATCGTGTGGGGTGCGGATATAGGTGCTTATTTTGTTGGGCGTCAATTTGGTCAACGAAAGCTTATGCCAAATGTGAGTCCAGGTAAGACGCTTGAAGGCATGATGGGCGGGCTTGTCGCTGCATTATTGACAGTCGCTGCTTCTCATAGTTTCTTCTATAACATTGAGCTTTTACCTCTAATGTTACTTGGACTGATCACCGCACTAGCTTCTGTCTTTGGTGACCTTAGCGAGAGCATGTACAAGCGAAGTAGTGGTATTAAAGATAGCGGAACGATTTTACCTGGTCATGGTGGTGTTCTTGATCGCATTGATAGCTTAACCGCCGCGGTACCTTTATTCGCGTTAGGTTATTTCTTCTTGGTGGCCTGATGAAACAACAAATGCTGACAATACTGGGGGCTACTGGCTCAATTGGCACCAGTACGCTAGATGTTATTCGTCTTAACCCTAAACGTTATGGCGTCTTTGCGTTAGCAGCTCAGCAAAGCGCTGCTAAGATGCAGGTATTATGCGAAGAGTTTAACCCACAGTATGCTGTGTTAGTTGATGAAACTGCGGCGGAACAATTGCGCAAGCAGTTACCGTCAAGTTGCAGCACTAAGGTTCTGAGCGGTGTCGATGCTTTATGTGAAGTGAGCGCTGATGAGCATGTTGATACCGTTATGGCAGCTATTGTTGGTGCAGCGGGGTTATTACCAACATTAAGTGCTATTCGTGCGAATAAACGGGTTTTGCTTGCGAATAAAGAAGCGCTAGTAATGACCGGACAATTGTTTATTGAAGAGCTTCGAAATTCAACAGCAACCTTACTGCCTGTTGATAGTGAACACAATGCTATCTTTCAAGCATTACCTACTTTAGCTCAACAACAGTTAGGTTATTGTCCGCTTAATGAGTTAGGGGTGAGTAAGTTATTGCTAACTGGCTCAGGTGGCCCATTTTTGCAAACAGACTTAGCACAACTAAAACACATGACACCACAACAAGCATGCGCTCACCCGAATTGGTCGATGGGACAGAAAATTTCTGTTGATTCGGCAACGATGATGAATAAAGGCTTAGAGTACATTGAAGCTCGCTGGTTGTTTGATACCCAAAAAGATCAAATCGAAGTAGTTGTTCATCCGCAAAGTGTTATTCATTCTATGGTTCAGTACATTGATGGCTCTGTTATTGCTCAAATGGGCTTGCCAGATATGCGAACCCCGATAGCCTATAGCATGGCGTACCCTGAACGTATTGACTCTGGTGTCAAAGCACTAGACTTCTTTGCAACCAAAGATTTTACTTTTGTTGAACCTGACTTTGAGCGCTTTCCGTGTTTAAAGTTAGCTATTGATGCGTGTTATCAAGGACAAAGTGCAACAACGGCATTAAATGCGGCTAATGAAATTAGTGTAGCGGCTTTTTTAGCAAAACGAATTGGCTTTACTGACATTGCTTCAGTCAATCAGCTAGTACTTGACCGTTTAGCGAGTGAGAGTGCGAAGTGTATTGATAGCGTGCTAGATATTGATCGTCGCGCACGAGCAGTTGCACAACAGTTATTAACTCAAGGGACTCGTTAATGCTTTCTATCTTGTGGACCCTCCTTTCTTTTGTTGTTGCGTTAGGTATTTTAGTTGCGATTCATGAGTTTGGACATTTTTGGGTAGCGAGGCGTTGCGGCGTAACCGTTCAACGCTTTTCAATTGGCTTTGGTAAAGTGCTTTGGCGTAAGGTGGGGCAAGATGGTACGGAGTATGTCATTGCCGCGATCCCGCTTGGTGGTTATGTCAAAATGCTCGACGAGCGTGTTGATGAGGTCAGTGCCGATCAACTTGAAGGGGCGTTCAACCGTAAGCCAGTTTTATCACGAATTGCTATTGTAGCTGCTGGCCCCATCGCGAACTTTATATTTGCCATTTTTGCTTTCTGGTTAATGTATTTAATTGGTGTGAGTGCAGTAAAGCCGATTGTTGGTGAGATTAAACCACAATCGATTGCTGCTGTAGCAGGAATTGAACAGGGGCAAGAGATTGTCGCTATTAACGGTGATGCAACTGAGCACTGGCAGGAAGTCAATTTAGCATTAGTCGGTTTGATCGGAAACACTGAAGCTACAATTACAGTTACTGAGCCCGGTCGAAGTGCAACAATCGTTAAGCGATTAGATTTATCCAAATGGGACTTTGATCCTGAGACTCAAGGTCCCGTGCGCTCCCTTGGCTTAGTTCCATTCTATCCGGAGCCAACTAAGGTGTTAGCTGGCGTGGAGGCTGGTTCACCTGCAGATTTGGCCGGCTTAATGGTTGGAGATACCTTAGTAACCCTAAACGGGGTGAAAATTGAGCGATGGCAAGAGTTCGTAACATTAATTCAACAAAGCCATGGAACTTCTAGTACACTGACCTATCAAAGAAACGGTAACACATTCAGTACAACGCTTGTGCCACAAAAGAAGCAAACCGCAGATGGTCGTATTTATGGCTATGCGGGGGTAACGCCTACAGCTACGCCTTGGCCTGAGCAATATCAAATCACCTATGATTTAGGGCCAATAGATGCCTTAGTCGTTGGTGCTGAAAAAACCTGGCAATTAATGGATTTAAGTATCGCCATGTTAGGTAAGTTACTGACTGGTGATATTTCAGTGAAAAACTTAAGTGGACCGATATCAATCGCGCAAGGTGCAGGTCAAAGTGCATCTTATGGTGTTGTTGCTTTTTTAGGCTTTTTAGCCTTGATTAGTGTTAATTTGGGAATAATTAACTTATTACCACTGCCTGTACTTGATGGTGGCCACTTGATGTATTACTTTATAGAACTTTTAACTGGCAAGCCCGTGCCAGAAAAAATACAGGAAGTAGGTTTTCGAATTGGTGCCGCGCTTTTGTTTATGCTAATGAGCATAGCGATTTTTAATGATTTTACTCGACTGTAAAGCTGTCGAATAATAAGGATAACAAAATACAGCATTATGAAGTTTTCTAAGCTTTTGGCACCTATTGCCTTATTGGGAGCTAGTTTTAGCTCGATAGCCGCAGAACCATTTACGGTTACTGATATTCGAATTGACGGACTACAACGTGTCGCGCTAGGTGCGGCATTACTTAATTTACCAGTTAAAGTGGGCGACACTCTCGATCAGGTTGCTGTGCAGCGAATGATTAAATCTCTGTATGCATCAACAAACTTTGATGACATTCAGGTTTTTCGTGATGGTGGCCTATTAATTTTAAAAGTTAAAGAGCGTTCAACAATTGCGTCGATTAACTTTGAGGGTAATAAAGATCTAAAAGATGAACAGTTAAATGAAAGCCTAGGCGGTCAAGGTATTCGTATTGGCGAGACGCTCGACCGAACAATTTTAACTGAAATAGAAAAAGGCCTCGAAGACTTCTATTTTGGTGTTGGTAAGTATTCCGCAGATGTTGAAGCAACGATTACTCAATTAGCGCGTAACCGTGTAGAGCTAAACTTCAATTTTAAAGAAGGCGATGCCGCAGATATCGAACAAATTAACTTGGTCGGTAACAGTATTTTTAGTGATGAAGAACTAAAAGATCAGTTTGAGTTAACTGACTACACCGCTTGGTGGAATTTGTTTGGTGAACGTCGATACCAAAAACAAAAACTGCAAGGTGATTTAGAGACGCTAGAGTCATTCTATAAAGACCGTGGTTATATTCGTTTTAAAGTAGACAGCACTCAAGTTTCTATGACACCTAATAAAAAGGGGCTATATATCACCTTGAACCTTGATGAAGGTGAGGTATATAAAGTTAGTGATGTAAACTTAATTGGTGATATTGAGAAATACCGAGAGGTATTGGAGCAATTAGTTCCGATTAAAGAAGGCAGCAATTACAGCGGTGCGGAAGTGACTTATGTTGAGGAGCGTATCTCACGTTTCCTTGGGCGTTATGGTTATGCTTATCCAAAAGTAACGACATTTCCCGATGTAAATGATGAAACTAAAGAAGTCGTTCTAAACTTTAATATTGAGCCTGGTAAACGAGTTTATGTTAATGAAATTCGTTTTAATGGTAACAGTACTACAGAAGACGAAGTTCTACGCCGAGAGATGCGTCAATTAGAAGGTTCTTGGTTAAATAACCAATCACTGGACAGCTCTAAAGCATACTTAAACCGTTTAGGCTTCTTTGAGAATGTCGAAACTGAAGTTATCCCTGTTGCAGGTTCGGACGATCTTGTTGATGTTGAAGTGAATGTAACTGAACAACCTTCAGGTTCTTTTAACGCGGGTGTAGGTTACGGTAGTTACGGAGGCTTAAACCTTCAATTAGGCGTTCAGCAAAATAATTTCCTAGGTACGGGTAACCGTGTTGGTTTGAACTTTAATACGAATAAGTTCTCAAAGAACATTAACCTTTCGTATCGTGATCCGTTTTTCACTCATGACGGTATCAGCGCTGGTGCAAATGTTTACTGGTCTGAATACGACGCGGGTCAAGCAAACCTAGAGCAATATAACAATAAATCTTATGGTATTGGCTTTGACCTTGGATTCCCTATTAATCCTGTCAGTCGTGTTTCTCTAGGTGTCGCATTTAGGCACAGTGATATTTCAGAACTTAATACCTACGAACAAATAAAACCGTTTTATGATGTTTATGGTAGTGATGGTGATGGTAATATTGCGTTTGACAATTTTGAAATGAGCGCAGGTTGGAGTCGTACTACAATTAATCGCGCGACATTCCCAACATCAGGTACATCAACAAACCTTAATGGTAAAATGACGGTGCCTGGCAGTGAGATCCAGTACTTCAAATTATCTTTTGAGAATCGCCACTATATTCCGTTAACGCGAGACCATAGCTTCTCCTTCATGAGTAAGGTACGCCTAGGTTATGGTAACGGTTATGGGGAAGTTGATGGGCATGATCATCTGTATGCCTTTAATGAAAACTTCCGTGCCGGTGGCAGTGGTACACTGCGTGGTTTTAAAGCGAATACCATTGGACCAAAAGCAATCTACTTATTTGGTTCGCCTGAACAAGGTCCTGGTAACCCAATTGATATTATTGATGGCCAAAACCCACCTATTTATGGTGATCCAAATAGTGTTAGTATCAATAAATACAGTTCTATAGGTGGTAATGCAATGGCATTAGCAACTATGGAGTTATTTGTGCCAACCCCATTTTTAGATGAAGGTGCGGCCAACTCGGTTAGAACTAGCCTATTTGTTGAAGCTGGTAATGTTTGGGATACAGAGTTTAATTATGACGATTACCGCTCACTCCCAGCAGATGAGTTTGATAAGATTTATGATTATGCCGACGCTAGTGAGTTCCGGGCATCTTACGGTATCTCAGTACAATGGCTATCGCCAATGGGACCAATGGTGTTTAGTTTAGCCCGTCCATTACGTGAGGTTAAGGGTGATAACCTAGAAGTGTTCTCATTTAATATTGGAACAACTTTCTAAAATAATTAAAACAATAAAGTTAAAATTCAGGGTAGTGGATCATTAGAAGATGCGCTACCTAAATATGTTAAGGAGCAAGTTTTGAAAAAATTATTAACAGCGGTATCAGTAAGTGCCATGATGGCAAGCGCAACATTTAGTTCAACTGCGTTAGCATTTGAACAAAAGATTGGTGTGATTGATATGCCGACTATTTTCCAAAACCTACCGCAACGCGAGCAAGTTGCTAAAAAAATTCAAGGCGAATTTAAAGAGCGTATTGAAGAAATCAGAGCTATTACCAAGAAGCAGCAAGGTCTTGTTGATAAGCAGAAGCGCGATGGTGCGTTAATGACGCAACAACAAAAAATTGATCTAGTGCGTGAAATGGAATCATTAAAGAGTGATTACCAATTAAAAAGTAAAGCGTTAGAAGAAGACGGCCGTCGTCGTGAAGCTGAAGAGCGTAACAAGCTGCTACTTACAGTTGAAAAAGCAGTGAATAGTATCGCTAAATCAGAAAAATATGACCTTATTTTACAAAGAAATGCTGTTGCTTACATTAGTAAAAAGCATGATATTTCAGCTAAGGTTATCGAAAAAGTATCTAAATCTAAGTAGCAATTAATGAAACGATATACTCTTGCTGAATTAGCAACTGTTGTACAAGCTAAAGTTATTGGAGATGATAAAATTCTCATCTCCAGTATCGCTACGCTAAAATCTGCCCAACCCGGGCAGATTTCTTTTTTATCAAACCCTAAATACCGCCATCAGTTAACTGAGTCTAACGCGAGTGCTATAATTGTTAGAGAACAGGATTTAGACGATTATACAGGTGTTGCATTAGTCGTTAGTGATCCTTATGTCGCTTATGCAATGCTGGCTCAATTTATGGATCCTACCCCTCTGCCTGCGATTGACATTCATAGTAGTGTTGTTATCGATAAATCTGCAAAAATCGGTACAAATGTTAGCATAGCGGCTAATACAGTGATTGAGTCAGGTGTCGTAATCGGGGATAATTGTAGTATTGGAGCCAATTGTTTTATTGGTAAAAATACCACCATTGGCGCAGGTTCTAAGCTTTGGTCAAATGTTGCTATCTATCATGAAGTGACAATCGGAGAAGCATGCTTATTTCATGCAGGTGCTGTGATTGGTAGCGACGGCTTTGGCTTCGCCCCCCATAACGGACAGTGGTTTAAAATACCACAAACTGGTGGCGTGACGATTGGGGCAAACTGTGAAATTGGCGCTGGCACAACAGTCGACCGTGGTGCACTAGATGATACGATGATAGGTCAAGGATGTATTATTGATAATCAAGTACATATTGGCCATAACGTTATCCTTGGTCAATATTGCGCGGTTGCTGGTAACACGGTTTTTGCTGGTAGTAGTTCCATTGGTGATAACTGTATTATTGGCGGCTCTTGTGCGATAAGTGGCCACCTAACGCTATGTGATGGGGTGACGATCACAGGCATGAGCATGGTAATAAAGAATATTGAAACTCCCGGTGTATACTCATCAGGTATGCCTTCTCAAACAAATCGTGAGTGGCGTAAAAACGGAGCTAGATATCGTCAACTAGATGATATCGCCAAACGTTTAAAGCAACTTGAAAAGAAATGTAATAACAGCTAATTGACTTGTTATACTTTTATAATTAGGAATGAAAATTTTGTCAAACGAACTATCTACGATCGAAATAAATGAAATTATGGAATTGTTACCACATAGGTATCCTTTTTTACTCATTGATAAAGTAGTTGATTTCGAAATAGGTAAAAGCCTGCACGCACGTAAGAACGTGACAATTAATGAACCATTTTTCCAAGGTCACTTTCCAATTAAGCCTATTATGCCTGGTGTACTTATTCTTGAAGCTATGGCACAGGCAACGGGCGTACTAGGTTTTAAGACTATTGAAAAAAATGACGACACATTATACTACTTTGCTGCAATCGATAATGCGCGCTTTAAACAGCCTGTAGTCCCTGGCGATGTTATTGATATTCACGTTGAGTATTTAAAAGAACGTCGTGGCATCGGTAAATTTTACTGTGAAGCAAAAGTTGATGGTAAAGTGGTTTGTAGTGCAGATATTATGTGTGCAAGAAAGGACTAAGTTGTGATAGATCCCTTAGCGTTTGTTCACCCCCAAGCGAAACTTGGCAAAAATGTAACCGTTGGCCCATGGAGTTATATTGGTGCTGATGTGACTCTGGCTGACGACTGTATAGTTGAGTCTCATGTGGTCATTAAAGGCCCGTCAACGATTGGTCAAGGTAACCATTTTTTCCAATTCTCTTCAGTTGGTGAGCAGTGCCAAGATAAAAAGTACGCAGGTGAACAAACTCAGTTGATCATGGGTGACAACAATATAGTTCGTGAAGGGGTCACAATTCATCGTGGCACCATCCAAGATCAAGGGATCACACGTATAGGTAACGATAATTTACTGATGGCTAACGCCCATGTTGCTCATGACTGTGTCATTGGGGATCATTGCATTTTAGCAAACAGTGTTAACCTCGCTGGTCATGTTGAGTTAGGTGATTACGGTATTATCGGTGGCATGACAGGTGTCCATCAATTTGTAAAAATTGGTCCTCATGCTTTTATTGGGGCAACGTCGTGGGTCAATCAAGACGTACCTCCTTTTGTTATCTGTTCAGGTCAGCCTTGTGTTCCTCGTGGGATTAACAGTGAAGGGCTTAAGCGTCGCGGCTTTGATAAGCAAACAATTTTAGCGATTCGTCGAGGCTTTAAAATATTGTACAAACAGCAGCTTCCCCTTGAAGAAGCGACTAAACAGCTTCATTCATCAGCAGAAAGTGCTGTCCAAGGGATTGCTGAGTTTATCGATAATTCTAACCGTGGAATTATTCGCTAGTAAAAGGAACTGCTGTGAACAATTCAGATTCTGATGTTATTCCAAATTTAACACCAATCCGTATTGGTATCGTCGCCGGGGAAATCTCCGGCGATATTTTAGGTGCCAGCTTCATTGAAGCGGTTAAGCGTCAATACCCGAATGCTACGTTTGAAGGTATTGGAGGGCACTTGATGCAGGCACAAGGCTGCCATAGCCTTTTCGATATGGAAGAGCTGTCAGTGATGGGGCTTGTGGAAGTTTTCAGCCGTTTGCGCCGACTCTTTTCAATTAAGAATCAACTTGCATCACATTTTATTGCCAACCCTCCAGATGTTTTTATCGGTATCGATGCGCCAGATTTTAATTTACGCTTAGAATTGATGCTTAAACAAGCAGGCATAAAAACGGTGCAATACGTTAGCCCGTCAATTTGGGCGTGGCGACAAAAACGAATTTTCAAGGTCGCTGCTGCAACCAATTTAGTACTAGCCTTGCTACCCTTTGAGAAAGATTTTTATGATCAATACGGCTTTCCGTGTGCTTATGTTGGGCATACCTTAGCGGATCAAATTGACCCAACTGTTACTAAACAACAAGCGAGAAGAATACTGGGGCTAGCTGAAGAAGGTCAATACCTTGCCTTAATGCCTGGTAGTCGCTCTAGTGAGCTAAAGTATAATACCGAGGTGTATTTGAAGGCTGCTCAAAAGCTAGCAGTAAAATACCCTGAGTTACAATTTGTCTTGCCATTAGTTAATGAGAAGCGAAAGTCCCAATTCTTATCGATAAAACAACAATATGCACCAGACCTAGCAATTCATATTATTGATGGTCAATCTCGTGAGGTGATGGCTGCATGTGATGCGATCATGATGGCTTCGGGTACCGCAACGTTGGAAGGCTTGTTAGTTAATCGCCCAATGGTGGTCGTCCATAAGCTTCATTGGTTAACTTATAAGTTGTTTAAACCTCTGATGAAGGTTGAGCATTATTCTTTGCCTAATTTGCTTGCTGGAAAAGAGCTCATTGTCGAATTGATTCAAAATGATGCAACGGTTGAAAATATAGTCGAGCAAACATGCCATTTACTCGATGATGATATGTCAGCATTAACCGCTGAACTTTCGAGCATCCAACAACGTTTAAAGTGCAACGCGAGCGAGCGTGCCGCAGATGCTGTTTTAGCTTTAATTGAGCAATAACAACCATTTCATTATATAAAAGAAGAGTCCAATGGCTACTGAACCTGAGTTTATTTTTCCTGATTTAATTGTTGCTGGTGTTGATGAGGTCGGTCGTGGTCCGCTAGTTGGTGATGTTGTTACTGCTGCTGTTATCTTAGATCCGAAACAACCTATAGCTGGCTTAGCGGACTCGAAAAAATTATCTGATAAGAAACGAGAGCTACTGTTTGACGAAATCGTGGCTAAAGCCAAGTGTTTTGCGATAGGTCGTGCTAACCCTGATGAAATAGATCAGCTTAATATTTTGCATGCGACTATGCTCGCAATGCAGCGTGCGATAGCTGGATTAAATATTACGCCACAACATGTGCTAATTGATGGTAATCGTGTTCCTGACCTTGCGATGTCAGCACAGGCTGTAGTTAAAGGGGATGCTCGCGTGGAAGAGATTAGTGCCGCGTCGATCATCGCCAAGGTGACACGTGATCGTGAAATGCTTGAACTAGATAAGCAATACCCGCAATTTGGTTTTGCTAAACACAAAGGTTACCCGACTAAGTTACACTTTGAAATGATCGCCCAGCATGGCGTTACTCCTGAACATCGTAAAAGTTTTAAACCTGTAAAAAAGGCGCTGGGGTTACTTTAACTCCTCGATAAGGTCTTGTTGTGTTAGATCCAAAGTTCGTCCACCTGCGTATTCACTCTGATTTCTCAATGGCTGACGGCGTCGCTAAAGTTGGTAAAATTGTTGGTAAGGCAGCAGCACTCGGCATGCCAGCGCTTGCCATTACCGACTTAGTCAATTTGTGTGGCCTTGTAAAGTATTATGGTAATGCTCACGGCAACGGTGTGAAGCCGCTGATTGGTGCCGACATGTGGGTACTGAGTGATGAGTTTAATGAGCAGCCTTGGCGCTTAACCATTTTGTGTATGAATAACGAGGGCTATAAAAACCTAACGTTACTCATCTCAAAAGCTTACCTGCGCGGTAAATTATTTGATAAGGCCTGTATTGATAAAGCGTGGCTTGAAGAGCATGCGGGTGGTTTAATTTTACTTTCAGGCGGTCGTGAAGGCGATGTCGGGCAAGCCTTACTCAAAGGTAACCATAAGCAAGCATTAGAGTGCCTTGAATTTTACCAACGACATTTTCCCGATTGCTTTTATTTGGAGTTATTACGTACTGGTCGTGGTCAAGAAGAACAATACCTTCATGCTGCCGTTGAGTTGGCCGCAGAACAGCAAGTTCCAGTTGTTGCAACCAATGAAGTTGTGTTTTTAACTGCTGAAGATTTTGATAGCCATGAAGTGCGTGTTGCTATTCACGATGGTTTTGGCCTCGCAGACCCTCGGCGTCCTAAACGTTATTCGGAACAGCAATACCTACGCAGTGAAGAAGAAATGCTTGAGCTGTTTAGCGACATTCCATCTGCGCTCGCCAATAGTGTTGAAATAGCCAAACGCTGTAATGTCACGGTTAAACTTGGTGAATACTTCCTTCCCGATTACCCTACGGGCGATTTACATATTAATGACTTTTTAGTCAAGGTATCTGAAGAAGGCCTTGAGGAGCGGCTGGAGTTTTTATTTCCCGATCCCGAAGAACGTGCTAAGCGTAGACCGGAATACGATGAGCGTTTGAAGGTGGAGCTTGACGTTGTTAACCAGATGGGATTCCCTGGTTATTTCTTGATCGTAATGGAGTTTATTCAGTGGAGTAAAGATAACGATGTACCTGTTGGCCCTGGGCGGGGGTCAGGTGCAGGTTCTCTGGTTGCTTACGCATTAAAAATCACTGATCTTGACCCATTAGAATATGACTTATTATTTGAGCGTTTCTTAAACCCAGAACGTGTCTCGATGCCTGACTTTGATGTCGACTTTTGTATGGACGGGCGTGATCGCGTTATTGACCACGTGGCTGAATTGTACGGCCGTGATGCGGTATCTCAAATCATTACCTTTGGTACCATGGCTGCAAAAGCTGTTGTACGAGATGTCGGCCGTGTAATGGGGCAGCCGTATGGTTTTGTTGAGCGCTTAACGAAGCTTATTCCGGCAGAGCCAGGCATGACTCTTACAAAAGCATGGGATGTTGAGCCACAGCTTGAGCAACTCTATCAAGCTGATGAGGATGTCAAAGAGCTTATTGATATGGCTCGGCGTCTTGAAGGTACTACGCGTAATGCCGGTAAACATGCCGGTGGTGTTGTAATTTCGCCAACAATTATTACCGACTTCGCACCGCTTTATTGTGATGATGAAGGTAACAACCCGGTTACCCAATTTGATAAAAATGATGTTGAGTCTGCTGGCTTAGTTAAGTTTGATTTCTTAGGTTTGAGAACCCTGACTATCATTAAATGGGCGCTTGATCCACTTAATGAAGCACGAGCCCAAAAAGGGCTAGAACCAGTGATGATTGAATCAATCCCACTGGAAGATAAAGCCTGTTATGACATGCTCAAGCGCTCTGAAACCACGGCGGTATTTCAGCTAGAGTCGCGCGGGATGAAAGAGTTGATCAGTCGCCTGCTACCCGATTGTTTTGAAGATATTATCGCACTTGTAGCCCTATTTAGACCGGGGCCACTGCAATCTGGCATGGTAGATAACTTTATCGACCGTAAGCATGGTCGTGAAGAAGTATCATACCCTGATCAACAATGGCAGCATGAAAGCTTAAAGGCCACTCTTGAGCCAACGTATGGCATCATCTTATATCAAGAGCAGGTAATGCAAATCGCTCAGGTCTTATCGGGCTATACCCTTGGCGGCGCGGATATGCTGCGTCGTGCGATGGGTAAGAAAAAACCTGAAGAGATGGCCAAGCAGCGCTCGACCTTTGAAGAGGGCGCTAAGAATAACGGCATTGATGGCGAGCTGGCGATGAAAATTTTCGACTTGGTTGAAAAGTTCGCGGGCTATGGTTTTAACAAGTCTCATTCGGCAGCTTACGCGCTAGTGTCTTACCAGACACTCTGGATGAAGTGTCATTATCCATCTTATTTCATGGCGGCGGTAATGTCAGCTGATATGGATAACACCGACAAGATCGTGACCCTGGTTGATGAGTGTGAACGTATGAAGTTAACACTGCATCCACCTGACGTTAATTCGGGCGAATATAAATTCAGCGTTAATGAACAAGAAGAAATTGTTTATGGCATCGGCGCAATTAAAGGGGTTGGTGAAGGCCCTGTAGAGGCAATTCTAGAAGCGCGCGCACAAGGCGGTCCGTTTAAAGACTTATTCGATTTTTGTGGCCGTGTTAACACCAAGCGAATTAATAAGCGCGTGTTAGAAAAATTAATAAAAGCTGGCGCGATGGATAAACTCGGGCCACACCGTGCAGCGATGATGGCGTCATTACCTGAAGCGATTAAGGCGTCAGAGCAACACGCTAAAGACCGGGCTGTAGGTCAATCAGATTTATTTGGTTTACTCGCTAGCCATGATGACGATGTCAAGCATGAGTTTGTCGATGTGATGCCATGGCCTGATAAAATTTGGCTTGACGGTGAACGAGAGACCTTAGGCTTGTTCTTAACGGGTCACCCGATAAATCAATACTTGTCAGAGCTTAAGCATTATACGCGTTGTCGTTTAAAAGACATGGTACCGACCGAACGAGGGCAAGTTGTTAAAGCAGCAGGTTTAGTGATTGCTAGTCGAGTGATGGTGACTAAACGTGGCGCAAAAATGGGTATTTTGACAATCGACGACAAGAGTGGTCGGTTAGAAGCAATGCTTTATAGCGAAGCGCTCGAAAAATACCAAGATCTATTACAAAAAGACAAAATATTAGTGCTAGAAGGAGAGGTCAGCTTTGATGATTTTTCTGGGGGTAATAGAATGTCGGTTAGAGAAGTCTTTGATGTGGCAACTGCGCGTGAGCGTTTTGCTACCGCCCTCGAAATAAAAGTCGACCAACAACAAGTTACGCCTGATTTTTTCAGCCGCTTTAGTGATACGATGGCTCCGTTCCAGTATGGTGCATTGCCTGTGAACGTGTATTACAGTCGTGAAGAAGCAACAGCGAAGCTTCAATTGGGAATTGAGTGGCGGGTCACACCAGATGATGAATTATTAGATAATTTACGAATGCTGCTTGGAAATAAGCATGTTCGATTAAAGTTTACTTGATTTTAGGCGGTCTAATCACCATATCAGTGTTTAGACCATCGGCACAATTTAAAGAGAACCCTTAATGAGTCAAAATTTTTTAGAGTTTGAGAAGCCAATTGCTGAGCTACACGCACAGATTGATGAATTACGTAATGTGAGCAGCAATACGTCATTGAACATTGATCTTGCTGAAGAGATCAAAAAACTAGAAGAAAAAAGCGTTGCTATGGCGCAAAAGATTTTTTCTACGCTAGGCCCTTGGCAAATCAGTCAGTTAGCTCGCCACCCTGAACGTCCATATACTTACGATTATATTGACCGTGTATTTGAGGATTTTGATGAAATCCATGGTGATCGCGCTTATGCTGATGATAAAGCGATTATCGGTGGCACAGCTCGTTTGAATGGTCAGCCAGTGATGATTATTGGTCATCAAAAAGGCCGTTCAACGAAAGAAAAAGTTAAACGTAACTTTGGTATGCCGCGTCCTGAAGGCTACCGTAAAGCGTTGCGCTTAATGGAAATGGCAGAACGTTTCAATATGCCTATCGTGACGCTTATCGATACTCCGGGAGCTTACCCTGGTGTTGGTGCTGAAGAGCGTGGTCAATCAGAAGCAATTGCACGTAACTTAAAAGTAATGGCTGGTCTTAAAGTGCCTGTTGTTTGTACTGTTATTGGTGAAGGTGGTTCTGGTGGCGCATTAGCTATCGGTGTTGGTGATCGCGTTAACATGCTGCAATACAGCACATACTCTGTTATTTCGCCTGAAGGTTGTGCTTCAATTTTATGGAAGAGCGCGGATAAAGCATCTCTTGCTGCTGAAGCGATGGGCATTACATCAGAGCGTTTATTAGAGCTTGATTTAATCGATAACATCATTGAAGAGCCATTAGGTGGCGCTCACCGAGATTTTGATGCAATGGCTGCTAATATGCGCGAAACTATTTCTGCACAAATCGAAGAGCTACAAGCCCAGGATGTTGAAACGCGTCTAGAAAATCGTTATCAACGTTTAATGTCTTTCGGTTACTGTTAATCAAAAGATAAATTCGCGTGATAAGCGCTGAATTCGTTATACTATCAAGCCACCTCAATTCGAGGTGGCTTTTTTTATGCTATGTCTTTATGGGTCGAGGTTGCCATGATTGCTCTGTCACAATTTGAGTCTTATTTATCTTCGGAGTCAAACAATGTCCGAGAAATCATCGTCGCTCTGAGTGGTGGCATTGATTCGGTCGTATTGCTAGATCTCATCGTTAAATACATCAATAATCGAATTGATAATCAACACCTTGAATTGCTCGCAATTCATGTTAACCATGGTTTAAGTGACCGTGCTGATGAGTGGGCTGACTTTTGTGTTACACGATGCAAAGAGTATGGTGTCGAGTGTGTGGTTGAATGTGTTGACGTTGATGCTAAAGGGTTGGGTATTGAAGCGGCTGCAAGGCAAGCGCGCTATCAAGCTATAGCTAAGCATGTCACCTCCCAATCTGTTGTTTTGACAGCACAGCATGAAGATGATCAGGCTGAGACGCTCATGCTTGCACTTAAGCGTGGTTCGGGTGTGTTAGGGTTAGGCGCTATGCCTCCTGTACTAAATTTTGCGGGAGGAAAGCTCATTCGACCGCTCTTAACTATCTCTCGGCAGCAGATCGAGGCTTATGCTACCTCTGAGCAATTACCTTGGGTTGAAGATAGCAGCAATCAGCAAAACTGTTTTGATCGTAATTTTCTGAGAAATGAAGTGCTACCCCAGCTTAATCAGCGCTGGCCAAGTTTTAATTACAATCTCGCTCGCAGTAGTGAGATGTGTCGTGATAGCCAAGAGCTCCTCGACGAAATCGCGGCGGCAGACCTAAACGACGCGAAGATTACTGAGGATTGTCTTGCCATTAATGAGCTGGTGGAACTGTCTCAAGTGAGGCGTAATAACCTTATTCGTTTTTGGCTACGTCAACATGATCTGGAGCTTCCGTCACAAGCAGTCTTACACCAAATTACAACGCAAATACTCGAGGCAAAAGCCGATAGTGACCCTGTGATTGAATTGGGGGAGTGGCAAGTTAGACGTTATCGTCAACGAATGTTTCTTATTAAGCCGCAAGTTGTTAGCGAGGGGCAAAGTCAAATTCTTGAGTGGGACTGTCAATCCGAGCTTACCTTACCAAGGAAGTTGGGCTCTCTTAAAGCAGGGCAAGGGTTATCGCAAATTAAGTCAGTTGATGAAGAAAATCAGGTTATAAAATTAAAACAGCCTCATGCTGATGTGCAGGTGACTATCCGCTTTAATATTTCAGGTAGTACTAAGGCCTGGCCACAGCAACGTCAAAAACGACGTACGATAAAAAAGTTATTACAAGAATATGGAGTGCCTACGTGGCAACGCCAACATATTCCTTATCTCTTTTATGGTGAGCAATTGGTCGCTGCATTAGGTTTATGGGTTGAACGAGATTTTTCTGTCAATTTATCAGGTGACAGTGAAGCTGAGTTTATCGTGAACTGGAAGAAGTCAGCTTAATACCTAACTCGTGTTCGATATTAAGCTGTTTTTCAATTATTCGTTATCAGCGTTATGGTAAGTGTTTTTACCCCGAGATTTTGCATGATAAAGCGCAGCATCAGCACGCTCTAACAATGTTTTATTACAGTCTTTATGACTCCAGTTCGAAAAACCAATACTTGTTGTTATTTCATGCTTAGCTAATAACGGATCGTTACGTACGGCTTTCAAGATACGGTGTGCCACCAGCGTTGGATTAAGTTCATCGCTATGTGCTAATAGCAGTGAAAACTCATCACCCCCAAATCGAAAGACATGATCATTGGAACGTAGAGCATCTTTTAATATCATCGCAAATTGCTTTAACACTTTGTCACCTTCGCTATGACCGTGTTGATCGTTAACTTGCTTAAAGTTATCTAAATCCAACATCAGTAGCGTAAAAGAACGGCGATCCCGCACCGCTGTTGCAGTCATTTGATTCAATGTTTCTTCAAAATAACTGCGATTGCCAAGGCCAGTAAGGTAATCACGTAAGCTGGCAAGGCGGTTTTGTTCAAAGATCAATACATTATTTAATGGCTGTAATAATTGCTGCTCAAAAGAGGCAATTATTTGCCGCTGTTGTTGATTCAGTGGTTTTGTCGACAGGTAAATCATTTCACCAAGCGGTTTATTAGCAAAAGTTAACTCACTGTTTAAAGCAAAGCGACTCGCACTTGAATACTTCAACTGATAATGCTGTTGGTCGACTTTAAACTCAATACCTGACACAGGTAAACGAAGTCCCACTTCACCTGCGTAGATTGCTAGCATTGGTTGTAATTCAACCGTTGTATTAAGTTTTTCTAAAAACTGTAGCTTATCAACCGCACGGCGGATAGGGCTAACAAGATTATCGCTAAGCTCTTTGACAATAGAAGTGAATTCGAAATCTTCTACTTCATTCATTTTTAAATTAAGGCGTTGCATAATCATCTCTCATAACATAACTGCTGGTAGCTTCGTGATGAAATGCTATTGGCAGTGTGGATGTTTACCTAGGTCTAAATTTTGACACTGGGCGTTATGTTAGTTTTAATGCAGATAGTGTGCCATAACTTGATATTACGTGGAGAATGGGCCATTTTATGTAGTGATGTTTCTCATCTCCTGAGGTCTATTAACGTAGGCTATGTTTTCTTTTCTTCGGTAAGTTTTTGATATCCAGAAATTTCATTAGCTGTTGTTGTTGAGCCATGCCGTCGTTGTACCCCGCGGCGATGAGCTCTTGGCAGTAAGCTTGTTCAAACAGCAAATAGCTAACGAGGCTAGATTCACTACTTTTAGTGACACCCATCGATGCTAACAGTAATCTAATTGCTAGGGGAATGTCATCAAAGTAACGGTGAGCTAAACCATTAATGTCAACACTTGGGTTGATTAAAAAGATATCAACAGGGCGTAGTTCTAATTGTTCTCTAGTATCTTCAGGTAAGCTCTCTATGGTGGTGTTGA
Source organism: Psychrobium sp. 1_MG-2023 (assembly GCF_030689115.1). Classification (NCBI taxonomy): domain Bacteria; kingdom Pseudomonadati; phylum Pseudomonadota; class Gammaproteobacteria; order Alteromonadales; family Shewanellaceae; genus Psychrobium; species Psychrobium sp. 1_MG-2023. The sequence goes on along the minus strand of NZ_JAUYVJ010000003.1, from coordinate 61,199 downwards.
TTCGTTGAGCTCGCTCGATGTCAGACTCTAAAGTATCACTAAAGACGCTATCAAGTAGGTGACCCGCTATACTCGAGGCGCTCGGGTGCTTGAGAAGACTGTGAGCGGGTTGATCATGTGGCGAATCTAGACCAATACAAAGAATCTTGTCTGCGCCTAAGTGAATTGGTGTACTCAGTGGCGATAACTGATGAATCGAGCCATCACCATAAAATGCCTGCCTCACTTCTATCGCTGGAAATACTAAGGGTAATGCTGCTGAAGCCATCAAGTGTTCAAAGTGTAATAAGTCACGCATACTTTCACGTTTAGAACGCTTCCATGGGTCGATGGATGAGTGCCCTTGAAAAAAGGAAACGGAGTTTCCCGTTTTATAACTTGATGCTGTGACGGAAAGTGCGTGTAGATAGCCTTTACTGATATTACGTTCCAGACGTTCAAACGGAACAAATTGTTTTAGCAGGCCTCGCAAAGGTGTATTATCGAGCAGTGAAGTTGGACGATTTCGACAAAGATCACTGCGCAGCCATTTAGTGACATTATTAAACATATAACGCGTGACATGATTAAAGTCACTGCGATAGATCTGTTCGGTTTTCATGTTGCGCCAAATCCACTCGAGTTTTTTTACCCCAAGGTGGAAACAGGGAGCGTAGCAACCTAATGCAGTACTATTCATTGCACCAGCTGAAGTACCGCAGAGAATAGGAAAAGGGATACCATGATTACGGGGATAAAAGCTGGCAATGGCTTTCAATACACCGACCTGATACGCACCACGAGCACCACCGCCACTGAGTAATAAGGCCGTCTTATGTGTGTGTTGTGGTAGTAGCGCTTTTCTCAAGGCATCACTCCAATAGGCTAATGGAACAGAGCAGTCTATAATGACAGTTGATAAGATATCTTTAATAAACAGAACGATAAAATAACTCTACTTCAACTTAGCATGAAAACAAGAATAATTAAAAGTCCTAATATGACAGTTATTTTAGGTCAAATCACCGATAACCTGTTACACCAGCATTATGCGGTTCAACTAACTGTAGCACTTAATGAGCCATTTGAAGTGATTACAGCTTCATCACGCTATCGAGCCAGTGACTTCGCCGCTAAGCCAATGGTTAAACACCAACTAAATAGTGCTGGTAGTGTTCTGGTACTGTTAGTTAATCCTGCCAGTCGATTTGGGCATACTTTATCAAAGCATTTATTGAAGGAAGATCATAGTGCTATACCAGAACAGTTGCTTACTCCTCTTACTGTCCTTGCTAAGCAGTGGCATCAGCAGGAGATATCAGATCAACGCTTTCTGGAGTTATTGAAACAGCTAACTGATGGCTTAGTCCACACGTGCTCGTTCAAGCAGCCACTAGGAGACACTCGAATTTCGCAAGCTCTCGATTATATCGAGCGGTATCATGAACGAGTCATTCCTGCTACAGAGCTTGCTGATCTGACTGCGTTATCTACGAGTCGATTTTTACACTTATTTAAGCATGTCACTGGAGTATCGTATCGACGGATGCAATTATGGTTAAGACTCATGGCATCTTTTGACTTGGTTGGCTCGACACTGACGATGACACAGCTTGCTCACTCGAGCGGTTTTGCTGATAGCGCACATTACTGTCGAACGTTTAAAGAGTGCTTTGGTTATACACCTAGTGCAGTGTTCAAGCGCAGTGAATTTGAGTCAATTACCACAAATAAAAAAACCACCGGTTAAGGTGGTTTTTTAGGAGGCTGAGCTGCTATTAAGCGAGTTTTTGTTTAATAAACTCGACCATATCAGCAATGGCCACTTCTTCTTTATCGCCAGTGCGGCGTGATTTGTATTCTAACACACCGCTATCTAAGCTACGTTGACCAATGACAACCGTATGTGGAATACCTACTAGTTCCATATCAGCAAACATGACACCTGCACGTTCTTTACGGTCGTCAAATAACACTTCAACGCCTGCGTCTTGCAGTTGTTTGTATAGCTCACTTGCAGCTTGTGCTACAGACTCTGACTTATGCATGTTCATTGGCACGATAACCACTTTAAAAGGCGCAATCTCTGCTGGCCAAATAATGCCGTTTTTATCATTGTTTTGCTCAATGGCTGCTGCAACGATACGAGAAACACCAACACCATAACAACCCATATTTAGGATTTGGTTTTTCCCTTGCTCATTTAATACACCAGCATTCATTGCTTCTGCGTATTTAGTACCTAGCTGGAAGATATGACCTACTTCAATACCACGTTTAATCTCTAATTTACCTTGACCACATGGACTAGGGTCACCTGCAACAACATTACGTAGATCGGCTACTTGATAGTCTGTTACATCTCTGTCCCAGTTAGCACCCGTGAAATGAACACCATTTTCGTTAGCACCACAAACAAAGTCACTTAAGTGAGCTGCTGCACGGTCAACAATGACTGGAATCGTTAAGCCTATAGGGCCTAATGAACCAGCATTAGCGTTAGCTGTCGCAACAATTTGCTCATCAGTGGCAAACTCTACTGGTGCTAGAATCAGCTCATGTTTTTCAGCTTTAACATCGTTTAGTTCATGATCGCCACGTAGTACTAGCGCAACAACAGGTGTTTCTTCCGAAGCGCCTTTAACTAATAATGTTTTAACGGTGGCTGTCGCATCAACATTTAATTGTGCGGCAACTTCGTCAATCGTTTTAGCCGTTGGTGTATCAACTTTAGCTAGCTCTTCGCTTGCTGCTGGGCGTTCGCCTGCTGGAGCAAGCGCTTCTGCTTTCTCGATATTTGCAGCGTAATCAGAAGAGTCACTAAATACAATTGCGTCTTCACCAGACTCGGCAAGTACGTGGAATTCATGTGATACGGCACCACCGATACTACCACTGTCAGCAAGCACTGGACGGTACTCTAAACCTAAGCGATCAAAGATGCGACAATAAGCATCAAACATCACATCGTAAGTTGACTGCATACATTCATCAGACAGATGGAATGAGTAAGCATCTTTCATTAAAAACTCACGAGAACGCATCACGCCAAAACGAGGGCGAACTTCATCTCGGAATTTGGTTTGAATTTGGAATAAGTTTAAAGGAAGCTGCTTATAGCTTTTTAACTCTTTACGAACTAATTCAGTAATAACTTCTTCATGCGTTGGACCTAAAACAAATGGACGTTCGTGACGATCTTTAAGGCGTAATAATTCTGGACCAAATTGCTCTATTCGGCCTGTCTCGGCCCAAAGGTCTGCTGGTTGCACCATAGGCATTAACACTTCTACGCTGCCTGCTCGTTCCATTTCTTCACGAACGATAGTCGCTACTTTTTGCATGACACGTAAGCCAGAAGGTAACCAAGTGTACAAACCTGACGCTAGACGACGTACCATACCGGCACGGATCATTAACTGGTGGCTAGCGATTTCTGCATCGTTTGGGGTTTCTTTTTGAGTGGCTAATAAGTAGCTGGTGGTACGCATACGAGAACACCTTAAAATATGATTATTGAGAATAAAATAGAGGCGAATTGTAACAGGACTATCTAGCTATTGCACCAACCAAATAGTCTGAAAAAAAGGGGGAGAAAAACCACCAACTAATCGCCTTTTTAGAGAACGGATTAATCCAGTTAGTTCTGATTAATAGTCTGTATTTGGCTGACAATGATGAGGCTATTAGAGACATGCCACTTAATATCATAATGGTAGAGTTCGATCGCGTATTCTTTATCGTCAGTACTATCTTTTTTATATGCTGGGCGAGGATCTTGCGCTAGGATTTGCTCAATTAATGCTTGTAGCTTTTCGGAGTTGGGTTGCTGCGCTAATGTTACTTGTGCTTGCTCACTAAATTGTACTTGCATTAACTGTGTCGGGGGCTCTTGAGCATAACCTCCACTAGCCTGAGTCAAACTGTCAGAGTAGGGGATATAGGGTTTGATATCAAAGATAGGTGTGCCATCGAGTAGGTCTATGCCGCTTACTTCAATACTCGCTCGATTGTTTTTTATAATGACTCGCTCCAACTTGACTGCTGACATACCTAAACCGTTGGGCCTGAACGTTGAGCGTGTAGCGAGTACTCCAGTTTTTTTATTACCGCCAAGGCGTGGGGGTCTAACTAGCGATTTCCAACCATGAGTGATGTTTTGATGAAATTGAAATATTAACCAGAGGTGAGAAAATTGCTCTAAATCGCGAACCATATTTGGTGAATCATAGTTAGGCTGTAGTTCAATAATGGCAGTAACGGCTGAAGCAAGGCTTGGCTGGCGTGGAATACCAAATTTTTGCTTAAAAGGAGAGTGAACGATACCAATAGGCTCAATGGTCGTCGCTAAATTGCTATTAGTCATGACTTGTTTGTTTAAGTGATATTTATGACGGGCAATAAAAAAGGGCAAGAAAAATTCTTACCCTTAATATCATGCTGTTAGTTTAAAATTAAACTACAGTGATGTTCTCAGCTTGAGGACCTTTTTGACCTTGAGTTACAGTGAACTCAACTTTTTGGCCTTCAGCTAATGTTTTGAAGCCTGAACCAGTGATTGCGCTGAAGTGAGCGAAAACGTCTGGACCTGATTCTTGAGAGATGAAACCGAAACCTTTAGATTCGTTGAACCATTTTACTGTACCAGTAGTAGTAGACATATTAATATCCTATTTATTCAAGAGTAATTGAAGCCTATTGTTAGGCTAAGTATTGCTGTAAGTGTTGCTATTACTTATGAAAACAAGGCGAGGTCTAAGGTACTTAAAAGTAGAATAGAACATCGGATTTTGAGCATAAATATAAGAAGTACTTGCAAGCTAGAAATCATTATATAGGGCTTTGTAGGTGAGTCAAACTTTATTCTTTAAATAAATGCTGTTTTTTTGAACTAAAACGAGATTAAAGGGGACTAAGGCGTAAAAAAGCCAGTAACCACAAGGGATACCGGCTTATTTTAAACTTTAGTTTAGTATCAAAAGTAAGACTACTTTTGACCTTTTTGTTGATATTTATCATAAAGCTGGCGATGGCGGTTATTCAAGTCAACCACTCGCCCGTCGATAAACATTTTTTCGACATGGTGAGTTTGGTAATCAAGAACATCACCAGCACTAATAATCACCGACGCTGACTTTCCAACATCTAACGACCCAAGCTTATCACTGACTCCTAAAACCTTCGCTGGGGTTAATGTGATGGCCTCAAGTGCTGCTGCTTTACCCAAACCATATTTTGCTGCCATTCCCGCTGCAAAAGCAAGGCTGCGGCTATCCCATGCACTTTCGTAACCGATAACCGTTGTTACACCTGCTTGCTTTAATAGATGAGGGGTTTTAAAGGCTTGATCAATATCTTCATCACCACGTTGTGGTAAACCAAAGGCGTGAGTGTAAATCACAGATACATTCTGCTGAGCTAGTTCCTGAGCTGCCATCCATGCATCACTGCCGCCAACGATAACCATTTTAAAACCGTGTTGTTGATTAAAGCGTAGCGCTTGCTCAATTTCATTGATGTCTTCAGCATGAACATACAGTGTTTTTTCACCTTGCCATAAGCCAAGCATTGCATGCCATCGAACATCTTGAGGAATACTTGAGTCGGCTTGGTAAGCTGTATAATAACGCTTTGACTGCTCGACTAAATCATTTAATCGTGTAAGTTTTTGGTGATAGCGCTTCATGGCTTTAGGTCGGCGCTTTTCTGACACCCACGAAGGTGGCTGCGATGGCCAGAATAAATGCACACCGACGGTACTTTTAACAAGACCGTCTTCAATGTTCCACGCATCTAGGTTGATCACCGACGATTGTCCACCAAATAAATGACCTGCTGGTGTTACTTGAACGTGAGTAATACCGTTAGACCGAATAGTTGGAATGATTTCAGAGTCTGGATTATAAGCCGCTTCAGCTAATAAGTGAGGGTTATCATCACCGACCTCTCGGATATCAACCGTTGCTTTAACTGCTTCTATTTCACGTAAGCCTAATTGGCTGACTGTTGAAATTAGCCCCGGGTAAACATGCTTATTGGTGCCGTCGATGATTTGACTATTTTGTGGGATCGTAATGTTTTGTCCAATCGCGGAAATTTTACCATCAACCATTAATAAGTCACTATTGGTTAACACACCATTGGTGACCGTATGTAAGGTCGCGCCTTTAATAACAATTGGCTGACTTTGCTTTGCACCCGGCACCATATCATGGGCCAATGCAGATTGACTGAAAGCCAAAGCACAGGCCGATAAGGTCAAAAGGGTCTTTTTAAATGTTGTTAGTGAACTCATTAGAAATGTACTCCATGGTCGATATGTTGTTGCCATGTGTCATGGTTGTCATCACAATGCCAAGCGGGTTGGATCATTTTGTCGCTGGCACTTAACGCAGTTGAAGAAGAAGGTGCTGACTTGTCGGCCATTAGTTTATTCAATAGGGCCGCTTTTTCGATGCGTTGACTTTCACGTCGCTCTTTATCGATAGCTAAGTCGAAATATTTCTTGCCCGAAATCCATGTTTGCTCGGCACGTGCATATACCGATAATGGGTTATGATCCCACACAACAAAGTCAGCTTGTTTACCTTTTTTGATACTGCCAATTAAGTGATCAACTTTTAATTGCTTCGCAGGGTTAAGTGTTACCATTTTCCAAGCTTCTTCAGGGCTCATGCCACAATAAGTAATAGACTTAGCAGCTTCTTGATTTAAGCGGCGCTGTAAATCATTACTGTCAGAGTTGATACTGGTTAACACACCACGCTGGGCCATGAGACAAGCGTTTTGTGGAATGGCGTCATAAACTTCAAATTTGTAGCCCCACCAATCAGCAAATGTTGAGCCACCCGCGCCATGCTTAGCCATTTCATCTGCTAATTTATAGCCTTCTAAAATGTGAGTAAACGTCGTGACTTTAAAGTCGAAAGACTCTGCTAAACGTAAGAACATTAAAATTTCAGATTGTACGTACGAATGTATATGAACATGACGTTCTGAGTTTAAGATTTCCACTAGGGTTTCTAGTCGGTAATCACGGCGCAGCGGCGCCGCTTTTCTTTTCTCACTTCGACTTAAGTTCTCATAATCACGTTTTGCTTGAGCATATTCACGAGCGTGTTGAAAGGCATCTTTCATTACCGCTTCGACACCCATACGTGTTTGCGGGTAACGAGTGGTAAAACGGGCACCCCAGTTACTTTGTTTTACGTTTTCACCTAGCGCAAATTTAATTGTCCCAGGCGCACGCTGTAACTTCATTCCTTGGGCTGATTCACCCCATTTAAGTTGGATGGTTTCACCTTGTCCACCAATCGGGTTGGCTGAACCGTGTAATAGCTGCGCTGTTGTTGTACCACCAGCTAATGAACGGTAAATATGAATATCATCAGGGTTAACTACATCACCAATGCGCACTTCAGCTGTAATGGCTTCCGAGCTTTCATTGACTCCACGAGAAATGGCAATATGAGAATGCTCATCAACGATGCCAGCAGTAATGTGTTTTCCTGTAGCATCTACCGCTTGGTAACCTGATGGTGTATTGAGGTTTTTACCAATCTTAACAAACTTGCCATTGGCAATTAACAGGTCGGTCTCTTCCAACGTTCCACGCGCTTCTGACGTCCAGACAGTGGCATTTTTAAAGTGAATTTTTTGTGTTTTCGGGAGTGTTGTTTGGCCAAAAGCACGATTAGGCCAGCTCAGTGTACTGACAAATTCAATGTCGTTAGCTGGGTTCTTTTTACTTTTTTCTGCGGTTTTAATTGCTGAGGCACTAATTAACTGCTGCTGTTGCTGCACATCGATTTGACGACCGCTTAACCCACTTTCATCGGCTGATTTCCAAAATTGATAACGAACCGGTTGACCTTTTTCAGTAATGACGAAACTAAAGCTATCAGTCTGTTTAGTTACTTGAGAGGCCTTGAGCTTTTTGTCACCTTGCTTCACAACAACCTTTGCGTTTTTGCCTGTAAGGTCAACGTTTAAGGTTAAATTTTCATTGCTAGTCGTGCTCGTGAACTGATAATTGCCACTTAAGTCAAGATGAGCTTTATTAATTAATTGATGACGCTGACCTTGAGTCCAAACTGAAACAACTTGACCCTGTTCGAAGATGTTGCCTTTAGTTACAATAAAATCAGCCATATAACCTGACTTTAATTGACCTGCTTTATCGCTGATCCCAGCAATTTTGGCTGGAGTCGTTGTTAATGCTGCTAAAGCTGCTTGTTGACTTAAACCATACTTAACCGCTTGACGTAAGTTTGTTAAAAACTCGCTCCCTTTTACACCATGGCTAGTAATGGCTAAATTTAGGTTTGCATCTTCAAGGGTGGCTAAATTTGCAGGACTACGTTCCCAGTGACGCAAGTCAGCTAGTGAAATATCACGACCTTGAGATTCACCTAAATTAGGCTTTTTAGCAAAGCTTAGTGGCATTACAATGTTGCCTTTAAGCTGATTTATTTCATCTAAACGCGCGTATTCAAAACCTGAACCCAAGAACGTTGACTTAATATCAAAGTCATTAAGTAGTCTTGCTGCACGTAATAGTGATTGTTCATTTTGGGTAGCAAAAAGCACACCTTGCTTTTCGATATCGCCAATTGCACCTAGTGCTGCATTAAATTCAACTTTTTCGCCCGCAGGAGTAACTGCTTTGTCTTGTGCTTTTTCATACCAGTTAGCATCTGAAAAGGTTTGACGTAATAACGCTAAACTACCCATTAATGAGGTTGGGTAGCTTTGTGCTGACGTTCCTTTATTAAAAGAAGCAAAGTGTTGACTATGACTATTATAAACAAGGTCGTTAGCAATAAAATCTGCTAAAGAAACCGTGACAGCACGGCCACGTAAGATACCATCAAGATTAGCAGTTTGTACTGAGGTGAAACCATTTGAACGATACGATTTTGCTGCTTTCTGATCTGGAGCAAAGTGCTCTATCCAGTTCATTTGCGAATGAATCGCAGCATTGGCAGCATTACCTCCAACACGGTCTATACGATAAACGGGGCCTTTAGACTCCTGTTTAGGGTATTTATGCTCAATACCATATTGTGAGTAGGTATCAATGAACCCTGGGTAGATTGAGTAGCCATTAAGATCGATTACGGTCGCACCCGTTGGTGTTTTTCCGCGTTGGCTAACGGACTTAATGTGTCCGTTTTCAATGATTAAAGTCGCCCCTTGGAGGACTTTGGTTGGTGTTTGGTAAATGGTCGCATTGGTAAATGCGATTAAACTTGGCGTTTTATGATGCATCCCTAAGGTAGGAGATGTTTGATCTGCAACGGCAGAGTGGCAAACAACACTACTGAGTAAAGTGATACTGAGCGCTCTTTTTATCATGGCTGACTCTCTTAAAGTTAATGATGGTGATACGCGTTTCATTATTATAGTTTCTTATCACAAAATGATTGTTAAACATCGCGATAACGGGCTACTTTAATTGAAATGTTATAAACTGTCATACGAAAGTGTTTTAAGCTTATAACTCAAATGTAAGTAAATGTTTCACCTTAACTTTACACTAGGAAGTCAACTCTATGGCACACACAATCTATGAATATTCACCCGTTTTGTTAAGTGGAGAGGTTCAATCGCTTTCGCAGTTTCAGGGGCAGGTATTATTGATTGTTAATACGGCAAGCGAATGTGGATTTACTTATCAATACCAAGGGTTAGAGAAACTATATCAACAACTAAAAGGGCAAGGTTTTACTGTGTTAGGGTTTCCTTGTAATCAGTTTGGTGAGCAAGAACCAGGAGACAGCAACAGTATTGCTTCATTCTGTCAGGCCAATTATGGCGTGACATTTCCAATGTTCCATAAGGTCGATGTTAATGGCGAGCAGGCCGAACCATTATTTACCTTTCTAAAAGAGCAGGCTAGAGGCTTGTTGTTTACTAAGCGTATTAAATGGAATTTTACCAAATTTTTAGTCAATCAACAGGGGCTAGTGATTAGGCGTTATAGTCCGACGACAAAACCGCACACAATCGAAAAGGATATTAAAGCGTTACTCGAAAAACAGTAGAGAGGAGCGGTCTAAAAATAACCATTGTTATTTTATAAACGATCGGTCTATAATCATTTATGAATAATAAACGTACAAATCAGCAAGCGACTGTTCGGCGCGGAAGACCGCCTAAACAACCGCACCGTGATACTCGGACCGAGTTAATTCGCCAAGGTTTAATAATGGTAACAGAGCTAGGTTTTGTTGCCTCTGGGGTTGAGAAAATCTTAAAACAAGCCAAAGTACCTAAAGGTTCTTTTTATTATTACTTTGATAGTAAAGAGGCGTTTGGCTTAGCGGTGATTGATAATTATCACAGTTATTTTAGCAACAAGTTATCAAAGCATTTACTACAGCAAGAAGCTTTACCATTACAACGCATTGAGAACTTTGTATTAGATGCGCAGCAAGGTATGGCTAAATATCAGTTTCGTCGTGGTTGCCTGATAGGTACGTTAGGGCAAGAAGTTGATGCGCTTCCGCTGAGTTACCGTGCTCGGTTGATTGACGTTTTTATCGCTTGGCAACAACAGTTGACAGAGTGCTTGGAAGAAGCAAAAAGTGCTGGTCAGTTGGCTAAAACTGCTGACTGTGCTGCATTGGCTGAGCTGTTTTGGATAGGTTGGGAAGGGGCTGTAAGCCGAGCTAAACTTGTGCAAAGTGAGCAACCGCTGCAACGGTTTTTAAATCATTTTATCGCTGGGTTACCGCGATAATTTTTTCTTTTATTAATAGACGATCGGTCTATATTGGAGGAGTTACAGATGTTCAAAGGCATACTTATCGAGAAAGATGACCAAGGGTATCGCGCTGGTTTGCAAGATATTGATGATAGTGTTTTGATGGCTGGTGATGTATCTGTTGATGTGCTTTACAGTACGCTTAACTATAAAGATGGCTTGGCGATCACAGGAAAAGGTCCGGTGGTTAGAAACTTTCCAATGATACCTGGTATCGATCTCGTAGGTGAGGTCACCAATAGTGATAGCGATAAATTTAGCGTTGGTGATAAGGTCTTACTAAATGGTTTTGGTGTCGGCGAAGTGCACTGCGGCGGGTTAGCCACTAAAGCGCGTTTAAACAGTGATTGGTTAATCCCTCTACCTGATGGATTATCACCACGTGATGCTATGGCAATCGGTACCGCAGGGTATACGGCAATGTTATGTGTCATTGCGTTGGAGCGTCACGGCATTACCCCACACAGTGGTGATGTTTTAGTTACAGGGGCAAATGGCGGTGTTGGTAGTTATGCTATCGCGCTACTTGCTAAATTAGGTTATCGCGTGGTTGCGTCAACAGGCAGGATTGAACAAGCTGAATATCTACGTTCGTTAGGTGCTGCGGATATAGTTTACCGTGAAATGTTAGCGGAGCCGGGACGACCATTGGCGAAAGAGCAATGGGCCGCAGCGATTGATTGTGCAGGAAGTCATACCTTAGCTAATGTCTGTGCTGGCTTAAAATATGGTGGTGTTGTCGCAGCTTGTGGCTTAGCACAAGGCATGGATTTTAATGCGACCGTTGCTCCGTTTATTTTACGCGGCGTCACGTTAGCGGGCATAGACAGTGTGATGCGTCCATTAGCAGACCGTATTGAAGCATGGGATCGCTTAACCACGTTATTAGATACCGGCGTTTTTGCAGAAGTGAGTGCTGAGATTGGTTTAGCTGATGTGGTTACAACTGCTGAGCAGTTGATCGCTGGCCAAGTTCGTGGTCGTGTGATTGTTGATGTGTCACGAGATAGCTAGACTTGGTTACTGCCGGAAAAGAAAATGCCGCTTAGTCTCGCTAAGCGGCATTTGGCTTCAAAAGGACTAGGGAGTTAAAGGCCTAACACTTCCTTACCTTGTTTAAAGTCAATATCTACTGGAATCGCCGCAGCTTCAAGTTTAGCTAAGTCAGCGGCAAGCTGTGGCTTGATTAAGCCTTGCTCTTTAATGAGTTGATCAACTTTTGCATAATCCCCTGTGCCCTGAATCGTGAGAATTAACTGTGATAAGCTGGTCATCGCTTGGGTCATCTTGTTGATGTTAACGCGGTACAAACCTTGTGCGTCACGCTCGAACGCACCTTCTTGTTGGAAGTAGTTAAAACGCATCATGTTTGCTTTTCCGTGAGCACTTGCTGCCCCAAAGCGTACTGAACGGAATATACCCGCCATAAAGGTCACGTAGTTATCTTCAATGGTTCCTTCACTAATTTGCCCTTGCTTAAATAACTCTGCAATCATGTATAGACCAAGAATATCCGCTTTACCTTCTTCAAGGGCTGAGGCGTGTTCTTTGAGGGCTTGGCGGACGGTTCCTTTATCGTTGATGGTATTCTTAATACCTAACCCATGAGCAACTTCATGAAACATGGTATTAGCGAAGAATGCATCAAAGGTTACATGTTTTTGCTGCTCTGGTGCGATTAGCACCGTTGCGATTGGCGCTAAAATATGATCAAACTTTGCTTGCATGGCATTTTTAAGTTGCAGACGTCGCGTCCCTTTTTCAAGCTGTACTTGCTCGTCATTTGGCAGGTTAATCGCGATGGTTTTACCACCCGCGTTAGAATGACCAGCGTAATAGATAACGTCGTAAGCATTTAAGTCAGCATCTGTGCCAGGTGTTTCTTGTTTAAATTTATTATCAACGGGCAAGCCTTTTTGCAGAGCAGGTAAAAAGCTAGCAAATTTCGCTAAGCGCTCAGACCAAGCTTGATCTTTCACTAAGACATAAGCTTCGAATGCAGAACGATAACCGACTAATTGATCTTCATAAGTTTCGATAGGACCTATAACCACATCAATTGGGTTATTCTTCATGTCCATCCATGCAAAATCAGAAGCTTGGTAATTATCAGATAAGAATGCTTGGCTGCGCATTGTTAGATAGTTGGCAAATTCTTTATCATCAGCTAATGCCGCTGCTTCAAGCAGTAATTTACTCGCGGCTTTAAGCTCTTTCTTATACATTATTGAATAAGGAATGCTTACAAGGTTTCCTGATTTATCGCGGCGAATTACCGAGTATAAACCTGTTGCGTCAATTGACTGTTCTGCTTGTTGTAATTGTTGTTTAGTGATGTCTTGAGGGTAGAACTGTGCTCCTAGCGCTTTTTCACTATATCCACTTAAAAATGGTTTATCAGCATCTAAGCGGTCCCAAGGACCATAATTTATCTCAGCAAATTGGCGAACCTTTTCGTTATCAATTTTAGCCAGAAAACTTGATTTATCCTCACCAAAAGATTGCTTCCAAAATAAGTCATCCATAATCTCTGCAACATCGATTAGTTTGCCGAGCATTGCTTTTTGGTTGTCTGATAAATGTGATAAATCAGTGTTGAGTGTTACTTGATGATAAATATCAAGGCGATCGTTAAACTCAGGCAGTAAGATGGTAACAACCTTTTGAGGCGCGGTTGTTGGCTCAGCTTTTTGTGTTGTGGCACTATCATTACACGCCACAAGTGTGGTCATTGCAGCAACTAATAATGCAAGTGGAGTCTTTTTCATCATAAATCTCTATTTATTATTATGGTTTGATGGGGTTGATTCTTCCGATTTTTCATCATTCTTTTCTGATGTTGTCTCTGAAGATTGCTTGAAATGTTGTTTTGTTTGCTCAGGTAATTTGAACTTATTACTGTATTTTAAGAGCGCGAGATTAGACCCAATCACGCCAAGAACCAAAGCGATGATTAAAATTATTTCAAACGTTGTCATTATACAATCACCTCTGGTTCGGCAATATTAAAAACATATTGGGACATAATTTCTTCGATATTGGCCAAAATTTGTGTCTTTAATTCAATGTCACTGTGATTAATTGCTTTGTAAAGCATTGCCCTGGTTAACTTGTCTGCAGCAACCTGAGCTGTACTAATATGGCTAAGATGCCACGGTTCAATAGCGACACCGCCTCTGTCTAGATTATAAGGCATAAAGAAGCCATGGTGGTGTGAATTTTCGCGTAACCACTGGCCTAACAGCGCCATTGGCCCATTCGCTTGATATTCCCATGGCTCAAGTTGTAACTGATCGATACTAAGCATAGATGGCGAATAGACATCAATGTCGGTGCCCCAGTGATGGCGACTCGCACCAGGAAGGGCTGACCATGTCAAAATACAGTCGAGTAATTGTTGTGGATTTAATGTGTGAGCATCGACACTCTGGTTATTACGGTTTTTTAATGGACGTTTACCTAAGGCTTTATTATTCCAAATTAATAGTTGGTGTGAGAAAGAGCGAAAACCACTGACAATTTCAATGTCGATACCATCATGTCGAGCGGCTTGAGTTAACTCAAGCCAATCATTTTTGATTGCTTGGTGGATTGCCGTCTGTTCATTGAGTTGAAACAAATGGCTGTCGCACTGACCAAGAACTTGCTGTTCGGTAAAAGAAACACGCATATTAATCTACTAATAATTCTTCCAAAATACGCTGATAAACATCAGTGAGTAATTCTAGATCGTTAAATTTCACGCATTCATTCACTTGATGAATGGTTGCATTGACTGGTCCTAATTCGACTAATTCCGCACCCGTTGGTGCAATAAAGCGACCGTCCGATGTGCCACCACTGGTTTGTGGGTCTGTGTCTGTGCCAGTCACATCCTTGATGGCCGTTTTAACTGACTCAAGCAGATCACCGTGATCGGTTAAGAAAGGTAATCCGTTAAACGTCCAGTCAATGTCATAGTTTAGCTGATGTTCGCTTAATATGTGATTAACCCGTTCGATGATGTCGTCACTGGTCAACTCAGTTGAGTAACGTAGGTTAAACTGAATTTTCAGTTCCCCTGGAATAACATTACCTGCACCTGTGCCACCGTTAATATTAGAAATTTGAAAGCTCGTTGGTGGGAAAAATTCATTGCCGTTATCCCACACTGTTTTACTTAGCTCATCTAGGGCGGCAGCGGCTTTATGGATTGGGTTTTCTGCTAGGTGGGGGTACGCCACATGCCCCTGTTTACCATGAACGGTTAGATCGCCAGTTAATGAGCCGCGACGGCCATTTTTAACGATATCACCGAGCGTGTTTGTACTACTCGGTTCGCCAACAATACAATACTGAATTTTCTCGTTTCGAGCTTCTAGGGTATCGATGACTCGTGTGGTCCCATTGATAAAAGGACCTTCTTCGTCACTGGTGATCAGAAAGGCAATCGATCCTTTGTGGTTTGGGTGTGCTTTGACAAAACGCTCAGTCGCAATAACCATTGCGGCAAGGCTACCTTTCATGTCGGCAGCCCCGCGCCCATGAAGCATGCCATCAATAAGTTTTGGCGAAAAAGGTGGGTTATCCCACCGGTCCGCATTACCAACAGGAACGACATCAGTATGACCGGCGAAACAAAATAGGGGGCCTGAACTACCTTTACGTGCCCACATATTAGTGGTGTCTTCAAACACCATCGATTCGATATTAAACCCTAAAGGTTCAAGGTATTGCGCCATTAGTTCTTGGCATCCTTGATCGAGTGGAGTAATAGAGGCACGACTTAATAGATCGCAGCTTAGATCAAACAGGCGTTGATCGTTAATTGATTCAGTCACAGTGATACCTTGTAGTAGTTAACGGTTATAGTTTGAAAAACGTTTGATATTGTTCCGGCTTAAAGCCAAGGTGAGACTCAGTGTCTTTGACAAGTAGTGGGCGTTTGATCAACGTTGGTGTCTCTAAAAATAATACTTTTAGCGATTCGTTATCGAGGGTCGCTTTTTGCTCATCACTTAGAGCGCGAAAACTAGTGCTACGTTTATTTAGCATTTGTTGCGGGTCTGCAAACTGACAAAGTTGTGTCAGTAACTGTTCGTCTAAACCGTCAACGCGATAATCGTGAAAGCGATATTTGATGTTGTTGTTATCAAGCCACTTTAATGCTTTCTTAATGGTGTCACAGTTTTTAATACCGTAGATTGTGGTGCTCATGTTTAGCTATCTCAATGAATAATTTGCCAAGTATTAAAGCATATTATTATTGTGATTTCAGTACCTTTAACGGTGTGGGAATAAAGGGAGCAGACTATGTATCACTTTTCTTTACAATGAGCTGTAGAAGGGGATCTTCTCCTGCGCGTTTTGTGCCTAATAGGGGAGTTAATTTCAGCGCACCTTTACTAATTAATACTGCAACGTCAACGCTTGGCAGCGATTGTTTTAATTTTAAGAGATCTAAATTAATCAATTCTTGCCCCTGAATTACTTGTTGACCGCTTACTACTTTTACTGTGAACCCTACACCGTGTGTTGAAATAGCGTTATCACCAATATAAATATCAATGATTACATTATGCTCGGTTAATAATGTCAAATGATGGCCTGTAGGAGCTATGTGTTTAACGATGGCGCGACAAGGTGCAGTGACTCTACTACCTACAGGTCTGATAGCAATACCGTGGCCAAGAAGTTGGTGACTAATAAGTGGGCAATGATGCTCGGTCAGCAGAATCGCTTCACCACTGATCGGCGCATTGACTGTTAAAGTGGCGAGCTTTAGTTTTGGTTTGGCTTTCACGGTTGGCATGTGGTTTAACTCAAAGTAACTATTGTAAGGTCTGTTAACTACTAGCTCTTAATATTACTATATTTAACAGTAATCACGGGAAAAAAAAAGGATGAGCTCTCACTCATCCTTTATCTGACTAATTAAAGTTAATCATTACATTGTAAATTTATTGTACGTTTTCTTGCTCAGTAAAGATGTCAGCGAAAAGTGCAGTTGACAGGTAACGCTCACCCGAGCTTGGTAAGATAACGACGATGTTCTTATCTTTAAACTCTGGACGTTCAGCAATACGGTTTGCCGCAACAACTGCAGCACCTGAAGAAATACCCGCTAAGATACCCTCTTCTTCCATTAAACGCTGAGCCATTTCAATGGCTTCATCGTTATCAACAAGCTCAACTAGGTCAACAAGATCCAAATCTAGGTTACCTGGAATGAAGCCAGCACCGATACCTTGGATTTTGTGTGGACCAGGCGTTAATGCTTCACCGGCTTTAGCTTGAGTAATGACTGGTGAGTTTACTGGTTCAACAGCAACGGTAGTAATTGCTTTACCTTGTTGGTTTTTAATGTAACGGCTAACACCTGTGATAGTGCCACCGGTACCAACACCTGCAACGAATACATCAATTTCGCCATCGGTATCGTTCCAGATTTCTGGACCTGTTGTTTTCTCGTGAATTTCAGGGTTAGCAGGATTCTCGAATTGTTGTAGCAATACGTATTTTTCTGGATCGCTGCTTTCAATTTCTTGTGCTTTAGCGATAGCACCGCCCATGCCTTTAGCGCCTTCAGTTAATACTAAGTTAGCACCTAACGCTTTTAATAATTTACGACGCTCAAGGCTCATTGTGTCAGGCATCGTTAACGTTAGTTGGTAACCGCGTGAGGCAGCAACGAATGCTAGCGCGATACCTGTGTTACCACTGGTTGGTTCGATGAGTTCTTTTTCTTTCGTTAAACGACCTGACTTCTCAGCATCCCAAATCATATTGGCACCGATACGACATTTAACGCTGAAACTTGGATTACGGCTCTCAACTTTAGCAATCACGTTGCCGTTTGAAACTCTGTTAAGACGAACTAGAGGGGTATTACCTACTGTGAGTGAATTATCTTGTGCTATGTTAGCCATAATCATTCCTTATCGTTTATCAACACACGTCAGCCACTTGGCTTACGTGCTATTATTTGGTTATAAAAATATCTATCTTCCCTAGCTTAAAGCAAAGAAAAAAGAAGTGAAGTGACATTTTGTTATATCGTTATGTAATAAAAAACTAAGTTCTTATTCCAATATGTCACAGGAGGAAGCGGGATAATGTGGTAATGTTAAAACATCTGTTTAAACTGAAAAAAGAAATGCTATGCCTTTTGATACTACCACTAACTATGTTGTGAGTGACGAGCTAAAACTAGCGGTTGAAGCTGCGGTAACTCTTGAGCGTCCATTATTAATTAAAGGCGAACCAGGCACTGGCAAAACCATGCTTGCCCAAGAACTTGCCCAAGCGCTCAATGCGCCACTTATTCAATGGCACATAAAATCGACCACCAAAGCACAGCAAGGCTTGTATGAATATGATGCGGTATCAAGACTGCGTGATTCACAATTAGGTGATGATCGAGTGAAAGATATTGCAAACTATATCGTTAAAGGGAAAATGTGGCAGGCCTTTGAAAGTGAAGTGCGTCCAATTTTACTCATTGATGAGATTGATAAAGCTGATATTGAATTTCCAAATGATCTGTTACAAGAACTCGATAAAATGGAATTTTTTGTATATGAAACACAGCAACTTGTGAAGGCGAAAGTCAGGCCCATTGTTATCATCACTTCAAATAATGAAAAAGATTTGCCCGATGCGTTCTTGCGCCGTTGTTTCTTTCATTACATTCAATTCCCTGATGCAGTGCAAATGCAACAGATTGTTGATGTTCATTTTCCTAACATCAAACCGCAACTGTTAGAGCAAGCATTAACACGCTTTTTTGAAATGCGTCAGGTTAATGGTTTGAAAAAGAAACCATCGACTTCAGAATTACTTGATTGGTTGAAGTTATTACTTGCTGAAGATATTGCTCCTGAGGTGTTACGTGATAAGCAACACGATAAGTCACTCATGCCACTGTATGGCGCGTTATTAAAAAATGAACAAGATATGACGTTATTTGAAAAAATTGCTTTTTTGGCTCGTAGGCAGCAATAGGCATGTTAGTTGATTTCTTTTTCACATTAAGAAAGCACGAGCTGAGCGTCAGTGTCCGCGAATTACTTGACTTGCTTAATGCATTAGAACGACAAGTGGTGTTTGCTGATATTGATAAATTTTATCAGCTCGCCAGAATCGTGATGATAAAAGATGAGAGCCAGTTTGATAAGTTTGATCGAGCTTTTTCAGAGTATTTTAAGGGTATTAATGAGCTTGAACTTTTCTCGAAAGATATCCCCCAAGACTGGTTACGTAAAGAATTAGAAAAAATCCTTTCTGATGAAGAAAAGGAGCAGCTTAACGCCCTAGGCTCTCTTGATGAGCTGCTTGATACCTTACAACAACGCTTGAAAGAGCAAAAAAAACGTCATCAAGGTGGTAACAAATGGGTGGGCACAGGTGGTACATCACCGTTTGGAGCTTATGGTTATAACCCTCAAGGGGTCCGTATTGGTCAAGAAAGTAACCGAAATAACCGAGCCGCTAAAGTATGGGATAAACGTGAGTTTGCTAACTTAAGTGAACAACAGCTATTAAGTGCTCGCAATGTTCAAGTCGCGTTAAGGCGCTTACGTAAGTTTGCACGAAGTGGCGCTCAAGATATCCTCGACCTTGACCACACCATTAAAGCGACGGCCAATAATGCAGGTTACTTAGATTTAAAGATGGTCGCTGAGCGCCATAATGCCGTTAAAGTGTTAATGTTTTTTGATGTGGGTGGCTCAATGGACCCCTACATCGAACAAGTGGAACAACTTTTTAATGCGGCGCGTGGTGAGTTCAAACATCTAGAATACTTTTATTTTCATAATTGTGTATACGAAGGCGTGTGGCAGGACAATGCAAGGCGTCACCATGACAAAAAATTAGTGTGGGATATTCTTCGTACCTATGGCAAAGATTATAAGGTGATCTTTGTCGGTGATGCTTCAATGGGCCCCTACGAAATATCTTACCCCGGTGGCAGCGTTGAACATTGGAATGAAGAGTCTGGTGAAGTGTGGCTGACACGCCTAATAAGTCATTTTGACCATGTAGTCTGGCTAAACCCAATAGAGCAACAACATTGGCGCTACACCATGAGTATTGACTATATTAAACAGTTAGTGAATCAAAATATGCATGAAATGACCGTAGCTGGGTTAGAACAAGCAATCAAATCACTCAAGTAATAGTGAAGTAATTAAAAACGAACACGGTAAATAACCTGTGTTGGTCTGTCATTAAAAAAATCAACATCATGTTGATGGAGCAAGGTATGTCAATCGTAATTAGTGGAACGGGCTTATATACGCCTCCTTATACTATCTCAAATGATGAGTTAGTCTCGGCGTTTAATGAATATGTCGCAAAATATAATAGCGAACATGCAAAAGCCATTGCACAGGGTGAAATTGAAGGGTTAAAACCCTCAAGTAGTGAGTTTATAACCAAAGCATCAGGGATTGAAAACCGCTATGTAATGTCTAAAGATGGTATTTTGGATACCGATGTGATGATGCCATTAATCGCAGAACGTGATAACGAACAAGTGTCTATTCAAACTGAAATGGCGGTTGCCGCAGCCCGCGAAGCGATGGCTTCGGCAAATAAAACGAGTGATGATATCGACTTAATAATTGTTGCTTGTTCTTATACTCAGCGTGCTTACCCTGCTATAGCTATTGAAGTTCAGCAGCAGTTGGGGTGCAAAGGGTGGGCGTACGACATGCTGGTGGCTTGTTCATCAGCAACCTTTGGTATCATGAATGCCTCTAATGCATTGTTGGGTAATACGGCAAAAACAGTCTTGGTGATTAGCCCTGAGATTGCCTCTCCTCAAATCAATTACCGCGACCGTGATAGTCATTTCATTTTTGGGGATGTTGCTACGGCAGTAGTCGTTGAAAAGCAAGAAACAGCAACCGCACAACATTGTTTTAAAATTTTATCGCAGCAGCCGATGACCAGCTTTTCAAACAACATCCGTA
Source organism: Psychrobium sp. 1_MG-2023 (assembly GCF_030689115.1). Classification (NCBI taxonomy): domain Bacteria; kingdom Pseudomonadati; phylum Pseudomonadota; class Gammaproteobacteria; order Alteromonadales; family Shewanellaceae; genus Psychrobium; species Psychrobium sp. 1_MG-2023. The sequence continues at coordinate 40,496 of NZ_JAUYVJ010000003.1, read as the reverse complement.
GCAATTTTGGCCACCTTAATCGTTGTAACCCTGAGACTGCGGATAGCAGTGATAAACTATTTGTACAGCAGGGGCGTAAAGTGTTTAAAGAAGTACTCCCTATGGTCTATGCGCTAATTGATCAAGAAATGGCAAAAAATAATTTACAAGCCAGTGACCTTAAACGTTTATTCTTGCATCAAGCTAACATTAATATGAATACCTTTGTGGCCAAGAAAGTACTCGGACGAAACCCACAAGGTAATGAGGCACCTATTATCTTAAATGAGTTTGCAAACACGGCATCTGCGGGCTCAATTATTGCCTTTCATCGTCATCATGATGATATGGTGAGTGGTGATAAAGCGATTATTTGTTCATTTGGTGCCGGTTATTCAGCAGGATGCTTAGTGATAGAACATTTATAACGATAAACTGGTATCATACTGAGTAATTAAAAGCTGCTTTATCATATTAAAGCAGCTTTTTTATTGTTATCTGAAATATTTGCTATGGTTAAAGTAACAACATGAGATTAGATCGGTTTTTAAGTGAGAACACAGCCTTAACTCGAAAGACGGCGAAGCAAGCATTACATCGCGGTGATGTGCTGGTTGATGGCGTTGCCGTGAAAAAAGGTGATATAAAAATAAAAGATCAACAAGTGAGCTATTTAGGTCAGATTGTTAGTGAAATAGGTGATCTTTATATCATGCTGCATAAGCCTCAAGGTTATGTTTGTTCAGCGGTTGATGATGATGGTTTATCGGTACTGCATTTAATTGATGAACCTTTTAAGAATGATTTACACATTGCAGGTCGCTTAGATAAAGACACAACTGGCTTAGTATTGCTAACCAACGATGGGCAATGGTCTCACCGAATTACATCGCCTAAATCACAATGCTCAAAAGAGTATATTGTAGGGGTGAGTGAACCATTATTGCCAGAGTTAATTGAGCAGTTTGAACATGGCGTTCAATTGAAAAGTGAAGAAAAGCTAACTCGACCTGCATTGTTAGATATTGTATCTAGCCACCAAGCTAGGTTAACCATATCTGAAGGTAAGTATCATCAAGTTAAGCGAATGTTTGCTGCTGTAGGTAATCATGTCGCTACTTTGCACCGGTCTAAAATAGGGGCTGTTTCATTAGAAAGTAGCCTAGAAAGTGGCCAGTGGCGCCATCTAACTAAGAAAGAATTCTTAAGTTTGGGCCAATAGTAGTTTTTTTTGTTCATATTCTATAGTAAGTTATGAATATAATTTTGATTGTGAATGCTCTAGGGATAATAAATAAACGATGTCAAAATTGTTAATCATCGAAGACAGTCAATTAATTCGAAAAATTATCAATCATTTAGCGACTTCACAGTTAAATTGTGAATTTGACTTTGCTTGTGATTTAGCTGAAGCAAAAGGGCTTATTGATAATCCTGGCAATGACTACTTTATGGCGCTTGCCGACCTTCATCTACCTGATGCACCTAACGGTGAAGTTGTAAAACTGACTCTCGATGCGGGTATATCAACCATTGTTCTAACAGCGTCTTTAAATGAAGAGTTGCGTGATAAAATGCTCAAGATGGGCGTGTTAGATTATATCTTCAAAGAAAATCGTGATTCTTATGTAACAGCAATTAAATTTGTTAATACGCTATTATTAAATCGAGATATTAAAGTTATTGTTGCTGATGATTCACCTTCATTGCGTGCTTATGTTTCAGCTCAAATGAGCAGTTTGTTATATCAAGTGATAGAAGTTGAACATGGGCTAGCAGCGCTCCAAGCCTTAAAAGATAACCCTGAAGTAGGTTTGCTGGTTACGGATTATAATATGCCAGAAATGAATGGTATCGAATTAATCCGTAGCATTAGACAAGAACGCTCTCGTGAAGACTTTCCAATTATTGGGTTATCTTCGTTAAAGGACCCGACGCTTTCTGCTCGCTTTATTAAGCATGGCGCTAATGACTTTTTACCAACTCCCTTTATTCAAGAAGAGTTTCAATGGCGTATTTTGAAAGCCATGGAGCAGATAATGCTGATTGCTGAAATTCGAGATGCAGCAAATCGTGATTATTTAACTAAGTTATATAATCGACGTTATTTCTTTCATAATGGTGAAGATTCTTTTAATCAAGCGGTCAAAGATAACAGCCGTCTAACCGTTGCACTACTTGATATTGATTACTTTAAAAAAATCAACGATAACTACGGTCATGATAGTGGAGATGCCGTACTTAAATTGCTGGCTGAAAAACTGCGGTATTGGTTTAAAGATATGACTGTGGCACGTTATGGTGGCGAAGAGTTTATTATTCTGATCCCTGGTTTATCACAAGAACAAACGGATAAGATACTCAATACGTTCAGAGTCGATATCGCAGAAAGTGAATTTGATACTAGTAAAGAGGTCATTAACTTATCGGTGAGCATTGGTGCTGCAACGCGTGCTGCTGATTCTAAGTCGTTAGAGGCTATGATTAATGAAGCCGATATCGCTCTTTATCAAGCGAAAGAGGCAGGGCGTAATCAGGTGGTGTGGCAAAAAAATTGACCTATTTAGAGACTGAAAAGTTGATATAAAAAAAGCTATTCAAATGAATAGCTTTTTTTTATTCTGGAATCAACGGGTTGCTTAAAGCACTCCGCGGCGTTCTTGATCTCGCTCGATTGATTCAAATAGCGCTTGGAAGTTTCCTTCGCCAAACCCTTGGTTTTCTTTACGCTGAATAATCTCAATAAAGATAGGGCCGAATAAGTTTTGAGTGAAGATTTGTAATAGATAGCCTGACTCATCACCGTCAACTAAAATTTGATGATGCTTAATGCGATCACGGTCTTCAGTCACTTGCGGTACACGATCGTAAATAGTGTCGTAATACTCTTCGATGATGTCTAGTGTTTTTATGCTAGTGCCTTCCATTGCATCAAGAGATGCAACGATATCACGACTTTCAAAGGCTAAATGCTGAACACCAGGACCATTGTATTCATTTAGGTACTCATCAATTTGGTTCTTATCATCATCTTTACCCTCATTAATTGGGATACAGAAACTGCCATCAGGTGAACGAAGTGCATAAGAAATCAGGCCAGTTTTAGCACCATTAATATCGAAGTAACGGACTTCACTAAAGTTGAAAATATCTTTATAAAAGTTAGCCCAATGCTCCATCGTCCCTTTATAAACATTATTGGTTAAATGGTCGACTCGTAAGAAGCCTTTTTCTGTTACTACCTGAGGCTCGGCGAGAGGCACGAAGTCACGGTGATAAATATTGTCATTGTCAGTAAAGCGGTCAATGAAGTAGATAATGCTATCACCAATACCGTAGATAGCCGGGTAAGGCATATCTTTAGCATCTTCAGCTACGGCTTTTGCCCCGCGATTAACCGCTTCAGTGAATGCGGCCTCTGCGTTAACAACGCGCCAACCCATTGAACAAATAGCAGGGCCGTGAGATTTAGCAAAATCACGTGAGAAGCCTTGCTTTTCGCTATTAAGTAGGAAGTTGATATCGTTTTGTTGGTAATGAAAGATGTCTTTACTTTGATGCTTATTAATTTTAGAAAAACCAAAATCGATAAACACTTGATGCATAAAATTCTGATCTGTTGTTGCAAATTCAGTAAATTCGATACCACATAGTCCAATCGGGTTATTTTGATCAGTCATATTGTTACACTCTTCTTAATTTATTTGTTATGGTGCTGTCTGTTGTAATTTATTATTAGAACAACACTGTTAGTAAATTAACTTTACTACCAATCTTGTTCTAAAAATATAATTATGTTTTAATTAACTCCATTCAACTTTTAGATGGTTATGAGATGCGGTTAGATATAGAAACCCTTAAGATATTAGATTTAATCGTTCGTTTGGGCAGCTTTGCTAAAGCAGCTGAACAATTAAATAGAGCGCAGTCAGCGATTAGTTATCAAATTAAGAAGCTTGAGCAACATCTTGGTGTTGCACTTTTCGATCGTAGTAAGTACCGCGCTGAGTTAACTGCTGAAGGTAATGCAATCTTGACTGAAGGGCGAAGGCTGCTTCAGCAGGCACATAATCTAGAAGTGTTGGCAGAGCGTTTCAGTCAAGGCTGGGAGCCACGCTTGGAAATTATTATTGATGGCGCGCTTCCTATGGAGCCTGTGATGCGAGCACTCAAACGTTTATCTGAAATGGACGTGTCTACAAGAGTGCAGCTGCGCACTGAATTTTTAAGTGGTGTTCAGCGCTGTTTTGAAAAAAATAGTTCAGACTTAATGTTGGTTAAAGATTTTCAATCTAACCCTTACCTTAATGCAAAGCCGTTAAAGCCGATGAGTACACGCTTAGTGGTTGCGGCAGGGCATCCTTTAGCATCGATAAAAGGGATTGAATTGAAACACCTCCATGAGTATATCGAACTAACCATTGCTGATTCAGGTGAGGTCGATCTTCATTATCAAGATGATTTACAGTTTGGTGGTGAGCGAGTGTTTTACCTTAATGGCTTTATTGCGAAGAAAAACTCAATCTTATTAGGGCTTGGTTATGGTTGGGTGCCTGACTACTTGATTGAAAAAGAACTAGCCAATGGTGAGTTGGTTGAACTTGATTTTGTTGGGGGAGCTAGTCATAGCTTTACTCCTAAATTGGTTCATTCTTCAGAGCGTCCTTTAGGTCGAGCGGGTCAGTTATTGAGTGACTTAATTATTGCAGAATTTGGGGCCTAATTTAACCTCCTTGAGCTACAGCGCCAATTAGTTGTGACGCTGTAGCTTTGACCGGCTTTACTCTTCGGCCCCAAAGCTGATTAATGCACGGTTCTTTTCTAACAACTTCTTACCTATTCCTTTGACTTGTAATAATTGCTCATAGGAGTTGATTCGGCCATGCTGTTGGCGGTAAGCCACAATCGCTTGAGCTTTCTTCTTGCCAATACCGTGTAATGTTTTGACAAGTTGTTGACTCGAAACTTGATTAATATTGACTTTGATAGGTTGCTGATTTTGCTCAACAACGATGTTTTGTTTGACTGTGGGGTCATCGATGACCATTGCCATCACTGGTTTGTGCATTAATAAAAGTGCAGTTGCGGTGATACTTAGTAAGTAAAATTTTAGCTGAGTGAATGTTTTCATAGATAGATTCCTTTCAAAGGTTATTAATAAAAAAGCATCAAGGGTTCTAGATGCAGCGGAAAGTATAGTCATGATTTTGAAATTGGCGTTAAATTAATCGAATAAATTAAATTTTTAAAAAATTGCCAGTAAAGACTTGCCTAATGCCAAGTGTTTAATAGATAATGCGCCTCGGTGACTAGTTGGTCCCCTCGCAATGATAGATAGTGAACTCGGCCAGGCCCGGAAGGGAGCAACCGCAGCTATCGACTCGTGTGCCGAGGTGTTGGCTGGCTAGTCGCCACTCATTTCATACTTCTATAATGCCCTCTAAACATTTATTTCTATTAAAATAGAACTAGCCCGATAATCGGCGCAGCTTTTATTAATCCTGTTGCTATTTCCTTATTACTCTCAAGTTTAGTTTGTCCCCAAATGACTACACTGGTATGTGTATTTACCGCAGGAAGTCATAAATTATTATGATCCACAACACGCTACTTTTAGTATAAAATATTCTAAAAGAAGTATTTATACCAATTCCATTAATGAAGTGATCAATTTTGTAACGAGGATTAGCGGATTAAAGCTCAGTTCTACGTTTCAATTGAACCTAAGTACGGACATCCATGCCGGCAAGGCATTTATTATATAGTTGTTAGATATAGATAATAAATAACGCTGCTATCATCCGTTTAGACTGCGAACAGTGCTCAGGTCATTAATGTAATTAGTATAACCTCTAGGTTTTTAGCCGGCGGGCTTAGAGCGCTATTGATTGTATTAAACAATGAGGCTAATGTTGTTTTAATGCTAACGTTATCGCAACAATTCATCATTAACTATTGAGTTTGTTTATGGAAGTAACACAGAAGTTTTTATCACTACACCAGTCACTCACCGATATTGGCCATCATAATGGCACGCTAAGTGAAGATACTGATGAATTGATCGAGAAGGTGCTAAAGACGTGTGCTGACAAGCTAGCGGTAGGTCGAGTGAGTTTATGGTATTTGTCACCGAGCAATGAGCAATTGATTTGTCAAAAGCTTTATGCGCTAGAGAGTCAACACTTCGACGCTGGTCATGTCATTGAACGAGACTATTGCCCAAAATATTTTCAACGATTACTCGAGCAAGAGATTTGTTACTGTGAAAACGTTGAAGAATATGACTTTCTTAGCGAGCTACTAAGCTTCTATTTTCAACCGCTTAATATCAAATCAATTTTAGAGGTTCCAATCTTTGCCGAGGGTGCGTTCAAAGGCGTTCTCTGTATAGAGCAAACTGCAACAACGCGTCACTGGGACGTTGCGGATATGGCCTATGCTGCTTCAATTGCTGAAATCCTCTCCCTTACTCATGTTAAGAAGTCTTGGCGAGCAGCTTTGCGTCAATTAAGTCACCTTGAGCAAATTGATCCTTTAACTAATTTAGAGAATCGCTTGTTTTTTGATAAGCGAATTCGCCAGTCATTAGCGTCGGCCGGTGAGGATTACCCTTGTGCCGTGATACTTATTGGCATCGATAACTTTACCGCTGTTAATGATAACTTTGGTTATCTGTTTGCTAATAATGTGTTGTGTAAAGTGGCTAACCGTATGGAAAACCTAAAGTCTAATGAGGTGTTTTTTCCTGCGCGTGTTGATGGTGATGTCTTTGGTGTGTGGTTGCCAAATCAACATAACGAACTCAAGCTAGAGCCTTTTTTGTTGCTGCTTAAAGCGCTATTTTTAAAGCCATTTATGACCCCAGGTGGTGAACTTGTCAGCTTGAGTGCCAGCATAGGCGTAATGGTTAGTAATAAGTCTGACCTAGTTGAACAAGACCCTATCAGACGTGCAGAGCAAGCAATGGTAAAAGGTAAAGAAAATAACCCAGGTGTCATTACTTATTTTAAACCTGAGTGGCTAGAGCAACATCAGCAAACCTTAAAGTTTGAGCGGGAATTTAATGATGCACTCACATCTGGCCAAATAGTACCTCATTATCAACCCATCCTTAACCGTACCTACCAACAAGATGGCATTCGGTTAGAAGCGTTGGTTCGTTGGGTTCACCCGATGGATGGTTTGATTGCGCCTTTTAAATTTTTACCACTGGCTAAACGCCTTGGGTTAATGCAAGAGCTTGGCGATGTGGTCATTGAGCAGGTGTGTAAAGATATAAAAATACTTATAGCCGAAGGTCTCCCTTTATTAAGTGTGGCGGTGAATGTGTCATCTGAACAGTTACTGTCACCGACATTTTGTCAACGAGTGGAGGAGCTTTTAACTGAATACGAGATAGCACCTTCGCTAATTGAGATTGAAATTGTCGAAGAACTCATCGCTGGGGATTCAACAGCCATTAATAAGCAACTCGATAGTTTAAGTGAACTGGGCTTAAAGCTTTCGATAGATGACTTTGGAACAGGATATTCATCGCTATCTCGACTTAAGAACTTTAATATCTCAAAGCTAAAGATTGATAAGTCTTTTGTTGATGGGATCCTAACCAGTGAAGAAGATATCTGTATTGCTCGCTCTATTATTGGACTAGCGAAAGGTATGAGAATAGAAATTGTTGCTGAAGGGGTAGAAACTAAAGCTCAGGCAGAGTGGTTGCTAGAGCATGGGTGTGACTTTTTGCAAGGGTATCTGTTTTCTAAACCTATTGCGCCCAGCGAGCTCTTTAACTTCTTTAGCGCTGAGTCTGCTTTTCCAACGTTTGAGCCGGCAACGTATCACATTGATAATCAATCGAGTGTGATGGCGGTTAAAGCAACAGGTATTTGGGAGGAGCAAATTACTCAACGCTGCTTTAGAGAAGTGGAAGCTGAGCTCATTAAAGCGCCTCAGCCCAAATGGGCCTTCTATATTGATGCTACGGAAATGGATGTAGGTACACTAGACTTTCAGTATGGGGTTAAGCAAGGCATTGGTCGATTAAAACAACATAACTTGCGTGCGACCGTTTTTTTAGTGAGTAACAATGATCTTGTTCGTTATCAATTAGAGATCCTTAACGTTGAAACCCCTGATTACCAACGCCGTATATTTACCGATGCCAATTTGGCGCATGAGTGGCTAGTTAATCATGGCTATATCCATGGTTCTGAGAGCTGATAATGCGAAAAATTAATACTATCGGGGTCTTAACCAGTGGCGGTGATGCGCCAGGGATGAATGCCGCTATTCGTGCCATCGTCTTAACAGCACAGCATCACGGAATTTCAGTGACTGGATTTAAACGTGGTTTTAATGGACTGCTAAATGGTGAACATTTTCAGTTAACCGAATGCTATGTTAGAGATATCATTCATCATGGCGGTACGGTATTAAAAAGTGCACGTTGTCAGGCTTTTACGACCGAACAAGGGCAGTTACAAGCCTCTGAAGTTTTAAATCGGTTAGCGATTGATTGCTTAATCGTGATTGGTGGTGATGGTTCATTGCGCGGTGCTGAGTTGCTAGCGGATTATTGGAGCGGACAAATAATTGGGTTACCAGGTACCATCGATAATGATGTTGCAGGAGCGGATAAAACGATAGGCTTTGCGACTGCAGTTAACACTGCAGTTGAAGCGATAGATAAAATACGTGATACAGCTGATGCATTCGAGCGTACTTTTCTCGTTGAAGTGATGGGGAGGGAGAGCGGTTATATTGCAATGAGTGTTGCCATTGCTTGTGCTGCGGAGCAAGTGCTTACTTTTGAATCGCGTCAGCTCCCTTCGCAACAGCTAGCAAGTATTGTTAATCATATTACGAATGCACAGAAATCACGGGGTAACTCCAGCTATATTATGGTCATTGCAGAAAACCTATGGCCAACCGGAACGATTGAGCTAGCAAAAGAATTAACCGAACAATCAAATATTGAATGTCAGCCATGTATCCTTGGCCACATTCAACGTGGTGGACGGCCGGTATTTGAAGACCGAATATTAGCGACAAAACTTGGCGTAGCTGCAGTCGAGGCAAGCGTTGATGGCGCTCATTTAGTGATGCTAGGTGAGGTTAATCAATCGATTACAGCAACACCACTGTCAAAGTTGGCATTAGAGCATAAAACTATTGATACGTTTTTATTTAATGCCCAACAACAAATTTTTGAATATCACGACTTTCACGATTAACGGCTTTAAATCGTGACCGTTTCATTGAGCTCTGGCACACGAACGTTGCAATGAAATGCCCTTTCTACTTTTAATCGCATACAGTCAGCAGCACAGCTTTCACCATGAGTAATGTAGACCTGTTGTGGTCGTTGCTTGATTAGCCCTAACCAATGAATAATTTCAGCATAATCCCCATGAGCAGATAAACTACCTATGTTATGAACTTGGGCTTTAACTTGAAATGTTTGGCCATGAATTTTTGTTTCTTTAGCACCGTCAACAATCGCTTGACCACGGGTGCCAGCCGCTTGGTAGCCTGCAAAAACCAAGCTATTGCGATGATTGGGTAAAATGTTCTTCATATGATGAATCACTCGCCCACCACTTGCCATTCCAGAAGCACTGATGATAATGGCAGGATAGGTACTCTCATTTAACCTAATTGATTCTTCTTGAGTTCGAACATAGCGCGTAATATTATCGATTTCGGCGCAGTCTTGCTGTGATAATTTTAATTGCCGGTTAAACTTTTTATAAAGATCGGTCGCGCTGATAGCCATTGGGCTGTTTAGGTAAACAGGGATAGTGGGTATTCGATGCTCTTTTAACAGTTGTTTAATATGATAAAGCAATAACTGAGCTCGGCCGACAGCGAAGGATGGAATAAGCACGGTGCCACCACGATTAACCGTTTCGTTAATTATATCGGCTAATGCTTGCTGAGTATCTAGTTGCTGGTGGCGTCTGTCACCGTAGGTGGATTCGACGACCATTACATCGGCGTGTTCGATGGCGTCAGGGTTATGCATAATAGGGTCGTCGTATCTGCCAATATCACCACTAAAGACCAAACGTTTATGGCCATCATCAATATGAACCGCACAGGCGCCTAAAATATGGCCAACGGGAGTAAACATAAATCTACAACCTAGCTGGTTATGCTCGCGATTTGACTTGATAGAATGAAATTGATTCTGAGTCATTGGCTTAAATTGCTTAAGGACTTGCCGAGCGTGCTGTTCTGTATACAGGGGCTTAGCAGGGTGGTGTCGGCTATATTTATGTTTATTAGCAAAATTTGCTTCTTCTTCTTGCAAATAGCCAGCATCGGGTAAGAGAATTTGACACAATTGGCTGGTTCCTTTACTCGCGTAGACTGGGCCTTCATACCCTTGTTTCATTAACGCAGGAAGATAGCCGCTGTGATCAATATGGGCATGCGTTAGGATGACTGCATCGAGCTTTTTTACCTCGATGGGAAAGGATTGCCAGTTGCGACTGCGTAGCTTTTTAACACCTTGATAGAGTCCGCAATCAATAAGGATAGTTAACCCATTGCATTGGAGTAAGTATTTTGAACCAGTGACAGTATCTGCTGCGCCAAGAAAAGTTAACTTCATCATCATTACATGCCATTCACAAAGGTTGTAACCTTTAGTATTGACGCAAATGATTGAAAAAGAAATTTTGACTCAAATATAATTAGCTAAATTAATTATTTTCTTCCCGTTGCAAGTCGGTTAAAACGATATGTAAAGCTTTAATTGCAACCTCTTTATTAACCTCGGACTCTTCGAGTATTTGAATAAGATCAACCGCAAGCTTTATATGGTCAGGGGCTTGTTCAAGGGGGGAAGTATCGCTCATGTTGACGGCTCCTTATGTAAATCTTTTGCCGCTCTAAACAGCTGGCTATGTAGTGGAATAAGTTTTGTTTGATCTTTATGATAGCCACCGCCCGTGACACAACACAGGGGAATCTCTGCCTGTTGTGCCGTCTCTATCACCAAACGATCACGCTGATACAGACCTTGGGTAGTCACATCAAGTAGGCCTAAGACATCTTGTTGGTGAATATCAACTCCCGCATCATAAATAATTAAATCCGGTTGGTAGAGATTGATGCAATAATTGAGCATCGACTGGCAAACGGTTAGATATTCGGCATCTTGAGTGTTGGGTTCGAATTCATGATCGATAGTCGAAACCATTTTATTGGCCGGAAAATTTTTGGCGCAATGTAATGAGCAAGTAATCACATCATCACGGTGCGAAGTCAGTGCAGCAGTTCCATCGCCTTGATGAACATCGCAATCGAAGATCAGCACTGTTGATAAATTGTATTTTTCAATAGCTTCAACAGCAGCAAAAGCTAAATCGTTGAATAAACAATAACCGCTGGCAAAATCAAAGTGAGCATGATGGTAGCCTCCACTTAAATGGAGCGCTAATCCTTGCTCAAGCGCCAGTTCGCAGCCTAACAGTGTTCCACCCACAGAAGTTAATGAACGAGCAACTAGTTGCGGGCTCCATGGAAAGCCTAATCGGCGTACTTCCTTAGGGGTTAACGCTCCACTAACGACTCGATTGATATAATCACGACAGTGTAAAGGAGATAACTTATCAGGAGCAACGGCTTGTGGTGTGACCCATTGAGTTGGTGCTACTAGTTGATCTTGGCGTAGCAATTGTTCAAGTAATTGATATTTTTTTATTGGGAAACGGTGTTTGGGTCCTAGCGCTAAGCTTGAATATATAGGGTGGTAGATAACAGGATAGTTCATCGTGTTTTACCACTTTCGATTCGTTCAATCTTTTGCTCAATAAAGTAAATGGCTTTATTACACTGGCCTAATCGCTTTTGTTGTCGTAGGACTTCTTGTTGGAGCGCAATTTTCTGCTCCATCGCACATTGATTCAACTGGGTGTTCAATTGTGTGATGCGCAGTTCCAATTTTTGTTTGTAGCCATGGTGTTTCGATAACTCATGATATAACTGTTGGCTATTCCCCATGATACGTTGAGCAAGCCACGCAAAGTCATTACTTTTTTGTTGCTTATTGGCAAAGGTTTTACTTTTGAACGCTTTATCTTGACGATAAGATTTGGTTCGTTGCGATTGACTCGATAGTGCCTTTTTAATTGCCTGACATTGGTCAACTAATTTATCACATTGAAATTGAATTAACGTGTTGGCTGATTTACTACTAATAGAATGTTTTACGTGGCGTAGTAATTGTTGGCTTTCATTCACATAATCCATTAACTGGCGTGACTGTGTTTTAAAAAGCTGAGGATCGAACAAAGTATTATCAGCCAAAGGGGGAATTTTATTATGCTGATCATAAGACTGTGCTTGCTTAGCGAGTTGCTTAAGTAGCTGATCAATTTTATTTAATTGATTCAAAACCAAGCCCCCCAGGCTAATTTACAGCTAATGATAAGCACTACACTAATAAATAGTGGTCTGATAAACTTAGCACCAAAGCGAATCGCCGTTTTAGCACCAATTAATGATCCAGTCATCAAGCAGCAGGCCATCAATAATCCAGTTTTATAATCAACTTGGCCTAAAATAGCAAAAGTTACTAAGGCTGTGAGGTTACTGACAAAGTTCATTGAGCGCGCCACACCACAGCTAACTAATAATTCAACCTTGTAAAGTATCTGACTTGATACTGTCCAAAATGCACCCGTACCAGGCCCCGCGAAACCGTCATAAAATCCAAGAAAACCGCCTTGCATGGCTTGTTTAACTGTGCATGGTTCAAAGTTGTCATCAATTTTCTTATGAATAGGAGGGCGTTGGAATAGTGTGTAGATGGCTGTGCTGATAATTAATAAAGGAAGTAACTTTTCGAGAATGTCACCGGATACCAAATAAACGGCTATAGTACCAATCAAGGCACCAATAAAGGTTGAAATGATACAACTACGCCAAAGTGCAGGCGAGAAAAGTTTATTTCGATAAAAAGTATAGCTAGCAGTTGCAGTACCAAAGGTTGATGCAAACTTATTGGTGCCAAGTACCATGTGGGGTGGCATCCCTGTGCTTAACAGAGCAGGCACGGTAAGAAGACCACCACCGCCAACCACAGCATCAATAAAGCCAGCACATAATGCGGTTAATGCAAGCAATAACCAAACCGGTACGATGTCAAAAATCTCAAGCATTAACTAATGTTCTATTGTTAAGTCGTAGGGTGGAAGTGAGTCAAGTAGCGACTGACCATAGCGTTTGGTGACCAGACGGCGATCCAAGATAGTAATTGTACCACTGTCTTGCTCGTTGCGTAACAAGCGACCACAAGATTGAATGAGCTTTCGTGAAGCATCTGGAACGGTCAATGTCATAAAGGGGTTACCATTTTTACTTTTTACATACTCCGCTAGGGCTTGCTCAATGGGCGATGTGGGCACTGCAAAGGGTAATTTAGTGATGACTAGGTTAGTTAAATACTTTCCTGGTAAGTCAAGACCCTCTGAAAAGCTACTGGTTCCAAAGAGGATGCTTCGTTGTTGGTTATCGCATTTATCTTTGTGTAGGGTGAGCAATGCATTACGTGAGGCTTCGCCTTGTACCAGCAATGATAATTGATGACGGTCTCTTAAAGCCTTGGCAACTTGATTCATTTGTCGGTAGGAAGAAAACAAAACTAAATTAGCCTGTTTATTATCAACAAGGGCAGGTAAACGCTTAATTAATTCTTCAGTAAATTTATCGTTGCTTGGCTCTATCTGTAGTGCAGGGATTATTAGTTTAGCATTATCTTTGAAATTAAAAGGGGAGTTTAAACGAACATACTGTGTGCCATCATTCGTTTGCAAACCGACACTGCGTCTAAAGTGATCGAATGAATTAAGGGCTGTTACAGTGGCGGAACAAAGTATAACCCCTTGAGCTTGACTCCATAATTTATCCTCAAGAAAATACCCAATATCTAGCGGCGCTGCATGAATGAGATATTCTCCGCGTTCTCTATCCGTGAGTTCAACCCAGCGCACTGTCGGAGCGCCATGCTTTGAGTCTTGGCGTTTTAACATATGCCACAACTTTTGTTGATTTTCCATGCGGTTAAGGTTATTACCGATATCACTAAGTACCGCTTCAATTTTCCAAGGGCTAATTAAGCCGTCCTTGTAGGCCTCGAGGATAATCTGATGTACTTTATTCAATTGCTTCAGTGCAGCTTTACTGCTAATAGCGTTATTCTCAATAAGAGCCAATAAAGAATCAGGTAAAACGCCGTGTTCAAATCGATGGCGCATATCATCATTAGCAAAGAGCTGACTGTTTGCATTGAGCCATTGACTCACTAAGGTCAGATCACTGCTTAGCTCATTACAGTGATCACTGAGACTCATTAATGGTGAGATTAATTGTTGGCTATTTAGCGTAGAAGAAATTTTCTTACCAAGTAAATCCATTTTCTTGAGCCAATCAATGGTTGCTTGCAATGAAGAGAAAGCACTCGAGAAATCGCGTGTTTTTTCTGGCAAGTGGTGGGCCTCATCAATCACGTAGAACATATCTGCAGGCTCGGGCAAAATTTTGCCGCCGCCGAGTTCCAGATCGGCCAGCAATAAGCTGTGATTTACAATCAAGACATCGAGCTTATCAATAACCTCACGTGCTTTATGAAATGGACATTGCCGGTGTGCTGATAGTTGCTTATTACAAGTAAACTTATCACATTGAATTTGAGCCCATAATAAGGGGCTAATTGGCGTTGGCCAACTATCACGTTCACCATCCCACTCTTTATCTAGCCATGCCTGCCATAATTTTTTGACTAACGTTAAGTCATCTTTTGACGGTGCTTGATGCCATAGCGCATTATCATCAGAGGATTGAGCGTCGGCGACTAACTCCAACTTGCTGGCACAGATGTAACGTTGCCGTCCTTTTACAACTGCAAAGTCAAACTCGAGACGACTGTATTGCCTAAATAAAGGAAGGTCTTTATTTAATAGTTGTTCTTGTAGGGCGACTGTTGCTGTCGATATACAAAGTTTTTTCCCTTGAGATAAAGCCACAGGAATCGCACCTAGGCAATAAGCAAGGGATTTACCTGTACCTGTACCTGCTTCAATGACACCGATTCGCCTTGTTCGATCATATTCACCCGCAAGTATTTTTGCTGTCTGGGCGACCATATAGTTTTGTTCTCGACGGGTAACAAAATTTGGTATTTCTTGTTTGAACTGCTTAAAACAGTTTTTAATTGTTTGTTGAAGCTGTGGCGATAGCATATGAGTGTGTCGATGGGAAGAAGGAACTAAATAGTAGCAACGACGTGGGGTTTAATCTATTAATGAATAGCTAAATCCGGATGATTTTGTTGAAAAATTAAAGTTACCTTTGTTTGAATACTTTAGATACAGAAGATTTAATTATTGTAATAAGGTTATTCTATTTTGTTATATGCGGGGTATTGTGAATCTATCTTTATGTTTTTTAAGTGTAAAGTGTGATTTTTTACTGATTTTACTAGAGAAAAAACAATATTTGCCAGTGTTACAAAATGTTAACAAAGCAGGTGGGTGTGAATCATGTGTTTGAAATGTCCGATAAATAAACAATCAGGCTGTTGGGCTCCAATAAAAAGTCATTGCATTGATGAATATGGCGAAGAAATAATATTACTCTAGTTAATGTGTTAATACCTTTGAGCCCTTAAATGTAGGGCTTTTGGTGTCAATTCTACTATTCTTAATTAACCCGAAAATACTCAGGTTAAGACATATAATGTCGCTCAAACTTTAGGATGAAGAAAAAAGCTATTTTATAAGAATACCTATAACCACAAAATATTTTGTTACAAAAGCCAGTTTTTGACTTACAAAGGATGTATCTAACGTGTAAATGTAATGTTAACAGAGTGTTTAATCTCTTTTGTTTCAATGGTTTGTTTGGGTGCTGATCTTGCTGTTTACGAACTGTTTTTATGTTGACAGCATTTCGCTATGTGTGAAATGATGATATCGATTTTGCCTCTCTTTTGTGGTGCAAAATACAATTAATATAAATATTAAATCGAAAGACGTTCTGTGAGTGCGCTAATCATTTGTAAGATTTATGAGCAGTCACTTCAGCAGTTTCCACAATAAATTTGGTTAGGAACTATGTCCAAGTTAAGTAAAAAAAATAAAATCGCTATGGCAATAGCGGGAGCCGTTGCTCTAACAACAACTTTCACGGCATCTGCCAATACTGAAGTTAAGAAGCTTCAGGCTGCAGATACTGCCATTCAAAAGGCTGCAGAGAAGTCACAAGAAAAAGTGAACAAACTGTACGATCAGGCGCAAAACTTAGTTTTTGATTACCGCCAAGTTATCGATGATACTGACAACTTACGTTCATACAATGATTACGTAGCTACATTGGTTGCTGACCAAGAAGCTAAAATCGCTGGTGTTCAAGCTGACATCGATAGCATTGATAAGACTCGTCAAGGTCTTGTGCCACTAATGTTCAAAATGATTGATACAATTGAAGAGTTCGTTTCACTTGATCTACCATTTGAGAAGAAAGAACGTGCTGACCGTATCGCTTTCCTTAAGGAAATGATGGTTGATTCAAACGTTTCGACTGCTGAAAAATACCGTAAAGTATTAGAAGCATACCAAATCGAAATGGATTCAGGTCGTACTTCTCAGGTATATCAAGGAAAAGAAAGTATTGGTGGTGTTGAGTTAACCGTTGATGTTCTTCAAGTTGGTCGTGTAACACTAGTTGCTCAAACACTTGATTCAAAACGCTCTTGGGTTTGGAACAAAGAAGCTAAAGGTTGGGATGAGTTAGGTGAAGAATGGCGTCGTCCAATTCGTAACTCTATCGATATCGTTCGTAAAGATAAATCTCCAGATCTAATTAAACTTCCGGTACCAGCTGTAGGGAGCGCTAAATAATGAAAAAGTTATTTAAAGGTTTAGCTATTGCTTCAATTGCAATGACAGCGACTTTCGCACAAGCGGCAGACTCTTCTGCTACTTTAAGCCAACTGTTAGAAAAAATTAAGCAAGAACGTGTTTCTGAAGCTCGCATTGATAAGAAGCGTGAAGCTGAATTCCGTTCAGAGCGTGCTGACAAGCAAGCGTTATTACGTAAAGCGAAAGCTCAACGTGAAGCTGAAAAAGCACGTGGTAAAATGCTTCTTGAAAAGCATGCTGCAAACGAGCGCCGCATGTCACAACTTGAAGCTGACCTAGACGCTGCACAAGGCGATTTAAAAGAAGCATTCGGTGTTGTACGTGGTGTTGCTGGTGATGCTACTGGTATCGTTGCTGCATCTATCATTTCTGCTGAATTCCCAGGTCGTGCTGAAGAGTTAGCAGCAATTGGTGCACTTAAAGGTTTACCAAGCTTAAAAGAATTAGAGAACTTATGGTTCGCACTTCAAACAGAAATGACTGAATCTGCTAAAATCTCTACTTTTACTACACAAGTATCAAGCGTTGAAGGTCAAACTTCAGAGCGTACTGTAACGCGTGTTGGTTCATTCAACTTATTAGATAGTGATAAGTACCTAGTTTACCGTGATGACGGTGTTGCTGAGCTTGCTCGTCAACCTGACGCACGTAACGTAAGCTCAATTGCTCCTTACCTATCTGCTTCTTCTGGTTACACAGCTCTTTACGTTGACCCTAGCCGTGGTGGTCTATTAAGCCTACTTACTGGTCAAGCAACACTTGAAGAGAAATACCACCAAGGTGAGACTGTTGGTTACATCATCACAGCAGTATTAATCTTAGGTCTATTAATTGCTCTTGAGCGTATCGTTACTCTAACGCTATTAAGCGGTAAAGTTCGTGCACAGCTTAAGAACCCTAATACTCCTACTGATAACCCACTAGGTCGTATCCTTAAAGTTTACCATTCAGCTAAAGGTACTGATGTTGAAACATTAGAACTTAAGCTTGATGAAGCAATCCTGAAAGAAGTTCCTCGTCTAGAACGTGGTATCTCAATCATTAAAGTACTTGCTGCAATTGCACCGATGTTAGGTCTATTAGGTACAGTTACAGGTATGATTGGTACGTTCCAAGCGATTACTTTATTCGGTACTGGTGACCCTAAAATGATGGCTGGCGGTATCTCTACTGCACTTGTAACTACGGTTCTAGGTCTAGTAGCTGCATTACCTCTAATGCTTGTACATGCTGTTGTTTCTGGTCGTTCTAAATCACTTCTACACGTTCTTGAAGAGCAAAGCGCTGGTCTTATCGCTGAGCACGCCGAGAAGGAGTCTAAGTAATGATTTATTACCTGATGGGCCTTTGGGAATCTATCAGGGACTTCATGGCCACGGGTGGCGATGTATTATTGCTAGTAGCAATTACATTGTTCCTAATGTGGAGCTTGATGCTTGAGCGTTATATGTACTTACGAGTCGTATTTCCAAAAGAGCGCAAGCGTATTATTGAAGCTTGGCATGCCCGAGAAGATACAACTTCTTGGTATGCACAGCGGATCCGTGAGGCCTGGATTTCCCAAGCCAATGAAAAATTAACACAGCGGATGATTATCATCAAAACGCTAGTAGCAATCTGTCCTATGATCGGGTTGTTAGGTACTGTAACCGGTATGATTAGCGTATTTGAAGTCATGGCTACTGTTGGTACCTCTAACGCCCGTTTAATGGCTGGTGGTATCTCGATGGCTACAATGCCTACTATGGCTGGTATGGTTGCCGCACTTTCTGGCGTATTCTTTAGTGCACGTTTAGCTGGACAGCTAAAAGTTGCTAAAGAGACACTAGTTGACAGTATGCCACATCATTAGAGAGAGAATTATTTATGGCACGTAGACGATTTCATGAAGATGAAGAAGCTGAAGTAGACATGACCCCGATGCTTGACATCGTATTCATCATGCTGATCTTCTTTATCGTAACAACTTCGTTTGTAAAAGAGTCTGGTTTTGATGTTAATAAGCCTAAAGCTCAACAAGCGAGTAAGAAAAAATCTGCCAATATCTTTATTGCAATTGATGGTGCAGGCCGAGTTCACATGGAAAAACGCGTTGTTGATATTAAACGTGTTCGTGCGAACGTTGAGCGTATGCTTGCGGAGGCACCTGAAGCTGCTGTTATGATCCAAGCTGACATCGACACTAAACATGGTGTTGTTGTTAAAGTAATGGATCAGGTTAAAGCGGCAGGTATCGATAAACTTATGGTTGCAGCTGAGGAAGAATAATATGATAAGAGCATTGGTCGCCTTAATACTTGGTGCCGTTGTTACTTTCGCATTATTCGCATTTATGGCCTTTTTGGTAAGCTTTGGTGGTGAAAGACTTCAGAAGTCTGAGAAAACACCACCATTGGTTATAAATCCAGAAAAGCAGGAAAGTAAAACGCAGCAAAAAGCTAGATTTAAACCTAAACCACCACCGCCGCCTGATCAGCCGCCACCACCTGCGGAAGTTCAGCCGGACACTAACGATGCCGACACGGGTATGTCTTTTGACTTACAAGGTGTTGATGTTGGTGGTGTATCGTCGTCAATGGACGGCCCAGGTGCTGGTATGGCGCAAGACGGTGATGCAACGCCTATCGTTCGAATTGAACCACGTTACCCGATTAAAGCGGCGCGTGATGGTAAAGAAGGGTACGTAGTACTAAGCTTTACTATCAATGAGATTGGTGGTGTTGAAGATGTGAAAGTTATCGAAGCTCAGCCTAAACGCTTATTCGATAAAGAAGCACGTCGCGCACTGAAACGCTGGAAATACAAGCCTAAGATGGTTGATGGTAAAGCAGAAAAAATGCTTAACCAAACTGTACGCTTAGACTTCTCTTTAGACAAACAGGGGAAATAGATGATGAAACACTCAAATAAATTCGCTGCGGTTCTATTGAGCACTGTTATTGGCTTTTCTGCTTTAACAACAACGTCAGTAGTGGAAGCTGCTGAAAAAAAACGTAAGACTTACACGCTTTCTGAGCGTGTAGGTAAAAAAGTTGGCACCATCTATGATTTGTATTCTTCGGATCAAATTGATGAAGCGATCAAACTTGCGTTAGAGTTAAAGCCGAAAAAACCATACGACAAAGCGTATATTAATAAGTTCTTAGGTAGTATGTATGCTGGTAAGCAAGGTAAAGGTAAGGAGGCGATTAAGTATTTAAAAGCCTCTGTAGAAGCCGATATCTTAAGTACAAATGAGCATGCTAGTGCTATTCGTACTGTTGCCGATTTACAATTGCAAGAAAAAGAGTTCAATGGCGCCATCAAGTATTACAAGATGTGGATGGAGTTTACTGGAAAACAAGATCCTGCAATTTGGGTACGAATTGGTAACGCTTATACTCAATTAAAACAGTATGCTAAGACTATTGGTCCTGCCGATAAAGCGATTGCTTTATACAAAGAACCGAATAAAAACCCTTACTTACTGAAATTGGGTGCTTATTATGAGCTTAAACAGCCTGCTAAAGCGATTGGTGTATTAGAAACATTAGTTGAAACGTTCCCTGAAGAGCCAAAATTCTGGGGTCAATTAGGTCAGTTTTATATGCTTAATGAGCAATATGAAAAGGCCCTTGCGACAATGCACATTGCCTACATTAATGGTTATTTAACCAAAGGTAGTCAAATTCGTGTGTTAGCTCAATTATATGCTAATAATAACATTCCACATCGCGCAGCCAAAGTATTAGAGAAGCATATTAAATCCGGTGAAATCGACCGTGATGAAAAAATGCTAAAAGTCGTTGCTGGTTCTTGGCATCAAGCTAAAGATATCAAAAAAGCGATTAAATACTATGGTGAAGCAGCAGCAATTGCTCAAAATGGTGAGTTATACTACAAGCAAGGTCTGTTAGCCTTTGAACTAGAAGATCATAAAGGTGCAATCAAAGCGCTTAAATTAGCATTGAAAGATGAGAGTTTAAGACAGCCAGATAATGCATTATTTACGATGGCACAAGCACACTTCTACAATAAACAGTACAAGTCTGCTTATGCGAAGATGGTTCAAGCCTCTCAAGGCAAATCAAAGTCTGTAGCTAAAAATGCTAAGATTTGGATTAACTACATCAAAGATACAGCGAAGCGTAAAAAAGTAGCTTATCGTTAAGCCACTTTCTTATAACACTCTGTTATACTAAAGCCCCGCCTAGAGCGGGGCTTTTTTTTGCCATTCTATTTTCAATTCGATGTGAGCACTGTTATGAACAAAAAATTATTAGTAAGCCTCTTATTTCCACTGGCTTTGATGGGCTGTGATGATGGCTTTAAAGCAGTGCAAAAGCACCAAGTAAAAGAAATGGTTAAAACATCGACTGATGAAAATGTTAACTTTACTACGCTTGCAGACCAACTATTTGAAGAGCAATTGCAACTTTATCCAATGGCTGCTGTATATAGCGGTGATTACCGTTATAACGATTTATTTGTTGATAACCTTAGCGATGACTTTTTAAAGAAAACACACAATCTAAATGTGAAGTATACGGCATACCTAAACAGTATTGAGCGTGATAAATTGAGTGCAGAGCGAAAGATTAGTTATGACATTTTGCAACGTGAACTAGAGCGAGCGCTCGATGAAGAATCATTTCCTGGGCGTTTTATTCCTTTTACTCAGTTTTCTTCATTAATGAGTACGATGGCCCAACTTGGTTCAGGCCAAGGGGCACAGCCATTTGAAAGTGTCGAAAACTATCAACAGTTTTTGCGCCGTTTAACCGGTTATCTTGCTTGGTTTGATAGTGCAAAAGCGCGTCTAAGCCAAGGCGCAAATAGTAAGGTTGTGTTGCCTCGGGTGTTAGTTAACCGTATCTTACCACAGCTTGAAGCACAGATTGTTGATGACGTGACTCAGAGCACCTTCTATCAACCGATTAACAATATGCCCGAATCATTTAGTGCGGAAGATAAAGCTGAGATTACAAAACAATATCAAACATTCATTAATACTCAACTTATCCCAGCTTACCAAGATCTTTATCAGTTTATTGAGGAAGAATACTTGCCTCACACTCGCGCAACTGCGGGTTACTCTTCCTTGCCAAGCGGTTTGCCTTGGTATCAGTTTTTGGCTAATGGCCATACAACGACTGACATGCCAGTCGAAGATATTCATCAGTTAGGGCTATCAGAAGTAAAACGTATTTTAACCGAGATGGATAAAGTGCGTCAGCAAGTTCAGTTTGATGGTGATCTTAAAGAATTCTTTGAACATTTAAGTAGTGAACCTCAATTTTTCTTCAGTGAAAAACAGCAGCTGATAGAAGGTTACAATCTATATAAGGAACGTATTGATGCCGTGTTGCCTCAGTATTTTGATGTGACACCCAAAACACCTTACGTAGTTAAAGCCGTTGAAGCATTTCGCGAGCAAAGTGCAGCAGGCGCATCATATAGCCCGGGCAATCCTGATGGCAGTCGTCCAGGAACGTTTTATGTTAATACCTATAACCTTAAAGCTCAGCCTAAGTGGGGGATGATGACTTTGTCTTTACATGAGGCAGCTCCTGGACACCATTTCCAAATTTCGATACAACAAGAGCTAGAGGGACTCCCAAAGTTTCAACGCTTTGGAATGCAAACGGCTTTCATCGAGGGATGGGCATTATATTCTGAGCAGTTAGGGATTGAGATGGGCTTATTTGACGACCCGTACCAACTTTTTGGTAAGTTAGCCGATGAAATGCTGCGCGCTATGCGTCTAGTTGTTGATACGGGTTTACATGCCAAGGGCTGGAGCCGTGCCCAAGCAATACAATACATGTTAGATAATTCTGCGATGGCAAAATCAGATGTTGTTTCTGAAGTCGAACGCTACATGGCACTACCTGGTCAAGCGCTCTCTTATAAAATAGGCCAGCTTAAAATTATGCAACTGCGCCAATACGCTCAGGAACAATTAGGTGAACAGTTTGACATTAAGCAGTTCCATAACCAAGTGTTGTTAGATGGTGCATTACCCTTAGCTATTCTTGAGAATAAGATTAACGACTGGGTTCAACAGACTAAACAGGCACGGCAGGCTAATTAAACAATGAGATTAACTTTAGCACCGCTAGAGGGGGTCATTGACCACCTTGTTCGCGATATGTTAACCGAGCTTGGGGGATTTGATTTATGTATCACCGAGTTTTTACGTATCTCTGATGCGCTAATGCCGGAACGTAGTTTTTACAAACTGTGCCCTGAACTGCATAACAACGGTTATACGCCGGCAGGTGTGCCCGTACGCTTGCAGTTGTTAGGACAGTGCCCAGATTTACTCAGTGAGAATGCAAATCGTGCTATCGAACTAGGCAGTCATGGGATTGACTTAAACTTAGGTTGTCCGAGTAAAACCGTCAATAAGCATCGTGGCGGTGCGGTGTTACTTAAAGAGCCTGAGCGTATCTATCATCTAACTAAAACAATGCGTGAAAACATCGCAAGTGATCATATCTTTTCAGTGAAAATACGTTTAGGTTGGGATGACCCTATCGCCGTTCATGAAATTAGTGATGCGATAGTACAAGCGGGGGTAAGTGAATTAACCATTCATGCCCGCACAAAAGTGGACGGCTATAAGAGTGATGCAATTAAATGGCCTGCGATTACGCCTATTCAAGCAAAGCAAGCGATTAAAATTATTGCCAATGGTGAGATTTGGAGCCGTCAAGATGCACTCAATTGCCAAGCGGTTACTGGCTGTGATGATTTAATGATTGGCCGAGGTGCATTGGCTATGCCTAATTTGGCCGCTGTTATTAAAGGTCAACAGGAACCGATGGACTATCAGCAGTTACTCGCATTGTTAGCCAAATACTCTCACTTTGAGATTGATGGTGACAAAGGGAAATATTACGCCAACAGAATCAAGCAATGGTTAAACTACCTGCGTCGTCAATACCCAGAGGCAAAAGCGTTATTTAGCCAAGTACGAACTCTACACAAAACGGACGATATTCTTGCAATAATTGAAAATCAATTATCAGCTGCCTAATATTACAACGGAAAATAAGTGATTTAACGCACTAATTTTCCGTTCCCTTTCCTCTTCTATTGTTTTTTTTGGACTAGCAGTTCCCATCCATGCGACATTCCCTTATAATGTCGCGTCACTAAAAGAACCCCTATGGGAATGACAGGACGAAAACGGCGCTAAGCCCTTGGTATACCGTCGTTCCTCATAAATTTTTGAATAAAACTTTAATAGAGTAAAACAATGGCAGATTTATCAAAATACAGAAATATTGGTATCTTCGCTCACGTTGATGCTGGTAAAACAACAACAACTGAACGTATCTTGAAGCTTACCGGTCAAATTCACAAAACTGGTGAAGTACATGACGGTGAGTCAACAACTGACTTCATGGAACAGGAAGCTGAGCGCGGTATTACTATCCAGTCTGCTGCTGTTACTTGTTTCTGGAAAGATCATCGTTTCAACGTAATCGATACTCCAGGACACGTTGACTTCACAGTTGAAGTATACCGTTCTCTTAAAGTACTAGACGGTGGTGTTGGTGTATTCTGTGGTTCTGGTGGTGTTGAGCCACAATCAGAAACTAACTGGCGTTACGCTAACGAATCTGAAGTAGCACGTCTTATCTTCGTAAACAAATTAGACCGTTTAGGTGCTGATTTCTACCGTGTTGTTAAGCAAACACAAGACGTACTAGCTGCTAACCCACTAGTAATGGTTCTTCCAATCGGTACTGAAGATGAGTTCGTTGGTGTTGTTGATCTTCTAACTCGTAAAGCATGGGTTTGGGATGATTCTGGTCTTCCAGAAAACTACGAAATCCAAGATGTTCCTGCAGACATGGTTGACAAAGTTGAAGAATACCGTGAACTGTTAATCGAAACTGCTGTTGAGCAAGACGATGACCTAATGGAAGCGTACATGGAAGGTGAAGAGCCTTCTATCGAAGACATCAAACGTTGTATTCGTAAAGGTACTCGTACAATGGACTTCTTCCCTACGTACTGTGGTTCAGCATTTAAAAACAAAGGTGTTCAATTAGTACTTGACGCTGTTGTTGATTACTTACCAAGCCCTACTGAAGTTGACCCACAACCGTTAACTGATGAAGAAGGTGAAGCAACGGGTAACTTTGCACTAGTTTCTCCAGAAGAAACTTTCAAAGCGTTAGCATTTAAAATCTCTGATGACCGTTTCGGTGCTCTAACTTTCGTTCGTATCTACTCAGGTACTCTTAAGAAAGGTGATACGATTCTTAATGCTGCTACAGGTAAAACTGAGCGTATTGGTCGTATGTGTGAAATGCAAGCTGATGATCGTAACGAATTAACTAGCGCACAAGCGGGTGATATCATCGCTATCGTTGGTATGAAGTCAAACGTTCAAACAGGTCACACATTATGTGATCCTAAAGATCCTATCATCTTAGAAGCAATGGTATTCCCTGAGCCAGTAATCTCTATCTCTGTTAAGCCTAAAGATAAAGGTTCTACTGAGAAAATGGGTATCGCTATCGGTAAAATGGTTGCTGAAGATCCAACATTCCGTGTTGAAACTGACGAAGATTCAGGTGAAACAATCCTATCTGGTATGGGTGAGCTTCACTTAGATATCAAAGTAGATATCCTACGTCGTACATACGGTGTTGAGCTAGAAGTTGGTCAACCACAAGTTGCTTACCGTGAAACTATCACGCAGCCAATCGAAGATTCTTACACGCATAAGAAACAATCTGGTGGTTCTGGTCAGTTCGGTAAAATCGATTACCGCATCAAGCCAGGTGAGCCGGGTACAGGTTTCGTATTCAACTCTTCTGTTGTTGGTGGTAACGTACCTAAAGAATTCTTCCCTGCTGTTGAGAAAGGTTTTGCCTCAATGATGGACGAAGGTGTTCTAGCTGGCTTCCCAGTATTAGACGTTGAAGTTGAATTATACGATGGTGCATTCCACGCAGTTGATTCATCTGCAGTAGCATTTGAAATCGCAGCAAAAGGCGCATTCCGTCAATCGATTCCAAAAGCTGGCGCACAGTTAATCGAACCAATCATGCACGTTGACGTATTCACTCCAGATGATCACGTTGGTGATGTTATCGGTGACTTAAACCGTCGTCGTGGTATGATCAAAGACCAAATGGCTGGCGCAACTGGCGTTCGCATCAAAGGTGACGTTCCTCTATCTGAAATGTTCGGTTACATCGGTTCACTACGTACAATGACTTCAGGCCGTGGTCAGTTCTCTATGGAGTTCTCACACTACATGCCTTGTCCGCAAAACGTTGCAGACCAAGTAATTGCTGACGTTAAAGCAGAAAAAGCTAAGAAGTAATCTAACTTAGATTGCAATTAACTTTTTAAAAGCCCCGCTAGGTAACCTAGCGGGGCTTTTTGTTTTTTAAACAACCGTCATTGTGCAAAGCCCGACGGTGTCAGCCCTGCCTATTTATAACCGTAGCCTAAATGTTAATCATAAAACGAGATCCTGAATAAAACACTTTCAGGACGACGATATGTGGTATTACTAAAGGCTTCTTTGCGGTATCTTTTAGCTGGCATCTGTGAGTTAATCATAAAGCGAGATCCTGAATAAAAACACTTTCAGGACGACGATATGTGGTATTACTAAAGGCTTCTTTGCGGTATCTCTTAGCTGGCATCTGTGAGTTAATCATAAAGCGAGATCCTGAATAAAACACTTTCAGGATGACGATATGTGGTATTGCTAAAGGCGTCTTAGCGCCACCTTGTAGCTGGCATCTATATGTTAATCATAAAACGAGATCCTGAATTAAACACTTTCAGGACGACGATAAGTGGTATTACAAAAGGCGTCTTTGCGGTATCTCTTAGTTGGCATCTGTGAGTTAATCATAAAGCGAGCTCCTGAATAACACACTTTTAGGACGACGATAAGTGGTATTACTAAAGGCTTCTTAGCGCCACCTTTTAGCTGGCATCTGTGAGTTAATCATAAAGCAAGATCCTGAATAACACACTTTCAGGACGACGAAATGTAGTATTACTAAAGGCATCTTAGCGCCACCTTTTAGCTGGCATCTATATGTTAATCATAAAGCGAGACCCTGAATAAAAACACTTTCAGGACGACGATATGTGGTATTGCTAAAGGCGTCTTAGCGCCACCTTGTAGTTGGCATCTATGTGTTAATCATAAAGCGAGATCCTGAAAAAACACTTTTAGGACGACGATATGTGGTATTGCCAAAGGCGTCTTTGCGGTATCTTTTAGCTGGCATCTGTGAGTTAATCATAAAACGAGATCCTGAAAAAACACTTTCAGGACGACGATATGCGGTATTGCCAAAGGCGTCTTTGCGGCATGTTTTTAGCCGGAATCCCTGCTTAAAAATATTCAGCAGTACTAAAACTACGGCGGTATGCTTGAGGTGATAAGCTGACCTGTTTTGTAAATGCACGTCTAAATGCACTAATATCATCATATCCGACTTGTGTAGTTATTTGCTCTAAGCTCTGGTTAGTGTTTTCTAATAGTTGCTTTGCTTTATCTATCCGTAAGCGTTGTAAATAACTCGCTGGAGTTACTTTAACAGCACTTTTAAAGCGGCGAATAAAGGTTCTAATACTTAATCCGCAGTAATTGGCCATATCTTCCACGCTAAGGGGCCTGTTTAAGTGTCTTGTCAGCCAATGCTGACAATCGGCTATCTCTTTGTCCTTGTGTCTCAGCGTATGCTGTAGGCTCATATATGGAAGCTGAGATGAGCGGTTCTGGTCAACTAACATGATCCGTGATAGCTGAGCAGTAATTTGGTGATTGGTATAACGCTCAATGAGCTCCATACAGAGCGTTGTATAGGCGGTGGTGGCCCCAGTTGTCCAAATGTTGTCATTTTTAACGACTAATTGATCCATAATTAAGTCTACTTGAGGAAAACGCTGTTTGAAAATGTCGCTTAGCCACCAACTTGTCGTGCACTTCATTCCGTCGAGTAGTCCAGCTTGTGCAAGAAAAAAGCTCCCAGTACAAAAAGTACAAATCAACGTATCACTAGTAAAAGCTTCTTTTAGCACTGGAATAAATTGGCTTAATTGAGTGTGGTGATGTTTTAAACTTAAATCCTTATCATCATGATAACCACCAATTAAAATAATGTCGGCACGATGCAATGACGATAGTGCTAGGGTAGGGCTAAAGGTTAATCCTGATGAGCTAATTACATCTTGATCAGACACAGAAACTAACTCCACATTAAATAAGTTAAATGTATCTGTGGCACTGTAATAACGGTGCACTGAATTGCATATATTAAAGAGATCCATCGGGCCTGTAATGCTTGAGGCCATGCAATGGTCAAAAATAATAATCGCGACTGTTTTCATATGTCTCCTTATGTTGTCACTTAAGGCACTTAATGTGTCATTTTTGCCACTTTATCTCAGTTGGTGTCGGAGTACAATAGTGACCGTTCAAGGTGAGGACAGTAAAAAGGGGAAAGAACATGGGACATATTAAGGAATTAACTGGGATTACTTTGCTAATAGTGAACCTAATGGCAATCGGCTACCTAAGCCTATCTAATGATTTATCAATCGCAAGTCAGGTGATTGTTTTACCTTGGCTATTGATTCAATCATTAATATTTGTATTAGTATTTAAGAGGGAGAGGAAATAGGATGAAATCAAGTCAAACAGTGTATGCAATGGATGCATTAATCTATCCAGTGATAGCGTTATTGTGCTTAATATTACTAGTGCTGCTACTTACCGTTACGAGAAGAGTGAGAGGAGCGAAGCGTAAAGCTGTGCCTGTTAAAGTCTTTAGAACCATGCAGATGACTAATGTCGATGAATATTATGTCACCCCAGGAAATAACTTTAATAACCTCATGCAGTTGCCATTATTGTTCATCCTATTTGTACTGTTTTGTATCGTGACGAATGAAATCGATATGTTCTATGTTGTCGCGAGTTGGCTATTTGTCGCAAGTCGTTATATTCATTCTCTGATACATATCACGGTCAATAATGTTTTGTGGCGAGTAGTCAGTTATGCCGTTGGTACGGTAGTGTTATTTATCTGTTGGTTTAGGTTACTTTTTAGTTTAACCAATTAAATAATAAATAATAAATAATAAATAATAAATAATAAAAAAAGCCCGCTGAAAACTTTCAGCGGGCTTTTAGTTTCTATACATATTTAGTTGTAACAACTAATGTATGGAATTATTTTTCGTGTGGCGTAAAGTCACGTGCTGCTTCACCAGTGTAAAGCTGACGAGGACGACCAATTTTGTGTCCTGGTTGGCTTAACATTTCGTTCCAGTGAGATACCCAACCAACTGTACGTGATAATGCGAAGATTACCGTGAACATTGAAGTAGGGATTCCCATTGCTTTCATGATGATACCTGAGTAGAAATCTACATTAGGGTATAATTTCTTCTCAACAAAGTATGGGTCTTCTAGTGCGATGCGCTCAAGTTCCATTGCTACGTCTAACAGCGGATCTTTAACGTTTAATTCGTCTAGTACTTCGTGACACGTTTCACGCATTACTGTAGCACGTGGATCGTGGTTTTTGTAAACACGGTGACCAAAGCCCATTAGGCGGAATGGGTCTTCTTTGTCTTTTGCTTTAGCAACATACTCTTCGATGCGATCAACACTACCGATTTCTTCTAACATGTTTAGACATGCTTCGTTAGCACCACCGTGAGCAGGGCCCCAAAGAGACGCGATACCCGCAGCGATACAAGCGAATGGGTTAGCACCTGATGAACCCGCTAAACGTACAGTTGACGTAGAAGCATTTTGCTCGTGATCTGCGTGAAGCGTGAAGATACGGTCCATTGCACGTGAAAGAGTTGGGCTTACTTTGTATTCTTCTGTAGGTACAGAGAACATCATATGTAAGAAGTTTTCAGCGTAGTTTAGGTCATTGCGTGGGTAAACAAATGGTTGACCGATGCTGTATTTGTAGCTCATAGCTGCCAAAGTAGGCATCTTAGAGATTAAACGGAATGCAGCGATTTCACGGTGACGTGGGTTAGCTACATCCATTGCATCATGGTAGAACGACGATAACGCACCAACAACACCACACAGGATTGCCATTGGGTGAGCATCGCGACGGAAGCCTTTGAAGAAGTGTACTAACTGATCGTGAACCATGGTGTGGTTTTTAACGATGTGTACAAATTCTTCGTATTGAGTTTTAGTAGGGGCTTCACCGTATAATAGAATGTAACAAACTTCTAAGTAATCAGCGTTTTTCGCTAATTGGTCGATTGGGTAGCCGCGGTGTAATAAGATGCCTTTCGCACCATCGATGTAAGTGATTTCAGACTCACAAGATGCTGTAGCCATGAAACCAGGATCGAAAGTGAAATGTCCTGTTCCGCCAAGCTTGCTGATATCGATTACATCGTGTCCAGCGGTACCTGAGCTGATTGGTAGTTCAATCAGGTCCTGGCCGTCAACCTGTAGGGTGGCGTGACGCTGTGTCATACGATTTGCTCCTCTTTTATTTTTAAAGTTTTATATTACTTCTATGCACAATTTATTCAGCATAGATAAATAATTGCCCGTATTTAACCTAATAATTGCATAACTTGTCAATTTAAATGGCCGTTTTAACCGAATAATGCTGTTTTAATGCACATCTTATGCTTAATTATTGTGCTTCGCGTGTTCGGGCTAATACATTCAGTCAATTTTGTCTATATTGAGTGTTTAAAAAGTCTATAAAAAGACTGACAAATAACAATAACTTTTAGGTTATTTAGACCACTAGGTTAATTGTATTTGTGCATGAGTCCCAGTATACTTTTGTCGGATTTATTGGGGAGTTAAGATTTGACACAATCCGATAAGATCCAAAGGAGAGGAGGATAGATTATTAACGGGTGTTAATAATTGAATTTTTTCTTGTCGAAGTCCGAGAGGCTTCCTCTTTTATAACAATAATGGGCTTCAATAAGTAGAGCTAAGTGAGCACAATCGTGAAAAAGCAAAGACCTGTAAATCTAGACTTACAGACCGTTAGCTTTCCATTAACTGCAATCGCATCTATCTTACACCGTATTAGTGGCGTCATCATGTTCGTCGCAACGGGTATTTTAATGTGGTTCCTGGCTGAATCATTATCAGGACCTGTTGGTTTTGCAAATGTACAGGAGTTAATGGGTAGTTTTCTGGCTAAGTTCATTTTCTGGGGAATCCTAACGGCATTGGCCTATCACCTTGTAGTAGGTGTGCGTCATATTGTCATGGACATGGGATACGGCGAAGAATTAGACCAAGCGACAGCATCAGCGAAATTTACAATGATTGCATCTGGTGTACTATCGTTTTTAGCAGGAGTTTGGGTATGGTAAATAATGCAGCAACATTAGGACGCAGTGGCGTTCATGATTTCATTATCATCCGTGTAGCCGGTATTAATCTAGCATTATACGCTATTTTCTTATTAGGCTTTTTCCTAACAAACGATGTTAATTACCTTTCTTGGAAATCTTTATTTTCAAATCTAGGTATGCAGGTATTTACTATTATCACCTTATTGTCATTACTAGCTCACGTGTGGATTGGTATGTGGCAGGTGTTAACAGACTACGTAAAACCTGTAGGTCTTCGTTTCATTCTTCAGTTGGCATTAAACGCAGCAGCATTCAGCTACGTTATCGCTGGCCTAGTTATTCTATGGAGAGTCTAAGGTGAGTATTCCTGTTTTAGAATTTGATGCAGTAGTAATTGGTGCCGGTGGTGCTGGTATGCGTGCTGCATTACAGATCTCACAAGAAGGTAAAACTTGTGCATTGATCTCAAAAGTTTTTCCTACTCGTTCACATACCGTATCTGCGCAAGGTGGTATCACCGTTGCTCTAGGTAACAGCCATGAAGATAACTGGCACTGGCACATGTACGATACTGTTAAAGGTTCTGATTTTATCGGTGACCAAGACGCTATCGAATATATGTGTGAAGCGGGTCCTGAAGCTATTATCGAACTAGAGAACATGGGTTTACCTTTCTCTCGCTTTGAAAACGGCAAAATTTATCAACGTCCTTTTGGTGGTCAATCAAAAGAGTTTGGTGGCGAGCAAGCAGCACGTACTGCGGCCGCAGCTGACCGTACTGGTCACGCGTTATTACACCTGCTTTACCAACAGAACGTTAAAAACAAAACCAATGTATTCAGTGAATGGTATGCCCTAGACCTCGTTAAAAATGACGAAGGTACAGTTGTTGGTTGTACTGCAATGAACATTGAAACTGGTGAAGTTGTTTACTTCAAATCTCGTGCAACAGTATTAGCTACTGGTGGTGCGGGTCGTATCTATGCATCAACAACGAATGCTCACATCAATACTGGTGACGGCGTTGGTATGGCAATCCGTGCGGGTTGTTCAATGCAGGATATGGAAATGTGGCAATTCCACCCGACAGGTATCGCAGGCGCTGGTGTTCTAGTGACTGAAGGTTGTCGTGGTGAGGGTGGTTACCTACTGAACAAAGACGGTGAACGTTTCATGGAACGTTACGCACCTAACGCAAAAGATTTAGCATCTCGTGACGTTGTTGCTCGTTCGATGATGAATGAAATCCGTGAAGGTCGTGGTTTAGATGGTCCTTTAGGTCCACACTGTTTATTAAAACTTGATCACTTAGGAAAAGAAACGCTTGAGTCACGCCTTCCAGGTGTTTGTGACTTATCTCGTACTTTTGCTCACACTGATCCAGCTGATGCGCCGATTCCAGTATTACCAACATGTCACTACATGATGGGTGGTGTTATGGCTAACATTCACGGTCAAGCGTTAACACGTGGTGAAGACGGTGAAGACAAAATTGTTGAAGGTTTATTCGCTGTTGGTGAAATTGCTTGTGTATCTGTACATGGCGCAAACCGCTTAGGTGGTAACTCACTACTTGATTTAGTGGTATTTGGTCGTTCTGCTGGTAAATACTTAGGTGAATACCTAAATAACGATTTATCACACAAAGATGCTTCTGAAGCAGACATTGATGCAGCACTAGCGCGTCTGAACCGTTGGGAAAATAACAAAGACGGCGAAGACCCTGTACAAATCAAGAAAGATATGCAGCTTTGTATGCAGCTTAACTTCTCTGTATTCCGTGAAGGTAAAGCGATGGCTGAAGGCCTAGCTGAGCTTAAGAAGATTCGTGAGCGTCTACAAAACGCTAAGCTGTCTGATAACTCTGCTGAGTTCAACACGCAACGTATCGAATGTTTAGAATTAGATAACTTAATGGAAACAGCTTACGCAACTGCAATGGCTGCTAACTTCCGTGAAGAATCTCGTGGAGCTCACTCTCGTGAAGATTTCCCTGAGCGTGATGATGACAACTGGCTATGCCACAGTGTTTATCACCCAGAGTCTGGAACGATGACTAAGCGTGAAGTTAACTTCTCGCCTAAGACACGTGAAGCATTCCCACCTAAAGCTCGTACATACTAAGGAGAGAGTGATGAAAAAAGTATTCTCAATTTATCGCTACAATCCTGATGTTGATGCGAAGCCGTACATGAAGGATTATACGTTAGAGTTAGAAGATGGCTCTGATATCATGGTTCTTGATGCACTTATCTTGTTAAAAGAACAAGATCCAACATTATCATTCCGTCGTTCATGTCGTGAAGGTGTATGTGGTAGTGATGGCGTAAACATGAATGGTAAAAATGGCCTTGCATGTATTACTCCGTTATCTCACTTACAAGGTGAAAAAATCGTATTACGTCCATTACCTGGTCTACCGGTAATTCGTGACTTAATCATCGATATGAGCCAGTTCTACACGCAGTACGAAAAGATTAAGCCTTACCTAATTAACGATGGTAAAGAGCAACCAGCACGTGAGCATCTACAGTCAATTGAAGAACGTGACAAGTTAGATGGTTTATACGAATGTATTTTATGTGCATGTTGTTCAACGGCTTGTCCATCATTCTGGTGGAATCCAGATAAGTTTATTGGCCCATCTGGTCTGTTACACGCTTACCGATTCTTAATCGATAGCCGTGATACAGCGACTGATGAGCGTTTAAGCGAGTTGGATGACGCATTTAGTGTATTCCGTTGTCACGGAATCATGAACTGTGTTAGCGTTTGTCCGAAAGGATTAAATCCAACAAAAGCCATTGGTCACATCAAGTCTATGTTGTTAAACAGAGCTGTTTAATATGGACCTTGACCTAGGGTTAATAAAAAAATAAGAATCTAAATAGCCATACTCTCATTGGAGGGTTGGCTATTTTTACGTTAGGAACATTTAAAATTTTTGATTAAATTTGGCTTTAATGATAACAATTCTCGATTGGGTTTTGTGTTTTAAAGCATTGTGACTAGATTTATTGTAGCGTTTGGCTAATTTAAAAAGGGCAAAAAATGCATGAAGGCATAATGAAGGCGTGGTTAGAATCATCACACCTAGCAGGTGCTAATGCTGGCTATATAGAAGACTTGTATGAAGCATACCTTGAAGATGCGACATTAGTTTCTGATGAGTGGAGAGCTGTATTTGAACAGTTACCACGCGCAGAAAGCGATGCAGCTGAAGAAGTGAATCATACAAAAATCCGCGATTATTTTCGCCGAGCTGCCAAAGAATTACGTGGTGGCGGTGCCAGCGAGATAGACCCGCAGACTGCTTCTAAGCAAGTAAAAGTACTGCAAATGATCAACGCCTACCGCTTTCGCGGTCATCAACACGCTAACCTAGATCCATTAGGGTTATGGCAGCGTGAGAAAGTGGCGGAGTTAAATCCAGCTTTTCACACTTTAGATAAAGACGACATGGAGACTGAGTTTAATGTCGGTTCTTTTGCTGTAGGCAAAGAATCTCTTAAGCTTAAAGACTTACATGCTGCTTTAGAAAAGACTTACTGTGGTAGTGTTGGTGCAGAATATATGCACATCACTGATACAGAAGAGAAGCGTTGGATTCAGCAGCAACTTGAGTCAGCTCAAAGTTCACCGTCTTACTCTAAAGATGAAAAACTACGTTTATTATCAGGATTAACTGCTGCTGAAGGTATTGAAAAATACATTGGTGCAAAATTCCCTGGTGCAAAACGCTTTTCATTGGAAGGTGGTGGTGCGTTAATTCCTATGCTTCGCGAAGTACTTTATCGCGCAGGTGAACACGGTTCGAAAGAAATCGTTTTAGGGATGGCGCATCGTGGTCGACTTAATGTATTAGTCAATCTGCTCGGTAAAAAACCGTCAGAATTATTTGATGAGTTTGCTGGTAATCATGATGAAGTTCATGGTTCGGGTGATGTTAAATACCACCAAGGTTTCTCATCAGACTTTGAAACGCCAAGTGGTGCGCTTCACGTAGCAATGGCCTTTAACCCGTCTCATCTGGAAATCGTAAATCCAGTGGTTATTGGTTCTGTTCGTGCACGTCAAGACCGTCTTAACTGTAAAGATGGTGGCTTAGTTATGCCAATCACTATTCATGGTGATAGTGCAATTGCGGGTCAAGGCGTTGTGCAAGAAACATTTAATATGTCTCAAGCACGTGCATTTAAGGTTGGTGGTACAATTCGTATCGTTGTAAATAACCAAGTTGGTTTTACAACAAACAACCCAGAAGATACACGTTCTACCATGTACTGTACTGATATCGCTAAGATGGTACAGGCACCGATTTTCCACGTGAATGGTGATGATCCAGAAGCCGTTGCTTTTGTTTCTCGTATTGCCGTTGATTATCGAAACAAATTTAAACGTGATGTTGTAATTGATTTAGTATGTTATCGCCGTCATGGTCATAACGAAGCGGACGAGCCGAATGCGACTCAACCGTTGATGTATCAAAAAATCAAACGTCATCCAACCCCACGTAAGATTTATGCTGATAAGTTACTCAGTGCGAATGTTTTAGAGCAAGCTGACTTATCAAGTATGATCAATGATTACCGTGACCGCTTAGATCATGGTGACTGTGTGGTTGATGAGTGGCGTCCAATGACATTACACTCAACTGATTGGTCTCCTTATATCGGTCATGATTGGGATATTAGCTATGATGCAACACTGCCGCTGGAAACAGTGAAAGCGTTGGGTCACAAAATGTGTGAATTCCCAGAAGCACATAAATTGCATTCACGTGTTGCTAAAATCTATAACGATCGTGTCACGATGGCCAATGGTGAAAAACCTGTTGATTGGGGTTTCGCTGAAAATCTAGCTTATGCAACGATTCTTGATGAGGGTGCGAATGTTCGTATTATCGGTCAAGATAGTGGACGTGGAACCTTCTTCCATCGTCACGCTGTGCTACATAACCAAGAAGATGCTAGTACTTACGTGCCATTGAAGAATTTATCTGAAGAACAAGGTAAGTTCCGTCTGTTTGATTCTGTGTTATCTGAAAACTCAGTCGTTGCATTCGAATATGGTTATACAACAGCAGAGCCTGCGGGTCTAAACATTTGGGAAGCTCAGTTTGGTGATTTCGCTAACTGTGCCCAAGTTGTTTTCGATCAGTTCATTTCATCTGGTGAGCAAAAGTGGGGCCGTTTATGTGGCTTAACTATGTTGTTACCACATGGTTATGAAGGGCAAGGCCCAGAGCATTCATCTGCTCGTTTAGAGCGTTTCTTACAGCTGTGTGCTGATCACAATATGCAAGTTGTTATACCATCGACGCCTGCGCAAATTTATCACATGCTGCGTCGCCAAGTGGTTCGTCCTATGCGTCGTCCGTTAGTGGTAATGACACCTAAATCATTGTTACGTCATCCGTTATGTACATCATCGCTAGAAGAATTAGCGAGCGGTACATTCCAAAACGTAATCGGTGAAATAGATGACATCGACTCAAGCAAAGTGAAACGTGTTGTATTTTGTAGCGGTAAAGTTTATTACGAGCTATTACAACAACGTCGCGACAGCGGACAAGATGATATTGCGATTATTCGTATTGAGCAGTTATACCCATTCCCGCATGAAGAAGTGACTAACTTATTAGCACAATATGCTCATGTAACTGATTTTGTATGGTGTCAAGAAGAGCCGCAAAACCAAGGCGCTTGGTACTGTTCACAACACCATTTCTGGAATGCAATTCCAAATGGTGCTTCGCTGACCTATGCTGGCCGTGAAGCGTCTGCTGCACCTGCTTGTGGTTACCCAGCAATGCACAAACAACAACAAGAAGCGTTAGTAAACGCTGCGTTGACGATTAAATAAATTATTAAGGGAAAAGTCGATGAGTGTCGAAATTAAAGTTCCTGTATTACCAGAGTCAGTTGCTGACGCTGGTGTTGCTACATGGCACGTAAGTGTTGGTCAAAGTGTTTCTCGTGATGAGAACCTAGTTGACATTGAAACTGATAAAGTGGTTTTAGAAGTTCCTTCGCCAGTTGATGGTGTGATTGTTGAAATCCGTGAAGAAGAAGGCGCAACGGTTCTTGGTGAGCAAGTCATTGCAATCATCAAAGAAGGTGCAGTTGCAGGCCAAGAAGTTTCTAAAGAAGAAGCTGCTCCGGCACCTGCTGCTGAAGCTGCTCCAGCTGAAGAAGAATCTTCTGATGCGTTAAGCCCATCAGTTCGTCGCCTACTTTCAGAGCATAACTTAAACAGCGATAACATCAAAGGTACTGGTGTTGGTGGTCGTTTAACTAAAGAAGATGTTGAAAAGCACATTCAAAGTGCTGGCGCTGCGGCTCCAGTTGCTGCGGCTCCTGCATTAGGTGCACGTGATCAAAAACGTGTTCCAATGACTCGTTTACGTAAAACTATTGCTAACCGTCTGCTACAAGCAACAAACGAAACAGCAATGCTAACGACGTTCAACGAAATCAACATGAAGCCAATCATGGATTTACGTAAGCAATACAAAGATGTATTTGAAGAGCGTCATGGTTGTCGTCTAGGCTTTATGTCTTTCTACGTGAAAGCGGTAACTGAAGCATTAAAACGCTTCCCAGAAATCAACGCGTCTATCGACGGTGATGATATCGTTTATCACAACTTCTTCGATGTGAGCATTGCGGTTTCTACACCACGCGGTCTGGTAACACCAGTATTACGTGATACTGACCAAATGAGCATGGCAGACATCGAAAAGAAAATTCGTGAATTGGCTATTAAAGGCCGTGATGGTAAACTAAGCGTCGACGAAATGACTGGCGGTAACTTCACAGTAACCAACGGTGGCGTATTCGGTTCACTTATCTCTACACCAATCATCAACTTACCACAAAGCGCTATCTTAGGAATGCACAAAATCCAAGATCGCCCAATGGCTGTTGACGGTAAAGTAGAAATCTTACCGATGATGTATCTAGCCTTATCATACGATCACCGTATCGTTGATGGTAAAGGTTCTGTTGGCTTCCTAGTAACAATTAAAGAGTTATTAGAAGATCCAACTCGTCTACTACTTGATGTATAATCTCAAGCCATAGACATTTTGGCATGCTGCAAAGGCAGCATGCCGATTGAAAAGCATTAAAATTGGCCCTTGTTATAGGTGCTATTTGGTTGTCGCTAAACGTAGAACGACAACTGTATTTTAACTAACGTGACGGAAAATCATCATGAATTTGCATGAGTATCAAGCGAAACAATTATTCGCAGAATATGGTTTACCAGTATCTGAAGGGTTCGCATGTGATACCCCTCAAGAAGCTGCTGAAGCTGCTGACAAGATCGGCGGAGATATGTGGGTTGTTAAAACTCAAGTACACGCCGGTGGCCGTGGTAAAGCTGGCGGTGTTAAGCTAGTAAAAACAAAAGAAGAAATCAAAGACTTTGCACAACACTGGTTAGGCAAAAACTTAGTTACTTATCAAACAGATGAAAATGGTCAGCCAGTTGCTAAAATTTTAGTAGAAAGCTGTACAGACATCGCTAACGAGTTATACCTTGGCGCTGTTGTAGACCGTGGTACACGTAAAGTGGTATTCATGGCATCTACTGAAGGTGGTGTTGAAATCGAAACTGTTGCTGAAGAGACTCCTGAGTTAATTCACAAAGCAGAAATCGATCCACTAGTAGGCCCACAAGCTTACCAAGCACGTGAGTTAGGTTTCAAATTAGGTTTAAACCCTACTCAAATGAAACAGTTCGTTAAGATCTTCATGGGTCTAGCTAACATGTTTAACGATCATGATTTCGCTCTATTAGAAATCAACCCGCTAGTAATCACAGACGAAGGTAACCTTCACTGTCTAGACGGCAAGATCGGTATAGATGGTAACGCACTTTACCGTCAACCAAAAATCCGTGAAATGCACGATCCTTCACAAGAAGACGAGCGTGAAGCTCACGCTGCACAATGGGAACTAAACTACGTTGCATTAGACGGTAACGTTGGTTGTATGGTTAACGGTGCTGGCCTAGCAATGGGTACGATGGATATCGTAAACCTACACGGTGGCAAGCCAGCTAACTTCCTAGATGTTGGCGGCGGCGCGACTAAAGAACGTGTTTCTGAAGCATTCAAAATCATCCTATCTGACGACAACGTTAAAGCTGTTCTAGTTAACATCTTTGGCGGTATCGTACGTTGTGACATGATTGCTGAAGGTATCATCGGCGCAGTTAAAGAAGTTGGCGTTGAAGTTCCTGTTGTTGTACGTCTTGAAGGTACAAATGCTGAAGCGGGTCGTGAAGTATTGAAAAACTCTGATGTTGCTGTAATCGCTGCTGAATCACTAACTGACGCAGCACTTAAAGTTGTTGCTGCTGCGGAGGGCAAATAATGTCTGTATTAATTAACAAAGATACCAAAGTAATCTGTCAAGGTTTCACTGGTGGTCAAGGTACTTTCCACTCAGAGCAAGCGCTTGAGTACGGAACTCAAATGGTTGGTGGCGTAAGCCCAGGCAAGGGTGGTCAAACTCACCTAGGTCTTCCAGTATTTAACACAGTTCGTGAAGCTGTAGAAGCAACTGGCGCAACAGCTACAGTTATCTACGTACCAGCTCCTTTCTGTAAAGATGCTATCTTAGAAGCAATCGATGCTGGCATCGAGCTTATCGTAACTATCACTGAAGGTATCCCAACTTTAGACATGGTTGACGTTAAAGTTAAGCTTGAGCAAACTGGCGTTCGTATGATTGGTCCTAACTGTCCAGGTGTTATCACTCCTGGCGAAACTAAGATTGGTATCATGCCTGGTCACATTCACTTACCTGGTAAAGTAGGTATCGTATCTCGTTCTGGTACGCTTACTTATGAAGCAGTTAAGCAAACAACTGATGCTGGCTTCGGTCAATCTACTTGTGTAGGTATCGGTGGTGACCCAATCCCAGGTACTAACTTCATCGACGTTTTAGAAATGTTCCAAAACGACGACCAAACTGAAGCAATCGTAATGATTGGTGAAATTGGTGGTACTGCTGAAGAAGAAGCGGCTGAGTACATCAAAGCAAACGTTACTAAACCTGTTGTCTCTTACATTGCTGGTGTTACTGCACCAGAAGGTAAGCGTATGGGTCACGCTGGCGCAATCATCGCTGGCGGTAAAGGTACTGCTGATGAGAAATTCGCTGCTCTAGAAGCTGCAGGCGTTAAGACTGTACGTTCACTAGCTGACATCGGTGTTGCACTTAAAGAAAAGACTGG
>NZ_JAUYVJ010000029.1:0-52967 GCF_030689115.1 Psychrobium sp. 1_MG-2023 | reverse complement strand
TCCGGCTAACAGCATGCCGGAACGACGGGTTGGGGCTGTCACTTAGCGTCATCCTGAAAGTGTTTAATTCAGGATCTCTGTTTTGCAGTTAAGCGCGAGATTCCGGCTAACAGCATGCCGGAACGACGGGTTGGGGCTGTCACTTAGCGTCATCCTGAAAGTGTTTAATTCAGGATCTTGCTGTTAATTAAAATAAGCAGTTAGAAAAGAGTATAAAAAAGCGAGAATAGTCTCTACAACTATTCTCGCTTTAAACGGTTAAAGGGTGTTAGAAATTACTGCTCAATACCAACGATTAACCATGGTGCATCAGCGTGGCTAAGTTGACGCTCTAAATGCCATACCTCAGCGATATCTTCTTCGATACCTTCAACTGTGTCACGGTAGCGACCTGAGAATTTGACACTAACTTCAGCTACTTGTGCGTTGTTATCAGCACGTACTAACTCCGCATCTAAGAACATCACTTCGGTTTGAGGTGTCGTTTCTAGTTCGCGTCGCTCTTTACTAAGCTCGTTGTATAACTCGTTAGAAACATACTCTTGAATCTTTTCTAAGTCATTGTCATTCCACGCTTGTTGTAGTGTCTTATAGTGACCGCGCGAACCTTCAAGGAATGAACTAAGATCAAAACCTGTTGGTAGGTTAAATGGAACTTGATCGGCTGAGTTAGCAAAACCACCACCTAAACCCGAGCCTTGTGGGTTTTGTGGTTGCTGCTGTTCTCTAAACTGTGCTTGGTTAGCGGCATATGCGGGCTTTTGTGCACTCGCTTTCGCTTGGCTCATACTGCGGAATAGTTTAAATAAGACAAAACCAATGATTGCCATGATTAGGAAGTCCATGAACTGGAAGCCTTCAAAAGCTCCTCCCATCATAGCTGCGATTAAACCACCGGCCAGTAAACCACCTAATAAGCCGCCCATTAGGCCTTTCTTACTTGATGTCTTACCCGCAGTTGCAGTGTTAGCTTTAGCTGCGTCGGTCTGTTTAGGTTGCTCAGCCGCTGTTTTTTGAGTTTTACCAATTGAACGCTTACCGCCAAATTTACGTGCTTCTGCGTCAGGAATCGTGGTGAATAATGCGAAAATCACCGCGAGCATTGTTACAAATGTTTTCATGTCTTGCCCAAGTCGAGTTCAAATAAAGACAACATATTAGCAATGAGACATTTTATGTCAACTGGCGATTGGGTGAAGCCCGAGATTCCAGATAAAAGTGTACCGGAACGACGGGTTGGCGATTGTCACAGATAATCCCTAAGAGTGTTCTATTCAGGACCTCTCAGCCAGTCATCCTGAAAATATTCTATTCAAGAGATTTCTTTGATTGTGGGGCATGAGACGCTGGTTAAAATGATACTGACATTTGCACACCACTATAGATAAACTCCGCAGCACTCCAATGATCACCGTCTATTTGTCGCAAACGGACATGACCTGTTAGTTCAAGATGGCCGAGGTTAATGCCAGCGCCAACGCCGATGTAAGCATCAAGGGAGTTTGAGTGGTCGTGGTCTCTATCGTCGTATTCGTTGTGGTAGTGGTTAAAGTTAGTGTTATTAAAATAGTCATCATTGTCATAGACTAAATCGTGATCATCATATTTATGTTGATTAAAGATGAGCTCCCCCAAATCGATACCAATTTCGCCATAAACGGAAATATCAGAGAAATAGCCGAATTTTAATCCAAGCTCCCAAGCGACATATTCTTCAATGTAATTATCCTCAGTGAGCACTTCAGCATTACCAAGTGAAGTATTTACAGCAAAACCCATGTGAGAATAGTCATCTTTGAAAATGATACCACTGCCCACACTTGAGATTGTGCTTTCGCCATTGGTGTCATGAGTCACAAAGAATGATGACAGGGTGTCAGACGCATAAGTGTTTAGACTGGCTGTGAGTAAAACAAGTGCAGCAAAATATTTCATGGCAAAGCCTTTAGCTAAAATCTAGATGCTTAAGATAGTATGGCACCAAAGCTGAACCTCAGTTGAAAATAGTCTAATTCTTTTAGAAAAAAAATTTTTTTAACAACAAATTATTTCCTGATTTGGATCAACTTTTTTTAATCGTTTAGGCGTAATCTGGAGACAGTTAATTAAGAGTTAGATTTAAAAAGGAATAGAAAAATGAGCGTTGAAAATCATCATTTACATAACGAATTTCCAGAGTTTCACCAACAGATTCATGATCTAAAAATGAGTGACCGTCACTTTATTAAATTGTTTGACGAGTATCATGATGTTGACCGTAATGTTCGTAGAATTGAAGATGCAGCAGAAGCCGCTTCTGATGAGCGCCTAGAAGCCTTAAAGCTTCGTCGACTGCACCTTAAAGATGAACTATTCGTGATGCTTAAAAAAGCATCATAATGAGAGGTTCGATTTGAAAAGAGCGACTAATTAGTCGCTTTTTTATTGCCCTTTTCGTAGCTAATCGTTTGAGCTAATCGCTGTAATTTCTCTAATGCATCCTCATTGCCTTGGTGACGTTGTGATGCACCCTGCTGGGAATAGTAGCTAAATACGTCAAACCATAAATCCAATAACTGGGCGTTGTCACTTTCGCCAAAACTATAAAGTACTTGCGCCGCGACCTCTGCTGTTGCTAATTGTCCCTCGGTAATTGCTTTTCGCAGACGGTAGCGCTCACTCTGCTGCTCTAAATTGATTGATAATAAAGGAAAGCCGTTAAGATATGGGCTTTTACGATACATCTTCTTCGCTTCTCGCCAAGTACCATCGAGTAAAATAAATAATGGACGCTTACCGTTCTCCAATGGAGGCACATGATTGACGATGGTTTGGCCTTCGTGGGCGTATACTTGTGGAAAGACAACAAAGGGCTGATATTGGGGATCATTGATCAATGCCAGCAGTTTCGGGTCGACTTCAGTGCGTTGCCAGATAAAAGCGTGGGTATCGTCGACTAAATCTGCGATGAGCCTACCTGTATTACTGGGTTTGAGTACTTCATCATCCCACATCAATAGTAGAAAAGCGGCGTCACTGTGGCACTGAGGCTTATGTAGACAAATACAGTATTTTATTGAGATACGGCAGTTTTCACAGCGCTCAACTTTGTAGCCTCGGCCTTTAAATGGCCGAGTGGCGATACTTTCACGATATTGATGAAGGCGCTGAACTGCGTGCATAGAAAACCTAAAATAAGAAAAAATTATTAAACTATAACTTTTAGTTATAGTCAGTGCTAGGATAAGATGCAATTTACTAGCGCGAGCTCACCTTTTCAATAATTACTGTACAAAAGGTTACAATTGATAACGATCTATTGGCTTTTTCAGTGTTATGGTGAGATACAAGTTAATCGAACATAGATTGAGGTGTTAATATGAAACAGCTAATCGCTTTGATAGCAGTTATCCTAATTGTCGGTACAACATCATACTTTACTGAAAAAGAACAAAATAAAGTAAACAAGGTAAAGTCTTGTCAGACGGAACCACAGCAGAAACGCTGTGATAAACCAGCGTAATAGCTGAATCTAATGTCACTCGTCATACCCCAACCCCGTCGTTCCGGCAGGTTTTTAGCCGGAACCTCGCTTTACTGAAAACAAAGATCCTGAATTAAACACTTTCATGATGACTGGTTGAGGGGTCCTGAGTAAACACTTTCAGGATGACCGGCTGAGAGGTCTGAGTAAAAGTAGTCAGTGTGAAGACTGTGACAATCCCAACCTCGTCGTTCCGGCAGGTTTTTAGCCGGAATCTCGCTTTACTGAAAACAAAGATCCTGAATTAAACATTTTCAGGATGACTGGTTGAGGGGTCCTGAGTAAACACTTTCAGGATGACCGGCTGTGAGGTCTGAGTAAACATAGTCAGT
Source organism: Psychrobium sp. 1_MG-2023 (assembly GCF_030689115.1). Taxonomy (NCBI): domain Bacteria; kingdom Pseudomonadati; phylum Pseudomonadota; class Gammaproteobacteria; order Alteromonadales; family Shewanellaceae; genus Psychrobium; species Psychrobium sp. 1_MG-2023. The sequence goes on along the minus strand of NZ_JAUYVJ010000029.1, from coordinate 49,112 downwards.
GTGAAGGCTGTGACAACCCCAACCTCGTTGTTCCGGCAGGTTTTTAGCCGGAATCTCGCTTTACTGAAAACAAAGATCCTGAGTAAACACTTTCAGGATGACCGGCTGAGAGGTCCTGAGTAAACATTTTCAGGGTGGAAGCTGTGAGTTATTAGGTAGCGGTAAGCGTTATATTAGTCACTAAACCTTTCTTCACACCATGTTTGTTGTTGGGCCTTATTCAAAAATGTCCATGCAATAAAGCGGCTAGTCTTCTGGCCTTGCGCCATGCTCACTACTTTGACGTCACTCGCATGTGCTTTTTTGAGGCTTTGTTTCAACGGCCTTAAATTATCTTTCTTTGAGACTAACGCAGTAAACCATAAGACTTGATGGCCATAACTCTTGCTTTCTTTAATCATATTACGAATAAAGGTGAGCTCGCCACCAGGACACCACAGTTCGGCCTTTTGACCACCAAAGTTCAGCTTGTCTTGATGCTGTTTATTGGTTCCTAGATTGTGTCGCTTACGTTGTGAGCCAACCGCTGCATCTGCTAATGACTTGTGAAATGGCGGGTTGCACAAGGTAAAATCGAAGTATTCACTGGCGTTAATGATCCCTTCGAAAATGGCGTTTGCGTTTGGTTGTAACCGTGTACTAACAGTCGAATCTAGGCCTTGGTTACTCTCAATAATCAATTGGCTTGATTTAATCGATATAGGGTCGATATCTGAAGCCACAAAGTGCCAACCATATTCACGCTGTCCTAAAACTGGGTAAATACAACTTGCGCCAGTACCAATATCAAGCCCTGTGATTTTTTTTCCTGCAGGGACTTTGTCATTATTAGTTTGGCGTAATAAATCGGCTAAGTAATGAATATAGTCCACTCGCCCAGGAATAGGTGGGCATAAGAAGCCCTGGGGAATATCCCAGTGCTCTAGTTTATATTGCAGCTTTAAAATGGCGGCATTTAGCGCTTTTACTGCATTAGCATTGGCAAAGTCAATTGATGCGTTGCCAAACCTGTTTGGCGCAACAAACTGGGCAAGGGCTGGTGAGGTTTTACATAGCGCATCAAAGTCATAGCCATTTTTATGGCGATTTCTTGGATGTAATTTGTTTTTTAATGCCGCTTTAGTTGTCATTATTGCACAGATGTCTTGGCTGGATTCACAACTTTTGTACCGACGCGGAAGGTACCATTTGACATAAACTGTACTGCCTGATCACGTTTTTTTCCCACCAATAAAGGCCCATCGTCCATAAATAAGAAATTTTTCCAACAGCGCTTAAAAACTTCCCATGTGGTTTCAATGACATGCTGTCGGTCATTACAAAAATAGACCACCGTATTATTTGGCCATGTTAAGTGTTCTAAAATTAACTCGGGTAAATCACTCTCGTCACTGTCCCAAGTGGGTTCCCATTTTCCTTGTTCAAACCATGTGTTTGGATTGAATGGCCAGTCACCTTTCTTGAAAAAATCAGGGTGGTCCACTTGTTTACTGATAAAGGTATTCCAAAATACAGTCGCACGCTGGGCTTCCATTGGTTTAATTTTGGCTTTGTCTTCTTCGCTAATAGGTAAGCTGTGTTGACGGAAAATCCAAGCTTTCTTGTGTTGATCTAATGGCGTGTAACTCATGGCTGTTTCTTTATCGGGGAATCATAAGCAGATTATAACAATATGGTTGACCAATTGCGCCTGACCATAGATATATTTCTTAATTTATCTTGGTGTTCATCGTTAAGTCAGCTAGGGTTGTTTATGATGATAAAAATTATATAACTCTAAGGAAAGTAATGCCTTATCGATTAAGTGTGCACGTTTTGTTAGGTATGTTACAAGGTATATTGCTGGCGTTAAATATTGCATGGTGGGATTCATGGCAAGCCCACCAAACGTTATTGCTAGGTATCGATATGGGATTAATGTCGATGTTACTTTTTCTTCAATTGTGCCCAGAGGTGTTGCAAAGCAATGTGTCGACGGTTAGTCGTCGATACAGTTGGTTGCCGCTTTTCGTATTAAGCATGTTTCTAGGCTTCACCTCGTATTATGTCGCCTTACAAGATGTTGATGAGTTATATCCATTATGGGTAGTGAGTGCGCTAGTTTTAAGTTATATCACTTTACCTTTTATTCAGCTTAGCGCTGCAGGTTTTACGCAGCCAAACTCTTGGTGTAATGATGCCTATCATCAGCTGTTCGTTCATAGCTGGAGTAATGTGTTAATTGTTGGCTTTGCCTTGTTTTTTACTAGCTTATATTGGCTCGTTATTGTGTTGTGGGTGACACTGTTTTCGGTGATTGGTATTGCAGTGTTTGAGGATATCTTTTATCACGAATGGTTTGCTTGGCCAACGCTTGGAGCTGCTTTTGGTGTGGGTCTATATATGGCGATGAGCTATCAAAATATCATCACCTCATTAAAAAGTTTGCTGTTATCTATCTGTAAAATGCTCCTACCGCTAGTGGCATTTTTAACCGTCATCTTTGTGGCCAACTTGCCTTTTTCTGGCTTAGACGGGGTGTGGTCAACAGGGTTCGCGACCCCGCTAATTTTAGTACTGATTGCATTAAATATTTTCTTATTCAATGGTGCTTGTTACCCAAAAGAAGCGCTAGACAGTCAGTGTTTACATTTTCCTTACCCGAGCGCCGTCCGTTGGTTGGTGTTGGCCAGCATCGCCTCATTGAGTATCTTAATTGTGATTGCTGCTTATTCGGTCTCTTTGCGTGTTGGGCAATATGGCTGGACACCACCGCGGGTGTATTTAAGTTTTGCGGTGATGGGCATTGGTGCATACGTCTTGAGCTACTTAACGCTGCTAATAAAGCCACAAGCAAGCTTTTGTTGGTTAAAGCGGGCTAATGTGATGAGTACAGGCCTCGTCATTATAATGTTATCGGTTGGTCATTCACCGTGGCTTAATCCGCTTACGGTGAGTGTGAATAGTCAGTTAGCGCGTTTACATCAACAGCAAGTCACTGCTCTGGAATTTGATTATGGTGCGTTAAAATTTGGCATGGGACAAGTTGGGCAGGAAGCACTCGAACAATTAGCGAATGACACAACACACTCTGAATTTGAGGTAATTAACAGCCGATTGACCCTATTAGCATTGAGTGAGAGTGCGTGGCAATGGCAGGATGCCTTGCATGACTTGAACAAAGCTGAGGCTAAATTTGTGTGGCCCCTGCAACCATTAATTTCAGCAGAGCGCCTTGCTAGCTTAATTGAGGTGGCGAGTTGTCTTGAGAAAGCCTGTGCTTTATTTCCGATTGACTTAAACTCTGATGGAGAAAGTGAGGTGTTATTCTTTGATAACAACAATTGGGGCAACATTGAAATCCTTGATGAGGTTAATAATCGTTGGCAAGTGACGGGATATTTACCGAACAATGGGGGCAATGACGAACAGCGAGGCGTGTTATTAGAATCGTTAAGGCAAGGAGCGTTTGAATTGCAACCGGCACGCTATCAAGACGTAAGAGTTGGCGATAAGGTCTTTAGAGTGCAGAGTCATTAATACTTAATGCCAATGTTAATACTAAAGCAAACGCTTCAAATAAATTAAATATTTGAAGCGTTTGCTGGTTTTGAACGATTTATTTATCGATGAGTAATGGGGTTAATTGTTCCAGTTTACCGTCAATTGGTCCTGTAACTTGCAGTCCTAATATGTGTGCTAATAATGGCATGATATGGATGTTTTCCGTTGTTGGGTGTTGATAACCTTGCTTGAAAGCTGGACCCGACGCATAGAAAATCCCGTCCATATCTTTACTCGCGAATTGACTCCAACCGTGGTCTCCCTTAATTCGGTGTTCACTAAAGCCAATTGCCCAGCCTTGATTGGCCAAGCAGGTAATATCACCAATGCGTTGTGACTTGTGAGCATTAAATTTAACGGGGATCGTTTGATATTCAAAGCAACGGTAATGTTGTGCTTGTTGGTTTAATTGCGTTAAAGCTTGAGTGATATCAGCTTGACGCAGCGATGGCACTTTATTGTTGTGATAAAGGTGAACGATAGGCCCTTTGCCTTTACTAAAGAATTGCTGTTGCAAGCCTTTCGGGAGAGTTTCAAAATTTCCAGTGTTATGTTGTGCCATGCCATGATCAGACACAATGACTATGTTGACGGCAATATCAAGCTTTGTAAGTTCATGATGGAGTTGCTGTAAAGAGCTATCCACTTTACTAATGGCCGCAGCGACTTGTGGTGAGTTAGGGCCATAGTGATGACCAGCACTATCAACATCGTGAAAGTAGGTAGTGACAAAGTGTGGTCGGCGCGCTGCTGACAGCTTAAACCAATTTACAACCGTATCTAGTCTAGGTTGGTGTGGTGCATTGTGGTCATAGTTGACAAAGTACGTTGGCTTTTTTCCAAAAATTTTAGCTTCAGAGCCTGGCCAAAAGAAACTGGCGGTTCTCATTCCTTGCTCTTCGGCCATAACCCAAATAGGTTTTCGTAAATAGAAATCACCATTAGTTACAGCAGTAGGGTCGGAAATTGAATAATCTTTATTGAGATCGGGAGCATGAAAGCGATTGTTTAAGATACCGTGATGTTGTGGGTATGACCCGGTTACAATGGATAAATGATTAGGAAAGGTCTTAGTTGGAAACGAAGGCTGTAGTGACTTTAGGCTGGCACTGTTCTTAGCGAACTGGCTTAAAAAGGGTGGCTGGTACTTCTCAATGTAATCCCAGCGAAAGCCATCAATGGATACCAAGAGCACATACGGTGCTTGATGACTTTGTTCATTATTCTGAGATTGGTTGGTAGTGTTGTAAATATCAGGCTGGTGGCTGCAAGCGATTAAGACGCTAGTGAGCAGTAAGAGGGTGATATGTTTCACGTTAAGGCCTTGAAATAGTTGAAAGCGGCTAGATTATAACCCTTCTATTAACGCTGTACGAACGTTACAGCTTTATCCTATCAAAACGAGAGGTTGATCACGCTAATCGCTTTCGTTAATGTGAAGTAAAGACTCCGTTAAACGTTAAGTGACGGAAGGCTTAACGTGGCATCGTCAGGATGATAGTGGCAACCCAATATTGCAACTATTTGTTCTAACTGCGGTAACTGCTTATTCGAATCAACAGCCCGTGTTTGGGGCGGTGAGAGGATAAATTATTTTAAACCGATGTATTGGCCATTGCTTTTTTTTCCATTAAATCATGAACTAGTGCAATTAATGCTTTGGAATCGACGGGTTTGGTTAGGTGCATATTCATGCCAGCGTTTAAACTCTTCTCTTCGTCTTCTTTGGTGCTGTGCGCGGTCATGGCAATAATAGGCGTATCATTATTAAACTTTTGACGGATCATTTGGGTCGCTTCTAGCCCATCCATTTGCGGCATTTGCACATCCATTAACACAAGATCGTAGTGTTGTTTTTGCACGGCTTTAACGGCTTCTAAGCCGTTGTTGACACAATCGATAGTGACATTAAGATCTTCTAAAAACCCTTGAATGACCCGTTGATTAATCAGGTTATCTTCAGCTAGCAGTAAATTTAAATGCGCTGAATTAGAGTCATTATTTTCTATTGTTGGCTTTGGAAGCGTGGGAGCTGATGTGGCCTTTTCAAGTTTGGCTAAGCTCGCGATTAATTGTGTAGGCTTGACTGGTTTCTCTAAAATATCGGCAACGGGGGTCGTGCGACTTAAATCAGCAGCGTCACTCTTATCAAACGAAGAAATTAAGATAAAGTGCGGTAAATTGTCTGTGATCACTTGATTGATGATGCGAATCGATTCAAAGCCATCCAGACCGGGCATGCGCCAGTCCATCAATACGACATCAAAGGGAGCTTGTTCGGTGACCGCTTGTTTTAATATTTCTAAGGCTTCGAGCCCCCCCTGTGCTTGCTCAACCTCGAGGTTGAATTTGTTTAGCATATCACTCAATAGCGCTCGAGAGCTTTTGCTATCATCAACGATTAAGATTTTGAATGCTGGTAAACTAACGACTGCTGGGTTCATTAATGAAGAATTAACGTCACTGCCGCTAGAAAGAACGACATTAAAGCTAAAGCACGACCCTTTGCCGAGTTCACTGGTGACATGGATACTGCCAGACATCAACTCGACGATTTCTTTACAGATGACTAACCCTAATCCAGTGCCGCCATAGCGCCGAGTGATAGAGTTGTCAGATTGAGAGAACGCTTGAAATAGCTTATCGAGCTGCTCTTCGGCGATACCAATTCCGTGATCGGTTACGGCGAACGATAAGCGACTAACCGATCCCTGTTGTTCAAGCAGCGAAATGTGAAGCGCGATATCGCCTTGCTCAGTAAATTTAATCGCGTTATTCACTAGATTAATTAACACTTGCTCAAGGCGCAGCGCATCACCATTAAACGCATCGGGCACGTCACTATCAATGACGATATTGAGCTTAAGTTGTTTTTCTTGGGCACTGAAGTGACAGACATTTAGTAAGCGGTCTATCGAGTCGCTCAGTGAAAAATCGGCTTGTTCGAGTTCTAGTTTGTGCGCCTCAATTTTAGAAAAATCTAATAAATCGTTCAGTAAGGTTAATAACGATTGAGACGAGGCATGGACCATCGAAATGTTTTCACGCTGTTTGTCAGACAGCGCGTCTTTGAGACTCAGCTGACTTAGGCCGATAATCGCATTCATTGGCGTGCGTATCTCATGGCTCATTTTAGCAAGAAAGTTACTTTTAGCTTTATTTGCGGTTTCAGCCTCAAGAGCCAATTGCTGCATTTTTCTCTTCACTTTGTGCGCTTTAATGAGGTAGTAAACCATGAAAAGCACGAGCACAATGAACAGGCCTAATGCAATATCTCGAAGTTGAGATGTTCGTTGCTTTTGAGCTTGTTGAAACGCTTGTTGCTCTTGTTGCTGTTTGAGCAGTTTGATTTGTTGCTCTTGATGCTCTAAATCTAAGCGGGCACGTAAGAAGGTTGATTTACTCTGTTGGTTTTTCTGATTGATGTTATCACTAATGTTCTTAAATGCGATTTGATGTTGCAATGCAGCTTTATAATCACCTTGCTGTTCTAATAAGCTGGCGAACATTTGCTCAGCTTGGCGCTCTGCCGCTTGATCTTTGTGGAGTCTAGCGGTGGGCAGCAAAGCCTGTAAAATAGCAATGGCTTTAGTGTTATTGCCTATGGTTTGATGAACCTTAGCTCTGAGTAGTTCAGCTTTTAGTTGGGCAGCAAAGTAACTATTTTTGGTGGCCATGGCTGTGCTAGTGTTTAGTATGTCGATGGCCTGCTGAGTGTTGCCCGTTAACAGTTCTAATTCGGCTAATGAAATATAGGCTTCGCTGACCCAAGTGGATGACATACTGTTTAATATACGAATCGAGTTGATTAAGTGGGGTCTTGCCTCTTCGTATTGCCCTAGTTTTAAGAGCCCCTCTCCAATAGTATATTCGGCGGTGCCTTTATATTGGGGGCCACTTTTTACAAGCGGGTGTTCAATAAGCAAGCGTCCGTACTCTAAATATTTATTGAAGTCATGCTGATTGCGATAGTAAAGGCTGATGCCTTGTAATGTATGAAACTCTTTTTTTGAACCTAACTGTTTATGCAAGGCCAGCGCTTCTAAAAATAAAGGCAGGCTTTCTTCAGGGAGGTTGGTGAGTGAATATAACACTCCTTTTAGTCGTTTCGATTCTGCTTGGGCATAAACATTATTAGCTTCAAGGGCATACTTTTGGCTGAGAGAGAGGTACTTATACGCTTGCTCATATTCTCTGGATAATAAATGCGTATAAGCCGTTAAATTATTGAACGTTGCCAGCTGGGCAGGTGTGGATTTTTGCGCTAACAAGGCTTTTGTTGCTAAGATGAGCTTTTTGGACTGCTCCAAGTCTGAAAGAGCTAATTGTTCAATTTCAGCTAACTTATTGTCAATAGTTAGGTTTTTTTGAGTGACATTATCAGTTGCTGTTAAGGCAGAAGATAAAAGCACCGTCATGACAAACAGTACAATTTTAAAAGTCATGTGCATATTATTTACGCTACTTTTATCTTGAGGTGGGGTTACGGCTTAAAGAACATAATCATCGTGCCTTTAGTATCAATTGGCGATGAGTCGCAGCGTTTTTGTATCTCTGCTACATCTTGGTCGAGAATTAACTGAATGTCTGCCTCATCTAAGCCGAAGTCGCGAGCAGCTTGCTCAGGGTTCGCTTCGTGAGCAGCGAGTGCTTCAGGGTTTGAATTAAGTTCTAATACATATTCTACGAGTAAATCTGTCATTTGTTATACCTTACTAACTTTTCAGAGAGTTTCTGATATCTATTTGAGTCCCTATAGTAATAGGATTGAATTATTTATCAATGGATAACGCGTTATCGATATCCTCTGGTGTTAAGCCCAGTTGTTTTAACACCGCAAGATCGAGGGGGGCCTCTTGGTAAGGAGGAATCGCTAATGTTGATATTGCAGTGAGCTTCGCCTGAGGTAGCTGCGCTAGGGCAATATGTTCTATTCTCGGCGGAAATAATGCTAGCGTAGCCGCTTCGTAGATTATCACTTGATGGTCGCTCGGATAATATTTAAGTAACTCATTCGAGAGCACTTTTAGTCCACGTTGGTAGTTGTCGGTCTTATCTAAGGCGAGGGTGTGATCCCCAACCAGACCAATTTGCCATAACACGAGGAGTGAATAGGGGTCTATGGTGCGTTGATAAAACAGAAACTGGGTCGCTTCAATACTAATACAACCACTTTTTCCCGGATCTATGCCAAGGTCCGCAACCAACCAGTCTTCAGCTGAAATGCCCGGTTGCATCTTGGCACGATAGCCTAGGGCTTTTAGTTGACGAATGGCTAAGTGACTTGCATAGGCAAATACGCCGGGGTGACCGTAAAAGGCGGCGCAGACGTTGTTGCCTTGTTTGACTGACTCAACAAGAGCATTGGCCATTTCGTTGTAGGTAATTAACCGTGATTTATTGCTGCCATAAAACTCAGTCATATCAACGGTATTTGGATTTAACTTGGCAAGCCATTGTTTTGATACTTTATCTGGCACCACAGTAAAAACGATGTCGGCCTGCTTGATTTGCGCTTGAGTATTGAGTGTCATGTCGCCAGCAATTTTAATCCCTGTGCCGACAACCGTGAGCGAACCTTGTTTATTCATTACATATTACTTTTTATAATCGATAAGGCATTGTGCGTAATATGAATAGCTGGATCAATTGGTTATTTGAGAAAAAGGGGAGTTGCGTTTGAACGATAATCCTTAGCTAAAGATTATCGCTACTCTTCTTTGTTGGGAAATAACCAAATACGCATGACAGACACCAATTCATCAAACACAAAGGGTTTGGTGATATATTCTGAAGCGCCTGCCTCGAAGCATCTCTCTTTATCTTCAGGCATAGTTTTCGCTGTTAGCGCAATAATAGGCACCTCTTGGTAAGCGGCCATCTTACGAATCGCTTCGGTTGCTTGATTACCATCCATAACAGGCATCATGGTGTCCATTAGAATCAACTCAAAATCATCAGCTTGTTCTAAAAGCTCAATAGCTTCTTGGCCATTTTCTGCAATTGCAACGTCTATGCCGATCTCCATCAGCATTTTTGACAGGGCGTAGCAGTTTCTCATGTCATCATCGACTAGAAGTACTTTACGCCCTTGAAGTAGGGCTTCTTCATCATGCAACGCACAGACATTCTCGACCTGAGAGAGTGGGGTTTGGTGTAAAAAGAGTGATACGTCATCAACTAAGCGCTCGGCTGAATCAGCGCCTTTAAGAACGATTGAAGAAGAGTACTTGTCGAGCTCTCGTTGTTGTTCATTGTCGATTTCCTTACCGGTATAAATAATGATAGGAGGGATATTTGGAGCGTCTTGATTATGGAGCGATTCGAGTAATTCAAACCCACTAATGTCAGGCAACCCAAGGTCTAGAATAATGCAATCAAAATCCCCCTTTATAATCGCAGCGAGGCCGGCTTCGCCTGTGGCGACACAGGTAACTTTAATGTCTTCTGTTTCTAGTAGTTGTGAGGTTGCGCGTTGATTTCCTGTTGAATCTTCTATCAATAAAATATGACGGGTATTGTTTTTAACCAAGCGAGAGACTTTGTCAAAGGCCGACTGCAGTTCGTTGTTATCAATTGGTTTGGTTAAGCAGCCCATGCGTCCTTGTGTTAAAAAGCGCGGCTTGTCATCCGCTGATGTCGCAATAATGTGGATTGGAATATGCTTGGTGGCGGCACTGAAGTCTAGCTGCTCTAAAACATGATTAATGTTGATATCAACAAGTTCAGTATCTAAGAAAATGGTGGTTGGCTGATACTCCTTGGCTAAGTAAATCGCACTACGCCCACTTTCTGCTAATAAACACTTAAAGTTATTTTCGCGTGCTTTTTCGCATAAGAACAACGCTAAATTTTTGTCTAATTCTGCAATTAATACGGTTTTATCTCCGGCATGAATGCTGCGTCGATCATCAACAATGATATCACTTGGTGGAGCATGATTTGCCGTAGTATCGACAAGTTGTTCTTGAGGAGGCTCGCGTAAGGGAGAATGATGACTTAAAGTTTTATTGCCCATGGGTTTGGAGCGGGTGTCTATCACGTTGTGGTCAGCGTGTTGAAGTGCTAACTTTTTAGGTAAGTAGAGTGTGAAGGTACTGCCTTGATCAAGTTGACTTTGCAAGTGTATTTCCCCACTGAGTAATCGACTTAGCTCTCTTGCAATAGTTAGGCCTAGTCCTGTCCCACCATACTTGCGACAGGTGGTGCCATCTTCTTGTTGAAATGCTTCAAAAATGGCTTGTTGTTTATCAGCAGCGATGCCGATACCAGTATCTGTGACCGCGAGAGCGATTGTTTCACTTAGGTTTAGTTTACTTTGTGATGGAACGACTGTTTCATCAGCGTTGGCGATGGTTAACGTGACATTACCTTGGGGAGTAAATTTCATGGCGTTGGAGAGTAAGTTACGGAGGATTTGTTCAATGCGTAAACCATCACTAATGATAGTATTAGGAACATTATCAGCGATGTCTATAGTAAACGTTAATTCCCGATCTTTTGCGATAGGGGTAAAGGTTTTTTCTAAATTCTTCGTTAAGAGATCAAAAGCGACCGCTTCGTGGTTGATGGTTAATTTTCCTGCTTCTACTTTTGATAAGTCCATGATGTCATTAATCAATGATAATAAACTACTACCACCCTCAAAAATGACTTTTGCGTCTTCGACTTGAACAGGGGTTAAATTGCCATCTTTGTTATTAGACAGAGCTTTTGCTAAGAGAAGGAGACTATTTAAAGGCGTTCTTAATTCATGAGACATATTGGCTAGAAATTCTGATTTGTATTTACTTGCCACGGATAGCTCTTCCGCTTTTTGTTCAATTTGTTGGTTTTTAATTTCAATATCGCGTTGCTTTATTTCGAGTGCTTGTGTTTTTTGTTCTAAATCTTGGTTGGTCAATTGCAGTTGATCTGATTGCTTATTCAGCTCAGAAGCTTTGAGTTTGAGCTCGGTATTAGTGGCTTGTAACTCTTCAGATTGCACCTGTAATTGTTCTGTCTGATTTTGAGATTGCTGCAATAAATCCACTATACGCTGGCGGCTGAGTAAGCTGTTCATTGTGATTCCTAAGCTAGGAATAGCCTGCTCTAAAAAATCCATTTGAGTGTCATTGAAATGATTAAAGCTGGCAAGTTCAATAACAGCAATACACGTGTTTTCAAACAGTATTGGGATTAGAGCAATGTTTAGAGGCGGTTTTTCCCCCAAGCCAGAGGTAATTTTTATGTAATCATCTGGTACATTAGTGAGTACGATATTATGTTGCTCTAGTGCACATTGCCCCACTAACCCTTCCCCTAATTTATACTCGTTGGAAATATTTTTGCGTTTAACATAGGCGTAACTTGATAGTAAACGGAAGATTGCCTCGCTTTTTCCATCATTGTCTTCCAACATGTAAAAAGCGGCATGCCCGGCGCCGAGTATGGTGGCCAATTCGCTGACGAGTTGTTGTGACATCTTCTCTATATTATCAACTGCTTGAGATATTTTACTGATTTTAACCACTTGCGTTTTTAACCAGTTTTGTGATTCAACTTGTTTATTTCTATCGGTTACTTGTTGCATCATGTGTGATAACGCAATGCCGAATTCGTCTTGCGCAGAACGCGGGGTTATTTGACTATTGTAATTACCATTGGCAAAGGCGTTGGCTTGCTCGATCATGTCTTTAAAGTTGAGCTGCATTTTGTTTAGTGCAATACCTAAGCTATCTTTGTCTGATGTGAGGGGAATATCGGTGGAAAGATCACCTTGGGCGATCTTTTCTGTCATGGTTATTTTTATACGAAGGGCAACGATCATTTTCTGCAAAGCGGCATAGATCCCGGTTTCATTATTGCTATCAAAGTTAAGTTCAATGTTACCTTTAGCGACTTCGTTCGCCATCTCTTCGATGACAGCGGGTTCACCACCCACGGCGCGCAATATGGTGTTAGAGATCCAGTAACTAATCAGCACGCCAATAATTAATGACGCTATCGCTAAACTAATGACAATGGCGTTAACCGTTGTTAAGGTCTGCGATAGTTGATTTAATGCCGTACTTGCATCTTGCTGTTCTTCCAGTGAAGAGCTATCAAGGATATTCTCTAATTGCTCTATTTTATCGTGTTCAAGAGAGTCAATAATCGCTAAGGCGTTAAGCCGGACTTTGGGATCGAAGCGACGGAAAACAGCATCGGCGGTCAGGACAATATCGTTATAGAGACGGTTGATTGTGATTAAATCTCTTATTTCAGAAGGTTTTTGCTCTAGGGGCTCAAGTAAATTGAAATAACGGGTAAAATCTTCGGCATTGGCTCTAAACTCTTGTTCTTCATCGAGCTCTCCGCTGACATAATCACTCAGTGATGCAAGCATATCCCCAGCTTCATCCACGAGTTCTAGATAATATCTCACACCGGGAAGGTCATCGTTGATGGCTCGGTCGATATTTTTCGCTGCTAGGGCCTCTTGATATTCTTGCTCTTTTAACGAATCTAATAGCTTTTCTAATTCAGCCCCTTGCTTATGTTCTAACTCATCAACAATTTGTTTTGCCCAAAGCTCATCTTGTGGATCATATTTTTCAAACACATCCCGTATGATTTGACTGGCGTAATCATTGACTAAACGCTCTATCGTCGCCATTTTCTCATTATCGCTTTCAGTCCCTTGCTCTAGTGGTTCTAATTGAGAAAAGTAATATTGAAACTCTTTGAAATTAGAATGGAACTCTTCAACTTCGTCAATTTCGCCAGTGCTGTACTCAACAACATTACTGTGCATATCGCCAATTTCATCTAGGATTTGCAGGTATAAAATAACCCCAGGGACATCATCATCACGAATATCTTCAGAATCAGTGAGAATCCCTGTTGTTAAGGTATAAACCGTGATACCCATGGCGATAATGAGTAACAAAATAACCGCGAATGCCGCGCCAATTTTTCTTCCAATAGTAAAAGCCATACAAAGCCAATGGTTAATTAACCGTATCTTTTAGCTTAGTTTATAAATAGTTTTTTTTCTTTCGGCTATGGTAATAACTGGGATTTTTTAGGGTTATTTTCTGTTGGGTAGTTTGTTGAAGTTCGTGATTTAGGCGGGGAGGAAGCGATAAAAGGACAAACAGCTTTCACTGGTTGTGCTGTCTATTAAAAATATGCGCCCGTTTTGAGCATGACACAGCCGCTGGCGTGATCGAGTTGAATCTTAACGGTGCTGGGTTTTAGGCTGTGGCTGAGATTGTTTACTCTTTGTTGAATACCAGTAAATCCCCCGGTTGGCATTCTAAGTAATTGCAGATGCTGGCTAAGGTTTCAAAACGCACGCCTTTGACCTTGCCGCGTTTGAGTAGCGATAAGTTCGCTTCTGTAATGCCAATCGCTTTTGCCAGCTCTTTTGAGCTGACTTTGCGCATTGCCATCATTACATCTAAATTGACAATAATTTCCATCGCTTAAATAAACTCTTTGTTTTCAGCTTCAATCGCCTTTGCTTGTTTTAGTAAGTGGGCGACAAGTAATAAGAATATGATAGTTAAAGTTTCACCAAGGTCGACACCAATAACCAGTTTTGTTTCTTCAAAAAATTGAGAGTGGTAATAGGCTACGGCAATATCTTCAACAACGGTCACTCCAATGCTGATCACTTTGATCCAAATGAGCCAAAAGAATGATTTGATCGCATCATCGCAGAAGAACTGCCCCTGTTGAAAGTTCGCCAATAGGCGCTGTAACCAGTAGCCCGCTAAAAATAAAATGGCAAAGCTTGGCAGTAAGGTCAGCGCCAAAACAGGATGACTACTTTGTTCACTCTGCCACAGCTGAGTGAATAGTTCGCTGGTTGATAATACTAACGCATCATTTTTCACGTATTGATAAACGAGATAAAACACACTAAGCGCAATGGTTGCCAGCACTAATACTCTTAAGATGTAAGCAAGTTTTTGCAGTTTTTGTAACTTTTGTATTTGAGAATTCATAACAACTCGAAGAACCTATCATTTGTGGCGCTAGTATAGCAATGTTTGATAATTTATAAAAATAATAATTAATTATCGTTTGACGATAATTAATTTGCGTAATACTATGTTTCGAAACTAAAGGGGCGAACAAGAGGTTTGCTTCCATGATTTGCTGTATAGGAATTGATATGAATTTTAAGAAGACACTCATCGCTGCCACTTTTGCTGGGCTACTGACCTCTGGATTAACGGGCTGCACTCTTTTACAGCAATCGCCAGCGACAACGAGCATGGAGCAAACTCAACAAGCTGCGTTAATTCCACTGGAGCAGTTTTTTACCAGCAATGAAACTACCAAATTGCATGTATCGAGTGATGGGCAATGGGTCGCGTTTACTAAAGAGCATTTAGGGACGGCCAATATTTTTATTATGCCTAAAGGAGCTCACCCCGATCAGGCGCAGCCATTAACACAATCAAAAGAGCCGATTCAAACGTTTTTCTGGTCGGCTAATGGCAATGAATTATTCTTCGCTAAAGATATCGGCGGCAGTGAAAACACGCAAATTTATCGAGTCTCTTTTGAGGCCAATGAATCAACAAATCAACTGGTTAACACCACAGTAACGGCACTAACCAATAACAACAAAGTGCGTTATATTTTGTCGCAGCAGGTACGTAATGATGCGAACAAATTAGCTATTTTCGCCAACCATGATAAGCCATCACGATTAGATGGCTATACATTGGATATCAACAGCAAAGTATTAACTCGCAAGTTAATTAATAATAATAACTTTCAATCTGCGCATTTTGATAAGCAAGGCCAAGTGGTATTAGGCGTTGCTATGAACCCTGATAACAGCCGTGAACTTTTTAGCAGGGTTAACCAACAATGGCACAGTGTGATTAAAAGCCTGCCGGGCGAAGCCATCGACATCGTTGCCTATAATGGTGAGAAGAAACTCGCTTTTATTAAAGCCAGTATTGAGGGCAGGGATAAGCAGGAACTATTAAGCTTAGATTTAAATACGCTTTCATTTACTACATTACACCGCGACCCAAACAATGAGTCTGATGTACACAGTGCGATCTTTAGTGATGATGGTACGCCACTGAGTGTTTCCTATTATGGTGGGCGTTTACGTACTTATCCATTAGATGCAACCTTTGCCAGTCATTGGCAGAAAATTAATCAACACTTTAAGCACGATGTTGAAATTACTATTACCAAGCGTAATGAGAAAACTGGCGCATGGCAGCTACATGTCGCCAGTGATGTTGAGGCGGGCACCGATTATATTTACCAAGCGACAACAGGTGAAGTTAGTGTGTTAGCCACACAAACACCTAGTATTCAGCCTGAGCTGTTGTCTAAGCGTCAGTCGATTACTTATCAGGCGCGTGATGGCGAAACAATCCAAGCCTATTTAACCTTGCCGAAAGGGGAAAAGACCAATCTACCGACGATAGTCCTGCCCCATGGCGGTCCGTGGGCTAGAGTACATTGGACGTTGAAATCAGATACTTTTAATCCTGTGGCTCAGTTATTAGCGAATCGTGGCTATGCCGTGTTACAGCCTAACTTTAGAGCCTCGACAGGGTTTGGTAAGCGTTTCCTTAATTTAGGTGATAAAAATTGGGGCACGGGTACCATGCAACATGACTTAACCGATGGTGCTAACTTCCTTGTTGAGCAAGGCATTGCGGATAAAGAACGATTAGGCATTATGGGTGGGTCGTATGGCGGTTATGCGTCATTAGCGGGTGCAACCTTTACACCGGATATGTATAAAGCGGTGATTTCATTTTGTGGCCCATCAAGCCTATCAACCTTGATGGATGCATTTCCTGATTGGGCTCGACCGTACTTAGGAACATGGTTTAGCGCCGTTGGTGATACAAAAATTCCAAGTGAATTAGCTGATATGCAAGCACGTTCGCCAATTAACTTTATTGATCAAATTACCGCGCCAGTTTTACTAATCCAGGGGGCTAACGATGTTCGTGTTACCCAGCAGGAGTCTGATAACATCGCCAAGGAAATGGCAGCTAAAGGCTTGCCTGTTGAATATATCCTTGCCAAAGACGAAGGGCATGGTTTTAAAAAGTCGAATAATATGTTGGCCGCGATGTTCGCCATGGAGCAGTTCTTTGGTAAGCACTTAGGCGGTCGAGTGAGCCAACACACCAATGTTGAGGTGCGTGAGCATCTAGAGAGCTTAACGCAAGATGTGAAGAGCCTATAATATCAAAAGCTCCACGACATCATAGCGATGGCGTGGAGCCTTTTTTCACAGCGATTTTGATTAAAGTGTCGCTGCGGTCGTTTGAACTTAATACACTAATCGATTTAGCTGCTTGGCGTGTTATTCTGGCGCGTAGCTAATTTGCCCCTGCTGATTAACCACCACTAAATACGACTCTCCGTAGTTACCTTGTTGGCATAAATCAATTTCATTACCACCAACATACAGATCGCTACAGTTTTGTAGCGTATAAGTTGGGGTTGCTTTTCCTGCTTCGGTATTTGGATAGTTGGCGTCATCGTCTAAGATGTTGAGGCTAAGAGCTTGGTTGGCAAAGACCCGAACGCGCATCACATCATTTTGATTACTGGCTTTTTTTTCAAACACGCTTAACACTTCATTGCCATTATCCATCCATGCAATCGCCCAATATTTATCATTGTCTGATAAGCTATATTTTAATTCGTCCATATTTTCGCCGCTGGTACTGTCTTCAATCGCGAATTCTGACTTATGGCCTGAGCTGGCCCATTTATGTTCAATTGCACGACTCACTTGACCGACGGGTAAATTGGTGGTGACAAAGTCGCGATGATAAACGCTTTTAAGATACTGCCGGCTTTTTAAATAAAAGGTCGTCGCATTGTCTGCGGCATTAATATAGGTTATTTCTGCACTATTTTTTTTATCGGCATGATCTAACAGCTCATCGTGAGTATCACTACAAGCAGTAACGCCGACTAATAAGCCTGCCAGTAACAGTGTTTTGATTCCGTTTTGTCGATTGCTCACACCTATTCTCCTTGGATAATAATGAAGGTAGCTTTTGTCTGGGCGTAGTGTAGGGCGAGGTAGCAGCTAACAGTATGATATTTATGTTGGCGCTTTGTTAGGGAGTGTTAGGGAATGTAAGAAAGTGTTGAGTCGAAGAGCTTTGGCTTGTCACAGGTTACAATTCAAGCTTATTATCTTGCTCACTATAAACAAGGACTGCTTGTACTGTGATTTATAACTTTGCATACGGCAATAATCATTATCAGCTTCATAATTACTGGATAAAAGGGTTGCTGCTCTATTGTAATGATGAACTCATTTTTCATCAGCCGAGCACTCAGAGCTTTGAGATTAGGCAGCGTTTTTGCGTCACTACCGTCGATGGAGCAATAGAAATTAACGCCAACGTAAAGAGCTTATCGGTCGATTGGTCTGTTTCTTTAACACCGAAGAGCTCAACGGAACCCGTTGAATTAACACTCAATAAAGTCTTAGATAAATACCGCGTTATTGAAGAACTGAAAGGGGTTAAGTTCATTTTAGATAAGCCTAGTGGCAGCTCGATGAGTTATGCGTTATTTGGCTTAGAAGTCATGTCGTTGCTATTGTCGTTCTATTTAATTTATAACAGTGAATTATTTAGTGGGGTATTGCTGCTCGTATTGTCGCTCTTTGGGCTATTAAGGCCCATAGCTAAGTCGGTTAATTAATGTATTCTGGTCTAATAACGTTTAGTATCTTAATAATATTTTAAGCCTGTCCTACTTTACGTTTTTAGTTTGGGAAAGGAGAAGGGATTCATGTGTAGGTATATTTTTTTCGTATTGTTAAGTGTCGTGTTTTTTCATAACACTCTATATGCGCAATCACTGAACACAGTAATAAGCGATGAAGAAAACCAAGTTAAGAGTGTTTTAGTTAACAGTTGTGGGCGTATGGAGCTAAACAGTAAAGATAGCTTTATTAGCGCGCTTGAAGGGTATAGGGAGTGCTTGGGTCGAAGCCGACTTGGCAATGACCTAATACTGTTAGATTATTCAATTTTGATTCTACAATCAGGTTCTAAAGAGCACGCAAGGTATATCAATGAATATTTAGTTGAAGCATTAAAAACCCCTAAGAGAGGGGACTTTCTTGTTAATACAGCTCAAATCTATTTACATTTATTAAAGAGTGAACAAAATACATTATACGCCTTAGAGCTATTAACTGAGGCAAGTAACTCAGGTAAAGATATAGCGACGGAGATCCTTGCGGACTATTACTATGGTAAGCAGCAGTATGAAAAATCAGCTGTGCTCTATCAACAAAGTGGCAATGTAGGAAACTTTGAGTCTAGATTTATGTATGCGCAACACTTACATTATGGTTTAGGTGTTAATAAGAATGAGATTTTGGCGCTTAATGAATATATTTATTTAGATAAAAAGAAGCATGATCGAGCCCCTCACGCTATTTTTATCCTTTTTAGCGAATCAAGTAATATCGACCATGGACTATCTAGCGCTGATGCTATCCGCTTTTTACACAAAAGTGCTGAGCGACAAGTCGCTGGCGCTAATTTTGATTTAGGGATACATTACTTTATTGATAAGTTAGTCGCTAGAGATATGAGCAAAGCTCTTTTTTATTTGAAGCAAGCTGATGAGTTAGGCGATATAAGAGCTGCACACTCGATAGGGATTTTATTATTGACTGAAAATAAATTGAAACAATCATGTGAGTGGTTTGAAAAGTCTTTAGTGAATGGGTATGTCAAAAGCACAAATAAAATTGATAGTTACTGTAAATGACAATAAATAAGAGAAAGGCGCAAATTAAATTATGAAGAATTAAAGTGAGCGGGGCATTCTCCTTTGGTTAATTTGTCTTGGTGGCATGCTGGCTTTATTTTTTATGCAATCAATACTTAATAATAAACTCGTGTCGTTGTTAGGTTTTCTATTTGTTTTTGGGGGATTTATAGGTTTAATGTATTGGGGCTTTAAAAAGGATAAAGCTGTTACAAAACCTCGAAAAAAGAAGAAATAAAAAGCCCAATCAACGTTCATTGATTGGGCTTTTAGCAAATAGGTTAACTACTACTAGAAAGGTCTAGTCTTAGTTCATGCCGTATTTTTTTAATTTCTTACGTAATGTACCGCGGTTGATGCCTAATAGGTTTGCTGCGCGTGTTTGGTTACCGCGAGTAAACTGCATAGTCAGGTCTAATAGTGGACGTTCCATTTCACATAAAACCATTTCGTATACTTCAGTTGGCTCTTCGCCATCTAGTTGAGCAAAAAAGTTGCTTACAGCACGTTTTACTGAGTCACGTAGTAATTGTGGCTTAACTGTACCGTTGGCTAATTGGATAGGGTCAACAGTTAGTTGGTTTTCAGTTGTAGTACTTGTAGTGTGTTGATCAAACATGTGAAATTTGCTCTTCTTAATTAATTTTATCGGTAAAAATGCGTTCCAATACAGCCAGCTGTTCCTCGGCTGTTTCTATCTTAAACAACTCTTGGCGTAATTCATTACGCTGTTCCTTGAGATACCAACCAATGTGTTTGCGTGCAATACGCACCCCTAAAAAGTCACCATAAAACTGGTGGAGGGCATGCACATGGTTAAGTAATGTATCGCGAACCTCAGTGTGTGGCACTGGCGCTAGCTTTTGTCCTGTCGTTAGGTAATGATTGATTTCACGGAAGATCCAAGGGTTACCTTGGGCTCCACGGCCAATCATAATAGCGTCGGCACCGGTGTAGTCTAAAACTTCACTGGCCTTTTCCGGGCTAGTAATGTCACCATTGGCTACCACAGGAATCGAAATTGCCTGTTTGATGGCTCTAATAGTGTCATATTCAGCAAAACCCTTGTACAAACATGCACGTGTTCTGCCGTGTACGGCTAAGGAAGCAATGCCTGCATCTTGTGCGAGCTTTGCGATATCAACACCATTTCGGTTGTCAGTATCCCAGCCTGTACGAATCTTAAGTGTTACCGGAACATCAACTGCACTGACAACGCTGTCTAAGATTTGCTTAACCAAATCTGGGTGCTGTAGTAATGCTGAACCCGCTAACTTTTTGTTCACCTTCTTGGCTGGACAACCCATATTAATATCGATTATCTGTGCGCCTTGCTCAACGTTGAATTGAGCGGCTAATGCCATTTCTTGTGGATCGCTGCCTGCAATTTGCACGCTGCTAATACCCGCTTCCTCGGTATGGGTCATGCGATGCGTTGATTTGCTGCTTTGCCATACTTTTGGGTTCGATGAACACATTTCAGAAACAGTCATTCCGGCACCAAGCTTAAAGCATAGTTCGCGAAATGGTTTATCGGTAATACCGGCCATTGGGGCTAAAATGAGTGGATTGGCTAATTGGTAATCTCCAATCTTCATACGATAACTACCTCTACTTCGTCAGGGGTGCGTATAGTACGCATTTTTTCTTAAATTGAAAAGCTCAATATTTAAACGAAAAGCAATTATTTTTCTTGACTGGTCAAAAATGTGACGTTGGGCGGTGTTGTTAATAAAAAAAGGTGTAAAGCAAGTGGGAATATAGGCTTAGAGCGTTAATGATGTTAACAAAATGCAGCAAATCAGTAATGATTTGCTGCAAAAGTGAGCTACTTATCTTTTAAGTCCGTTAAGGCGAATCCATTCGTCTTGTTCTGTTGCAGGCTCCATGTCAAACCATTGGCTGTAAACTTCAAGCAGGCGGTCTGCTTGTTCAGGTAATAAGCCTGACAGCGAGAGTGGGCCACCGGTTTTTACTAAGCCTTGCATCAATGGTGCTAGTTCTTCTAACGGTCCTGCTAGGATGTTAGCAACCAATACATCGGCTTGAATGCCGTCGGGTTGATCTTGCGGTAAATAAAGTTCTATCTTATCTTCAACACCGTTACGTCTAGCATTCTCTTTACTAGCGATAATCGCTTGTGGGTCAATGTCGATACCAATGACGCGTTTTGCGCCTAATTTGAGGGCTGCGATGGCTAAAATACCTGAACCACAACCAAAGTCGACAACAGTTTTACCCGCTAGGTCTAATCCATCTAACCATTGTAAACACAATGCTGTTGTTGGATGAGTGCCTGTACCAAAAGCGAGGCCAGGATCAAGCATCACATTAACGGCTGTTGGATCTGGTACATCACGCCAGCTTGGGCAAATCCATAAGCGTTTACCAAATTGCATAGGGTGGAAGTTATCCATCCATTCACGAACCCAATCTTTGTCCTCTAATGCTTCAACTTTATGGGTGAAGTTAGGACCAAGTTCAGGCTGTGCGCTGAGAAAGTCAACCACCGCTGTCATGTCTTGGGTGCCTTCATAGAGTGCAACGATATCAGTTTCACCCCATAGACGAGTTTCACCCGGTAGCGGCTCAAACACTGGGGTGTCTTTAGCGTCTAAAAAGGTCACTGATAGTGCACCGCTTTCAGATAGTAGATCACCAAGGTGTTCGGCTGATTCATTGGTTGCGTTGAGCTTAAGTTGGATCCAAGGCATGGCTGGGGTTCTCGATTTCGGTAGTTGCGTTGGATTATAGCAATAAAAGGGGGTTGGGTGTCATTTGTCTGAGGCGCTTGATGGAGGGTGGGCTAGATTCTGGCTAAAAGACTGCCAGAACGACGTTTTTAGGGGATGTCTACTTAATGTCACCCTGACATTGTTTTATTCAGGATCTTATGTTGCAGTTAAAAGAGAGATTCTGGCTAAAAGACTGCCAGAACGACGTTTTTAGGGTATGCCTACTCAATGTCATTCTGACATTGTTTTATTCAGGATCTTATGTTGCAGTTAAAAGAGAAATTCTGGTTAAGAGGCTGCCGGAACGACGATAGGGCATAAAAAAACCAGCCAAACGGCTGGTCTTTTGATTCAAGAAAAACCGGCTTAATTATAGGCCTAGTTTTTTCTCTAGGTAGTGGATGTTTGCACCACCGTTTTGGAAGTTTTCGTCATCCATAATGCGTTGTTGTAGTGGGGTATTGGTTTTAATCCCTTCTACAATGAATTCGCTTAATGCGTTACGCATACGTGCAATGGCGATACCACGGTTTTCACCGTAAGTAATTAGCTTGCCAACCATTGAATCATAGTGTGGTGGCACTTTGTAGCCTGCGTAGATGTGTGAATCCCAACGAATACCTAAACCGCCTGGTGCGTGGAAACGTTTGATTTCACCCGGTGAAGGGATGAAAGTCACTGGATCTTCTGCATTAATACGACATTCAATAGCATGGCCGCGAATTTGTACTTCGTCTTGAGTAATAGATAATGGTTGGCCAGCAGCAACACGTAGTTGCTCTTTGATTAAATCAACGCCAGTTACCATTTCTGTAACACAATGCTCTACCTGAATACGCGTGTTCATTTCAATGAAGTAGAACTCACCGTTTTCATATAAGAACTCAAAGGTACCTGCACCGCGGTAGCCAATATCGATACAGGCTTTCGCACAACGCTCACCGATGAAACGGCGAGTTTCTTCTGTGATACCCGGTGCTGGCGCTTCTTCAACAACTTTTTGATGACGACGTTGCATTGAACAGTCACGTTCACCTAGGTGAATCGCTTGACCTTGACCATCGGCTAATACTTGGATCTCGATATGACGAGGGTTCTCTAGGAACTTCTCCATGTACAGTTGGCCATTATTGAAACAGGCAATCGCTTCTGCTTGCGTAAGTGAAATTGTTTCAATTAACTCTTCTTCAGAGCGAACTACGCGCATACCACGACCACCGCCGCCGCCAGAAGCTTTAACGATAACAGGGTAACCAATACGCTTAGCAATCTTCTTGTTCACTTCATCATCATCGCCTAACACGCCGTCTGAACCAGGTACCGTTGGTACGCCAGCTTTACGCATCGCATCAATTGCAGACACTTTATCACCCATAAGGCGAATCGTATCGGCTTTAGGGCCAATGAAAATGAAACCAGATTGTTCGATTTGCTCGGCAAAATCAGCATTTTCAGCTAAGAAGCCATAACCTGGGTGAATAGCAACAGCGCCAGTAATTTCAGCAGCACTAATGATTGCTGGAATATTTAGGTAACTTTGCGTTGCTGGTGCTGGGCCGATACATAATGTTTCATCAGCTAGCAGTACGTGTTTTAAGTCGCGGTCAGCCGTTGAGTGAACTGCTACGGTCTTAATGCCCATTTCTTTACAAGCACGAAGAATACGTAAAGCTATTTCACCACGGTTGGCGATAACTACTTTATCTAACATAATCAGTCAGCCTTATTCGATGATTACTAGAACCTGGTCAAACTCAACCGCTGCAGTGTCGTCTACTTCAATAGCAACAACAGTACCGGCTTTATCCGCTTCGATTTGGTTCATCATTTTCATCGCTTCAACGATACATAGTGTATCGCCAACGTTTACTTTGCTACCAACTTCAACAAATGGCTTTGCTTCTGGAGAAGCTGCACGGTAGAACGTACCAACCATTGGAGATTTTACTTGATGGCCGCTAACTTGAGCTGGTGCTGCTTCAACTGCTGGAGCTGCTACTGGAGCAGGAGCTGCTGCAACTGGGGCTGCTGCTACCGCTACTGGAGCTGGTGCTGCAACTGCTGCTGTCGTACGACTGATGCGTACTGACTCTTCACCTTCAGCGATTTCTAACTCAGAAATACCTGATTCTTCTACCAGCTCAATTAATTTTTTTATTTTACGAATATCCATGGTGTTCTCTTCTCAAAAGTTTAGGACTGCGCCAAATGCGACGCTGCCGCTTGTAAAGCGTATTCATAACCCGCTGGGCCTAAGCCACAAATCACCCCAATTGCTACATCTGAGAAGTAGGAATGGTGACGAAATGGTTCGCGTTTATGAACGTTAGATAAATGAATTTCTATAAAAGGAATGTTGACAGACAAAATGGCATCACGCAGCGCTACACTGGTATGTGTAAAGGCGGCAGGATTAATAATAATAAAATCCGCATCGGTTTGGTGAATTGCATTAATGAGCTCAAATTCAGCATTTGACTGAATATGACTTAAGCTAATATCCATTGCTTGAGCTTGCTGGGTTAATGTATCAACAATCTCTGGTAGAGTTTGTTGACCGTAATGACCAGGCTCGCGGCGGCCTAACATATTTAAGTTTGGACCATTTACCAATAAGATGTGGTTATTTTCGCTCATCTTGAAGACATCCCCTGAGTATATCTTTAATCTTGCTATTTTTATTTAAAAACCAGTCTAGCTGTGTTTCATTTGATAGGCAAATCGTTAAGATAACTTTATCACGACACATTATATACAAATCGCGACATTTGGCAGCCAATTACTGGTCTTATCACCTAAGACTTATGGCTACTAGTTGTTATCAAGCATAATCAAGTGAGCGAAATAAACCCTGATCCTAATCACTTTTAATGGCGATCTCAGTAATGTTGCTTGGTAAAGCTTAGGCTAAATTTAGCGCCTAGCAACTCAGAGTCATTAATTGTAAAGCTGCCGTTGTAGCTATTAATAATATCAACGACAACGGCCATACCAATGCCTTGCCCTTGCTCTTGGGTGTCAAGTCTTGCGCCGCGTTGGGTGATTTTTTCCCGCGCTTGCTCTTCAATACCGGGACCGTTATCTTCAATGATGAACTGAAGTTGCTTTGAATCCTCTGCTACTGAGACTTTGACTTCTCCTGCGCCATATTTATAGGCGTTGTCCATGAGGTTACCGAGCATCTCAAGTAAGTCGCCTTGATCGCCATGAAAGAAACTCTCACTTGGAATATGCAACTGACATAATACGGCCTTATCTTTATAGACTTTGTCCAATGCATTTTTGACTTGAGTGGCGTGCTCTAAGATATTAACCCGAGTGATACCTGTAACCTGTTGGCTAACCACTGCACGTTGCAATTGATAACGAACAATTTGATCCATGCGTTGGCTTTGTTCTTTCACTAATTGATGCAGCTCGACTGTCGATTCGTCAGCGGCGTTCGTGAGCACCGCAAGAGGTGTCTTTAACGAATGAGCGAGATCGCCCAAGCGTTGATGGTAGCGAGTACGTTGCTTGCGTTCACTGTCAACCAAGCGATTCAGGTTGCCCGTTAAACGGCTTAGCTCTTTGGGGTAATCATCACTTAATGCTTCAATGTGACCATCTTCTATGTCTTTAAGCTCATGGGCTAAATTATACAGCGGACGTAAACCACGGCTTAATAAGAAGTGCTGAGTTGTTAGCAGTAGGAGCGCCACAATAGCGAGCCACATCCACAGATCGGAGCGATAGCTGGTGAGAGCACGCTGAAAGGCGATATTGTCCTGCATCACGACAAAGGTATATTGATAGTCTTTACCGTGGCTTTCTTCAATGGTGCCATAGGTTGCAACAAAATATTCTACGCCAACGTGCGTATTATCGATGCCAAAACTGCTCTTGCCTGGGCGCTGTGGCCTTGCTGTAACAGGGGAGACCGTTAAGGCGGAGCGTGATCGCCATAACTCGCGGCCTGCGCGATCTAGCACATAACCATAAAGCCCGGAACTTGCTTCATTAAAGCGCGACTCTTGTTGATAAGCTGGAATGATTAAGTCACGCCCTTGTTGTTCGGCGCTGGAGATTAAACTCAGGATATACAGTTGGAGCTTTTCTTTTTCTGCACTCTTGGTCGCGTTAGTGAATGCTGAATCGAGAACTGCGGCGGTAATACTAAAAAAGACCAGCATAAAGAAGCTGGCCATAAGCAGTATTCGTGTACGAAGTGAATAGTTCTTCACTGATTAACCGTTAGCAATTGCTGGGTTGATTCGATAACCTCGGCCACGCAATGTTTCAATCGGTTCAATGGTACCGTTAGGGTCAAGTTTTTTGCGCAGGCGACGCACGAACACTTCAATAACGTTTGAATCACGATCGTAATCTTGATCGTAAATATGCTCGGTGAGTACTGTTTTTGAGATTACTTGATGTGGGTGAGTCAATAGGTATTCAATAACCTTATACTCATAAGCTGTTAGCTCAATCTCAGTGCCATCAACCGCCACTGATTGTGCATTTAAGTCTAAAGATAGCGGGCCGAAGTGTTGGGAGGCGCTTGCCATGCCGACGCTACGACGCAGTAATGCTTTAACACGGGCTAACAGTTCATCCATTTCAAATGGTTTGGTCAAGTAGTCATCCGCGCCAGAGTCGAGGCCAATGACTTTCTCTTGCCATTGGTCACGAGCAGTTAAAATAAGAATAGGGTAATTCTTACCTTGCTCACGCAATTTTTTAATCACATCAAGACCATCGATTTTCGGTAAGCCTAAATCAATGATTGCTAAATCGTAAGGGTATTCGGTTCCTTGAAATAAGCCTTCTTCACCGTCTGCAGCACAGTCAACGGCGTAACCTTGTTTGGTGAGACTTGAATTTAGTTGTTCGAGTAATAGAGGTTCATCTTCGACAATTAAAATACGCATAGTTTTCCTTTCATCAATGTCATTAATCTAACATTACTTGTTGTTTTTATTGTTTGGTCACTTTTTTCTTTCGCTTACTTTGCCACTTTTTGTGTTGACGAAGACGGTTTTTAAACGCCCATTGGCTAGAAGTAATTTGACCTTAAACTGTTGTTCTTTCACTCGCTCGACTTTAAGCAGTTTAGTTGCTTTATATTTAGTTAACGCTAACTTCGATGCTTTTTGCTCATTACTATCCGCTGCAATGGTATTCGCAGAGAAGGTAATGAGAGCGATTAAACTGAGTCGCTTTAATATGCTAGTTATCATTTTATTCCCGAGTTATTGGATGTCTACTAGAACGTAATTCAGCTTATCCATAAACCAAATGAGGTTATAACTTCCTCATCATAACATAAGCGATAAATTCAACTTATCGTGATAACGAATGAGGCTTTAGTTTATCGCAAGCTGATTAACTGTTGCTGAACTCAATAGAGTGTTAGCTAACGGTTGTATCAGTGGTTAAAAAAAGCTTAAGGTTTTCTCGACCGCTTTAGTAAATTCTTCAACTTCATCAAAGGTATTATATGGTGCAAAAGACGCGCGAATTGTCCCGGAGTGCTCGATGTACTCCATTAGGGGCATTGCACAATGGTGTCCTGCTCGCACTGCAATATTCTGTTGATCCAGTAAGGTGGCAACGTCTGATGAATGCTCTTCATCAACCACAAAGCTAAGAACGGGAAGCTTATGGTTCACATCACCAATAATATTGACTTCTTCAAGTTGCTTAAGCCGTTCTGTTGCATAGTTTAGCAACTGTTGTTCATAATCAAAAACTTGCTTGTGTTCAAATTGCTGAATAAAGTTGATAGCTTGACTTAGGCCTAAAACGCCACTGATATTAGGCGTGCCAGCCTCAAACTTAAAGGGGAGTTGATTATACGTTGTACCGCTAAAGCTCACCTTTTTAATCATTTCACCACCGCCTTGCCATGGCGGCATTGCCTCTAATAGTGCTTCTTTGCCATATAGAATTCCAACACCGGTTGGGCCAAACATTTTATGTGCCGAGAAAACGTAAAAATCACAATCAAGTTGTTGCACATCAACGGGCAGGTGCGCGATAGCTTGGGCGCCATCGATGACTGTCACGGCATTAACATTTTTAGCCAAGCTAATTAATTCTTCGATTGGGTTAATGACACCCGTGACATTGGAAGCGTGTGCGATAGCGACGATTTTTGTATCTTGGTCAATCAATGATAAAGCATGGTTTAAGTCGAGCTCGTAATTATCATTTAAGTGAATAACCCGTAACTCCGCGCCAGTTTGCTGACAAACCATTTGCCATGGCACAATATTGGCGTGGTGCTCTGATACTGCTACGACAATATTATGAATAGCGGCGAGATTTGGTCGGGCATAACTTTGGGCAATGAGGTTAATTGACTCTGTTG
Source organism: Psychrobium sp. 1_MG-2023 (assembly GCF_030689115.1). NCBI lineage: Bacteria > Pseudomonadati > Pseudomonadota > Gammaproteobacteria > Alteromonadales > Shewanellaceae > Psychrobium > Psychrobium sp. 1_MG-2023. The sequence goes on along the minus strand of NZ_JAUYVJ010000029.1, from coordinate 20,711 downwards.
TGCCTTTGGTGAAGATGACTTCTTTGCTGTTATGCGCATGAATAAATTTGGCGACATTTGAACGTGCTAACTCATATTGCGCTGTTGCTTTAGCGCTGAGCTGGTGTGCTGCGCGATGAACATTGGCATTACTCTCACTATAGAACTTATTGATACAGTCGATAACACACTGTGGCTTTTGCGCGGTAGCAGCGCTATCCAAATAAATTTGGTCACTGTCGCAAATCAATGGAAATTGCTGGCGAAACTGGTGAGCGTCAAAGGTCATAATGTCCTCGTCTAGAGTCTTCAAATGTTGTTCTAAAGATTAGTTTAAGTAGTAACTTAAGTGATACCTTACTTAAGTTACTACTTTTTATCATAAAATTACAATAACACTGATATTAAAGTAGCGGCTTTAAGAATCTTGCCGTGTGGGATACCGGATGATCAACGATGTCTTCAGGGGTTCCTGCACACAAGATTTGACCACCGCCATTACCGCCCTCAGGTCCTAAATCAATGATCCAGTCTGCCGTCTTAACCACATCAAGGTTATGCTCAATTACCACGATGGTATTGCCGTGATCACGCAGGCGATGTAATACATCGAGCAACATTTGAATATCTTTAAAATGTAGACCCGTGGTTGGCTCATCTAAAATGTATAAGGTTTTACCCGTATCGCGTTTTGAGAGCTCTTTGGCGAGTTTGACCCGCTGTGCTTCACCACCAGAAAGTGTGGTCGCGGATTGACCAAGCGTAATGTAAGACAGGCCAACATCCATTAAGGTTTGCAGCTTACGTGCAATAGCAGGGACGGGTTTGAAGAACTCATTGGCATCTTCGACCGTCATTTCCAGCACTTGGTGAATGTTTTTGCCTTTATAAAGGACTTCAAGGGTTTCACGGTTATAACGTTTAGAATGACAAACATCACAAGGCACGTATACATCTGGTAAGAAGTGCATTTCTACCTTAGTCACCCCGTCGCCCTGACAGGCTTCACAACGACCGCCCTTGACATTAAAACTAAAACGACCTGCCTTATAACCGCGCGAGCGTGACTCTTGGGTGGCTGCAAATAGTTCACGAATAGGGGTGAAAATACCCGTATAAGTTGCTGGGTTTGAACGTGGCGTTCGGCCAATTGGACTTTGATCAATGTCGACGACTTTGTCGCAATGCTCTAAGCCTTCGATGCGATCATGCGGCGCGGGCTCATCATTAACCGCTTTATTTAACGCAATATGTGCCAGTGGGTAGAAGGTATTATTAATTAAGGTCGATTTACCCGAGCCAGAAACACCTGTGACACAGGTGAGCAATCCTGTCGGTATCGCTAAATCAACATTTTTTAAGTTGTTACCGCGTGCGCCAAACAATTTGATCCATTGATCTTGATGTTGGGTACGTTCTTTGCGGTATTCGATTTGTTTTGCGCCCGATAAGTATTGGCCTGTCACCGATTGCTCATTATCGATGATTTGTTGATAAGAGCCTTGGGCAATGATTTCACCGCCATGAACGCCAGCACCAGGGCCGATATCGATAATATAATCGGCACAGCGGATTGCATCTTCATCATGTTCAACCACAATAACGGTATTACCTAAATCGCGAAGGTGGTTTAGGGTTTTTAGCAGACGCTCGTTATCACGTTGATGTAAACCAATGGAAGGCTCGTCAAGCACATACATGACACCAACAAGGCCGGCACCAATTTGACTAGCTAAACGAATACGCTGAGCTTCACCCCCTGATAAGGTATCTGCGCTGCGCGAAAGGCTCAGGTAATTAAGGCCAACATTGACTAAAAAGCCTAAACGATCGCGGATCTCTTTTAGGATTTTTTCCGCAATTTGGGCTTTTTGACCCGTAAATTCAAGCTGGTCAAAGAAATCCATACAATCGCCAATGGAATATTCTGCAACCGTTGGTAAATTGGTTGTGCCAATAAATACATGACGCGCTTCTTGACGTAAACGGCTGCCATCACAGCTTGGACATGACTGCTGGTTTAAGTATTTAGTGAGTTCTTCTCGTACCGCATTGGACTCTGTTTCACGGTAGCGGCGATCCATGTTATTGATGATCCCTTCAAAGGGGTGGTTTCTAACCACCATATCACCGCGATCGTTCATGTACTTAAATTCAAGTGACTTGGTACCACTACCAAAGAAGATGTGTTTTTTATCTTCATCCGTTAGCGATTCAAACGGCGCTTCTAAGTCAAAACCGTAATGCTCGCTCAGAGCGGTGAGCATTTGGAAATAATAGAAATTACGACGATCCCAGCCACGAATTGCACCGCCTGCAAGGCTAAGCTCTGGATTAACCACGATGCGTTGTGGATCAAAAAACTGTTTAACCCCTAAACCGTCACAACTACCACAGGCACCTGCTGGGTTATTAAAAGAAAATAAGCGAGGTTCTAACTCAGCCATCGAATAGCCACACTGACTACAGGCAAAGTTTGCAGAAAAAAGAATAGGCTCAAGTTCACTGTCATCATCCATTGCAACAATACTGGCGACACCACCTGAAAGCTCAAGTGCGGTTTCAAATGACTCGGCTAAGCGTTGTTGGAGATCTTCGCGAACTTTAAAACGGTCAACAACCACTTCAATATCGTGTTTCTTTTGTAGTTCTAGCGTCGGTGGATCAGATAAGTCACATACCGAGCCATCGATACGAGCGCGAATAAAGCCTTGCGCTGCGAGGTTGTCGAGCAATTTAGTGTGCTCACCTTTACGTTGTTGTACCACGGGCGCTAATAGCATCAGCTTACTGCCTTGGGGCAGCGCTAAAACTTTATCGACCATTTGACTAATGGTTTGTGCCGCTAATGGTAAGTCATGGGTAGGGCAACGCGGCTCACCAACGCGGGCAAATAATAAACGTAGATAATCGTGAATTTCTGTAATGGTACCCACTGTTGAGCGCGGGTTATGTGATGTCGATTTTTGTTCGATTGAAATCGCAGGACTGAGTCCTTCGATTGAATCAACATCAGGCTTTTCCATTAATGATAAGAATTGGCGAGCATAGGCTGATAAAGATTCTACATAGCGGCGCTGTCCTTCGGCATAGAGTGTGTCAAAGGCGAGTGAGGACTTGCCCGACCCTGATAATCCGGTGATCACGATGAGTTTATCGCGTGGGATGGTTAGGTTGATGTTTTTTAAATTGTGGGTGCGTGCGCCCCGTACTTCAATTTTATCCATGAACAACACTTCTATGACGATTATCGAACCCGAAATTATTGCATAGTTTGCTGTCCATTGCAGTGCTTTGCCCGAATTATCTCACCGTGTTTGCTATTAATTGATCTGATTTGTTGCGCTAGCACATTTTTATATTAGCTAATCTAATTCAACACTGGGGATCAAAAATCGCTCATGTTACAATTCTGTTTTTTTATGGGGATAGCAATTGTCTGATGAGTAACGTGAGTGGATTAAATTCAATTGAAAAGCGTGCTGCGATTTCTCTAGCCTTGGTGTTTGGCTTACGCATGCTGGGTTTGTTTATGATCATGCCTGTTTTTGCAATTTATGGTCAGGAGCTCGACGGTTATTCTCCGATGTGGGTTGGTATTGCTATTGGTGCCTATGGCTTAACCCAAGCCTTATTACAAATCCCGATGGGCATGCTTTCTGACCGCTTTGGTCGCAAACCAGTGATTCTGATTGGTCTTGCTATTTTCTGTATTGGTAGCTTAATTGCTGCTTATGCTGATTCAGTAATGGGCGTGACAATTGGCCGTGCTATTCAAGGGATGGGGGCGATTGCTAGTACTATTTTAGCCTTAGCTGCCGATGTGACTCGCGATGAACATCGTCCGAAAGTGATGGCGACCATTGGTATGTGTATTGGTTTGTCATTTGCGGTATCGCTGATTTTAGGTCCAGTGCTGGTAGATAGTATTGGTTTATCTGGCTTATTTAACTTAACCGCTGGGCTGGCTTTATTAGGTATGCTGGTGGTGTTATTTATCGCACCTAATGCGGTCAGCAAAGCACCGAAAGGCGATACTCGCGCGGCGCCAGAGCTGATTTCTGCGATGTTAAAAGACGGCCAGCTATTGCGTTTAGATGTCGGTATTTTCGTGCTGCATCTTGTTATCACCTCTATTTTTGTCGTATTACCGCTGATGTTAATGGAACTTGATTTCGCTACGACTGATCATTGGCAACTCTATTTCCCGACCTTGTTGGTGTCTTTTGTGTTGATGGTGCCACTGATTATCATCGGTGCTAAAAATGAAAGCATGAAACAAATGTATCGCTTTTCTTTGCTGCTGTTAGCGGTTTCATTGGTGATGATGTATCTGTTACAAGGTTCATTTATTGGCCTGTTCGTCGCTGTGATTGTGTTCTTTACCGCATTTAATTATTTAGAAGCCTCATTACCCTCATTAATCGCTAAGTTTGCGCCTGCTGGCCAGAAGGGAACGGCGATGGGGATTTACTCATCAAGCCAATTCTTTGGTGCGTTCTGGGGCGGAATCTTAGGTGGTTTATGTTATCAATATCTAGGGTTAGCTGGTGTGTTTGCAACATCAACAATTTTGGTTATTGCGTGGTGGTTTTACACCGCTGGCATGGTTAACCCGAAGGTGCTCAAGACATATACCCTCGATGCTGACGCCCATGATCAACCGACAGCGGAAAACATGTCACAACAGCTAATGGCGCTGCCCGGTGTTAAAGAAGCGATAGTAATTTTTGATGATCAAGCCGCTTACCTTAAAGTGGATGCGAAGGTTTTTGAGCTTAATGAAGCTCGTGCGGTGTTACTCGCGCCAATTGAAGTTTAAGGCAATCGATTCAGAACTCCCACTTCGTCGTCCTGAAGTGTTTTATTCAGGAACTCTCACTTCGTCATCCTGAAAGTGTTTTATTCAGGACCTCGCTTGTGCATCAAACACGAGATTCCGGCTAACCCACTGCCGGAACGACGGGGTTGGGGACATGTCGCAGTGAGGTGTTACGCTGCAACGAAACGACTAATCAAATCTAAACTGGCTCGATACTCTTCCTCTACTATGCTATTGAGCAGCATATAAGCATGAATCATGTCGTCAAATTGGTGGTGGGTGACCGGCACGCCTACCTCTTGTAGGGCCTTAACATAAGCATGGCCTTCGTCTCGCAATGGATCGCAGCCAGCAGTGATCACTAAGGTTTTTGGCATGGAAGGAGAAAATGCACCTAACAGTGGAGAAGCTGTTTTAATGATGGGGTGAGTCGAATCGCTTTGTTGGAAATACTGCTCGAAATACCAACTGATCTTATCTTGCTCTAGTAAGAATCCCGTACCATTTTCTTCGATTGAAAGCTGACTCATGGTGTAATCAACACTAGGATAGATCAGGATTTGTTTATCAATTTTAATGTGCTCATTATGAATGTTATTCATCACCAATGTGGTACTAATAGCACCGCCCGCACTGTCGCCAGCTATGTAGAGCGTGTCATTGTGTTTCATGCCTTTGACTGCTTCTTTATAGTGACTTAATACGTGTTGGCAATCATTAACGCCTGCTGGGTAAGGGAATTCCGGCGCGAGGCGGTAATCGATACAAATGACAATAGCTTGAGCAGCTAAAGCAAGGTCACGACTGATCGGGTCATATAACTCAACACTACCACACATGTGACCGCCACCATGAAAATGTAATAATACTGGCAAGGTCTTTTCTGGATTGGGATTATATAACCGAGCAGGGATAGCTTGTGCACCAGCATAAAACATCACATCTTTTATTAGCGGAATATCAGCGCCAGTCATCATCAGCCCTGCCAGCTTGTCGAGATTTGCACGCACGATACTTGGCGCAAAGGCTTGATTATCCTGTTTCGCTTGAGCGATAGCTGCATTTGCTTGCTCGAGTAATGGTACGAGTTTTGGGGAGACTACTCCGCGCATAAAACCTCCTTCTTTTCTTCCCCCGTTTCAGGAAGAAAAAAGCTGCCAATAAAAAACGTTGAACTTAATAACGTTATTAAAATGAAGGAGTGAGTGTAATCACCATTGTTAATATCAACAAGACGACCAAAGCACCATAACATCACGGTTGAGACACTAACTTCTAGCTAGAAGGTTTTTATTTAACGAATGTTTATTTGAGTTAAATTTATTTTCTATCCTAAAGTCTAGGCCTAGCATAGGTTTAGGATCTAAATAGATCCTGAGTTAAGCATAAAAGCGACGAAGTAGGCTGCTAAGCTCTCGCACCGTGACTAATAAATCAGTATAATGAAAATCATCGCACTTTAACGTTTCATGTGGTTTTAAATAACTGATAGAAACGTAATTTAAGTTAAAGTGAAACTTATTGATTATCGGCTATACAGCCATACTAAACAGATAGATAGGGGCGAATATGGCCAGTAAGGGAATTAATAAAGTCATTCTTGTAGGTAACTTAGGTAAAGATCCTGAGATCCGTTACTTACCAAGTGGTGGCGCAGTTGCTAACTTAACTTTAGCAACATCAGAGTCGTGGCGTGATAAGAACACCGGCGAGCAAAAAGAAAAAACTGAATGGCACAATATTTCAGTGTTCGGTAAGTTAGCTGAAATTGCTGGTGAATACCTGCGTAAAGGCTCACAAGTTTACATTGAAGGCGCATTACAAACTCGTAAATGGCAAGACCAAAGCGGTAATGACCGTTATACCACTGAAGTCGTTGTTCAAGGCTTTAATGGCACCATGCAAATGTTAGGCGGCCGTCAAGGCGGTGGCCAAGGTGGTTATCAGCAACAAGCACCTCAACAGCAAGGTGGCTATCAGCAAGCTGCGGCTCCACAGCAACAAGGCGGTTTCCAACAGCAGGCACCACAGCAAGCGGCACCTCAACAACAAGGTGGCTATCAGCAAGCTCCGCAACAGGCTGCGCCTCAGCAACAAAATAATTTTGCTAGTCAGCCACAGCAAGGTGGTTTTCAACAGCCAGCACAACAGCCTGCGCAGCAACCTGCACAACAGCCAGCTAAAGCACCAGATTTAGATGATGGCTGGGATGACGATATCCCGTTCTAATTCAAGAATTATAAACTTGATTTACACAAAAGGGCTTGTTTTTACAAGCCCTTTTTTAATGGAATGATATTGATAAAGGGTCTTCTCATATGACTGTTGAAGGTCTTTCAATTTACAGAAATGCGTGGCGGCAAGCTACTCTAGCTGGCCGTTCAGCGTATGGTGGAAACTAGCCAAAGCTAAGTCTAAGCCTTTACCAAGTTTATTAGTGAGGTGTTTGAACTACAAGATGATTATGGGCCAGTTGTAATTATCTAAGTGAACACTGCTCTGTTTAATATCATGGCGGAACAATTGGAAAAGTTGCATCTTGATGCATGTAATTACAACCCACGAGTTTCAAGGTTTTTCATGATCTTAAAGATGAATTAAGCTTTCCATTTGAATAGCAAGGTTTATGGCAGGTTTGGTTGGCTTGGTGTCATGGCTGCCTTTTTTTAAACAGTGTAAGATGCATTTCAATCGACATTAAGAATAAAATTTATTATGCCAAAGACAATTTGCTTTTTAGCTTATGATGGCGTTGAGTTGCTTGATTTAGCTGGTCCGCAATCCGCTTTTAATGAGGCAATACAAGTCCATAAAAATAGTTATCAGTTACAAGTAATTGGATTTTGCGATACAGCGATCAATTGCGAGGCTGGTTTAACAATAACCCCATCTGTTTCTATAGAAGATGTGAAAAATTGTCATACTTTAATCATTCCCGGAGGAAAGGGGGCGAGGAGTACGTCAATTGATTCTAAGCAATTGTCTCGCTTGAAAGTGCTGATGTCTAAATGTGAGAGAGTGGTATCAATATGCACCGGAGTTTACCTAACTGCTAGAGCTGGACTTCCTAATAATACGAACGTCGCAACACATTGGGCATTTGTTAGTGATCTAAAGAAACGCTACCCCAAGTTAAATGTTGACAGTGAAAAGCTATTTGTTAGGGATGGGCGATATTGGTCTTCGGCAGGGGTTACATCGGGGATTGATTTGGCGCTACGCCTTATAGAAATAGATGAAGGAAAAAACTTAGCGCATCATGTTGCAAAGCACCTCGTCGTCTATTTAAAGCGTACAGGAGGGCAAAAACAATTTTCAGATATTATGGATGTGCAAACACCAAAAACAGATCGCTTAGAGTCGTTATTTAATTGGATTAAAGAACATATTGAAGAAGAGTTAACTGTTAATCGTTTGGCTGATGTCATTCATTTGAGTGAAAGGCAATGTCATAGGTTTTTTGTAAAAGAAACAGGATTTACACCTGCACAATATGTAGAAAAATATCGAATGCAATTGGCCTCAGAGCTATTGTTATCAAGCCAAAAAGAAATAAAAATTATTGCTAAAACTGTTGGTTTTAGTTCTCCTGACGGGTTCAGGAGAGCGTTCGAACGCAACTTTTCTATTTCTCCGTTAGCCTACCGTAAAGCATTTCAATCTAAAACTGAGGAAGTAAACAATGTTTAAGAACAAACTAGGGAAACTTGTGAGCTTTGCTTTCTTTTTGCTTGCTTCAATACCTCTACAGGCTAAAGAGGCTTTAAAGGTTGTTCAATTAGAAAATGTTACTATTAATTATCACTTTATGGATGAGCAGTCAGTTAAGAAAGAAAATGAAATCAATCAATTAACAAATAAAGCATTTTTATCTTATACAAAATTCTTTGGTGGACTGCCTAGAGATAAAAAAGGTGTCGAATACTCTGAGATTTCTATTCATGTCAGGCAAGGAAAGTATTTAGGAGGTGAAGCCGATCCTAAATTGATCATACTCTCTTGGAATAATGGTAAAACATTTGGTTTTTCTACTTGGCAAAGAATATTACTTCATGAACTATTTCATTTGTGGAGTGCTGAATCTTTTCGATATCAAGATGGGAGAGAACATTGGTTTAATGAGGGGTTTTCTGAGTTTTATACTTTCAAGACCGCTGTTGAATTAGGTTTGATATCCTCGGAAGAAATGTTGGCGGTTGTGTCTTCTGTTATTGGTTACTACTCAACGTCGTCAGGTCTTGGCAAAATATCTATGAGACGTGCTGGTCGAACAAATAAACTCAAGTTTGAAAATTACTTTCTCGTATACGGTGGTGGTTGGGTTGTAGCAATGGTGCTAGACCACGATATAAGAAAAAGAACAAATAATAACAAGAGTATCGATGAACTGATGCGTTGGATGTACGTTAATTTCCACAGGGACAAAAAGTTGTACAGTTTGGGCGATATTACCCAAGGGTTGAAGTATACTACTGGGATTGATTATTCTAATTTTATGAAGTCTTTCGTAGATGGGAATAAAATACTTCCGGTACCCGATTATTTATCAATAAGTGATGCGCAATGGGCGCTGACATTTAACCAAAAAAGTATAAGCAACTATAAAATTTTGTTTGAAACTCTAGGTATTAAGCGCACACTGTAAAGTGCAGCTTTATAGGGGGGGCGCTGTTTATAAAGCGCCACAACAAATGAGCCTGTAAATAATTTTGTTAAATATTATACATCCAGCATCCTTGCTGGGCTTTTCCAAACAAAAACAGAATTAATGTGGAACATTGAACAGTATCACTCACGCTTGAAGGCATGTCATGAGCTGCGTCTCTAATGATTCTGGAAGTTCGGTGGCGATCATTTCAACTCTGCTTTCCAAACAGTCATCCAGCTCTTCTTCGGTTAGCATATCTGTTGTTAGGTTATAAGCAAAGATTCCATCGTTAGTGATAAATACTGCTTTTACACGTTCAATCTGGAGTTTAGGAAGCTTAGATAGAAAAGAGATTAACTTGTGTCGGTAAAATACCTTGGTGGGGGAGAAGCGCCAGCCGATACTTTTAAATCCTTCACCCTCATTACATGCTTTAATGAAGCCACATTCAGGGATAGCGAGTTGAGAGGCCAATGGTTTTGATTGTGCTTGGTGATGGTGATGGTGGGCTGCGGGGCGGATTGCAGCTGTTGCACCATTGAGGTAGCTAGTCTCAATAACGCCGTGTTGTGCGAAGATGACGTTCACTTGTGGCTGACAATTATTTTTGATATATGAGGTTAGGTTGGCGCTATCACCTTCGCGGTATAAGTCGGACTTGTTGCCTATGACCGTGTCTGCGATCGCTATCTGTTGATTGAAGGTTTCATGCGATGTGTATTGCTTGCTGGATAATTTTCGCGCATCAACTAAGGTTAGTGTTTTTTGTAACGAAAGCACGTCATGATAGTGTGTTGACGATAAGATATTGAGCACTTCCTGAGGGTGGCCGAGTCCTGTGGGTTCAATTAGTAAACGGTCTGGCTTTGCTTTAGTCAATAGCTGGTTAAGGGCTACTTGCATTGGCAAGCCTGCCGCGCAGCACATACAGCCACCGGGTACTTCGCGGATATATATGCCTTGTCCCTGTGAATGCTTGCCTTCAAATAAACTGCCATCAATACCAATTTCCCCGAACTCATTGACTAGGACTGCCCAGCGTTCATTATCCGGTTTGCTTTTTAATAAATGAAGAATGGCTGATGTTTTTCCTGCCCCTAAAAAGCCGGTGATAATATTAGTAGGAATAGCACTTATTTCGAAATTACTCGCTTTCATTATGAGTCTCTGCACTTTGTATGTTTTGTTATATTATAACGTTTGTTGCGGTGGGTAAAGGTATGTCAATGAGAGCTAATTACAGCGGAAATTATTTAACTAAAGTATCAGACTTTTATCATATCAACAGCCTTAGGGTTATTGATTTAGATCAATAATGACTCGACTCAAGAAACTATGTTAAAAGGACTGTGATAGTATCGTCAGTATTTTTACATGCGTCAATAAAGCTCTAAGAGCTTTAAAGTGGTAAACATGAACGAAAACTCATTATGTAGTGTAGTCGAGCGTAACGTGGTGACTTGCTTTAAGGAGACCTCCCTTAGAGAAGCCACTGGGTTAATGCATCAAAGACGTTGTAGCTCAATTATTGTCACGGAAAATCATAAGCCGATAGGGATTTGGACTGAAGCGGATTCGTTATCAGTGGATTTAAATAACCCCGATGCATTGGGTGTGCCTTTAGGTGAGGTGATGAGTGTTAACTTATTTATGGTTAATATTCACCTGTCACTTGATGACGTGGCGCTGGAATTGAAATTACGGGAGGTTCGTCACCTCATTGTTATTGATGATGATGGGCTGTTAGTAGGTGTCGTTTCACAGAGCGATATTATTATCAATCAAGATGCGCAATACTTTTTGAGCCTTACTCAAGTTCAAAACATCATGCCTAAAAAGCAGGCGCCATTATTAGATGCATCAAAGCCAATTCATGACGCAATCGAATTAATGCGTAAGCGGCGAAGCGACTCCTTAGTTGCGACTATCGATGATCAGCCTGCTGGTTTGCTTACTGAGCGGGATATTGTTCGTTTGATTGCGACTAATCAGTTAGATACCTCTATAGAAAGCGTAATGAGTCAGCCGCTCATCTCTGTTTCTAACAGTATGAGCTTGTTATCAATCCGCTCGTTTATGCAAAAACGCCATATTCGACATCTTGGGGTTCAAGGAGATAATGGTGAATTCTTAGGCATTGTTTCTTTCTCTGATATTCTTAACCGTATAGAGCGTAGCTATATCAACCGCTTACGCAGTGCGTTGGCTGAAACAAGTGCAAGCCTAAAAGAAAAAGAATATAACTTGCACATGGCTCACGCTTTAATTGAAGCGTCAGTTGATGGCATCATGGTGACGGACAGAAATACAATCATCAAGACAGTAAACCCTGCGTTTACTCAGGTGACTGGTTATAGTGAAGCAGAGGCTCTAGGTCAGCCCGCATCAATGGTCAGCTCGGGCAGGCATGATAAAGAATTCTATGATGTGATGTGGCAGACGCTTGATGAAGAGGGCTATTGGCAAGGTGAAGTCTGGAATAGAAAAAAGAACGGAGAAATTTATCCGGAATGGCTTACCATCACACGTATTGTTGAGCCTACCACCCAGCAAGTATTATACGCGGGAATTTTTAATGATATTTCTGATCGTAAAAACTCAGAATTAATCATTGAACACCTTGCATATTATGACCCCCTAACCAAGCTTCCTAATCGTCAATTGCTGTTTGATCGTATTGATAATGCTTTAACGCACGCTCACGAAGAACAAAGTCAACTTGGGCTATTATTTATTGATTTGGACCATTTTAAGCGAATTAATGAATCGTTAGGGCACGATATTGGTGACTTAGTACTCTGTGAAGTGGCTAATCGATTAAACCAATGTATTAGTCATAATGATACTCTTGCACGCGTTGGAGGTGATGAGTTAGTCATTGTGCTATCTGAACTTGAAGACAAAGCAGTTGCTTATCGTACTGCCCAGCAAGTGATCGAATGCTTTGAAACACCATTAATTATTGATGATAAAAAGTTATTTATCACCAGTAGTGTTGGCTGTTCTATTTTCCCGCAAGACGGCTTGACTAGAACTGAGCTGCTGAGAAACTCGGATTCGGCGATGCATCGTGCCAAAGAGAAAGGGCGAAATCAATTCTGTCTTTATTCATCAGAAATGAATAAAGAATCTCAAATGCAACTCGCACTTGAACAGCGCTTACGTGCTGCGTTAATTAATAATGAGTTTTTCCTAGAGTATCAGCCAAAAGTTGATGTTAAATCACGCAAAGTGGTTGGTGTTGAAGCTTTACTGCGTTGGCAGGATAAAATTTTAGGGCGCGTGGCACCTGATGTCTTTATCCCCCTTGCTGAAGAGCTTGGCCTTATTTCTGATATTGGATTTTGGGTGCTTAAGCAATCTATTTGCCAAGGATTAGCATGGAAAGAGCAGGGACTGCCTCCACTCCGTATCTCGGTGAATATTTCTGTGAAGCAGTTTGCAAATCACAATTTGGTTTCGCAACTTGCCGAGTTAATTGAATGCTATGACTACGATCCATCGTTATTAGATATTGAAGTAACAGAAACTAGTTTCATTGAAGATGCTGAATATGTCTTCCGTTGTCTTGATGTTATTCGTCAGCTTGGTGTTAGTGTATCGATGGATGATTTTGGTACGGGCTACTCCAGTCTGAGCTTATTGACTAAGATGCCCCTTGACCAATTAAAAGTGGACCGAAGTTTTATGGAAGGTATTCCCGGGTGTAAAGATAATGAAGAGCTTGTCTCCACTATTATTTTAATGGCACATAACCTTAACTTAACGGTTGTGGCTGAAGGGGTTGAAACGGAAGAACAATTGATGTTCTTACAAAACCTTAACTGCGAAGAAATTCAAGGTTACTATTTTAGTCGACCAGTAAGCGCTAAAAATCTAACTCATTTAGTTGCTTAGTCAGTGCAGCTAACTGTTTTAACAATGAGTAAGTGATAGACTGCTCATCTTTTATGACAGAGCGACGATGATGAAAACGTTATATTTTGGTGGTCAAAAAAGTGGTAAGAGTAATTTAGCGGCTGCTTATACTTTATCCTTACAAGGTCCAAAACCTCACTATATTGCCACTTATGATAATTCTTATCATGACGAAGCCATGGCTGAAAGGGTGTTTAAACATCAGGTGCAACGGCAAGATGATTTTATTACGCTAGAGCAAAGTCATGATTTAAGTAAGGTGATGCGTTCTGGCGAAACATATTTGATCGATTGCCTGTCGATGTGGATTTTTAATAACCTCGAGCAGACAGAAGAGTATTTGATTAATCAGCTAGCATACTTATTTTCATTGGATTGCAATATTGTGTTTGTATTGAACGATGTGAGTTGTGGGGTGATTCCAATGGAAGCTCAATCACGACGCTTTGTTGATATGTCGGGTATTATTGGTCAATATGTCGCTGCGCAGAGTGATGAGGTGTACCGAGTCAGTTATGGCTTGCCTCAGCAGTTAAAGTAACTATTTGCGTGTTACTTTAACTGCGGGCGATGTCGTGGCTATGGCTAGGTGTGATTTGCTAACATCAACCAGGCTTGTCGCTGCTGTTCAAACGATTGTTGTAACTCTTTTAGCTGCTTAACTAGCTGTAACTTGTCATAGTCTTTGAGCGCTTTACGCTTTTTAACTTCAAACAAACGCTTTTTCAGCGTATAAAACTCATTTAGTTTAGTGACGAGGATTTCGTATTCTGCATGAAGCTTCTGTTTCATTTCTTCTGCATCGTGGCGTAAATCTAAGCGTTGCGTACTACGCTTTAATATCATCGCCAATTGCGCTTGTTCGATTTTTTGTTGTGGTGTTTTGCGTAAGTTCGTTGCTAAACCCAACCATGATAACGTCTTAATTAACCATTTTGTTGGATCGTAATGATACCACTTTATGCCATTACGGTAATCAGACTCAAAGATGTGATGGAAATTATGGTAACCCTCTCCGTGAGTGAAGACCGCTAAAAGTGCATTATCTTTGGCAGTATTTTTGTCAGTATAAGGCTGCGAGCCCCACATGTGTGCCCATGAGTTAATGAAGAAAGTAAAGTGATGGCTTAATACTAATCGCGTAATGCCGACCGCAATAAAGCTTGCTAGCATTTGTCCACTTAACCAACCGACTAACAATGCAAAACCAATATTAGTGATTAAGGTTAATGCTAGGTAATGTTTATGTTGCCACATCACTATAGGGTCACGTTGGAGATCTCGGCAATTACTATAATCATCGTATTGCTCGTGATTGTAGTGGCGCAGCATCCAACCGATATGTGAGAACCAAAAACCACGTTTGGCGCTGTATGGGTCTTTATCATTAATATCGACAAATTTATGGTGGACGCGGTGGTCACTTGACCAGTGTAACGCAGAATTTTGTAATGCAAATGCACCACCAATAGCAAAGAATAAGCGTACAGACCAATGAGCTTGATAAGTACGATGAGACCATAAACGATGATAACCAGCAGTGATTGACAGACCACAGAAAAATAAAGACGCCACGGCGGCTATAATCACAAAGGCGTCAAAGCCATAAGTTACTTGGTACCAAGGCACAAGGATTAGCGCAGCTAATAGCGTACTGCTAAACAGTATGACATTAGTCCAAATGATAGGTGGCTTATTCATTAAACTTCCTAAATATATTAATTGAGCTTACAAGTGTACGCTAAGTTATATTGAGAGTTCAAGTGTGTGTTTAAAAATGTAATTCCTTTATAGGCCCATTTTTATAACTTAATTCATTGGTGATGATAAAAAGCTATTGTCTAAGGGATCTCAAATTTCAATCCAAAAGTTGACCAATAATCTTATATAGGCTGGGAAATCTTAAATTTTATTCGTGACTATTCTCCGGTGTTAATCATAACCAACTCTTTTCGTTTGTGTCTTAAAGGTTACGTCGAACTGAACACTACCGACTTTTGACTGATCCCAATCAGTTAGTATTTAGACTAGAATAATAAAAAGATGCATATATTTTTTCTATTATGTTGTGCCAACTTAAGTGTTCCATTACCCTTATGTTAATTTATAATGTTTTATGGTGTGTCAATGGGAGTAAGAGCTCAACAAAAGGAAAAAACACGGCGTGGTTTAATTGATGCTGCATTTAATCAATTGTCTGCTGAGCATGGTTTTTCTAACTTGAGTTTACGTGAAGTGGCGCGAGAGGCTGGTATTGCACCTACCTCTTTTTATCGTCATTTTAAAGACATGAACGAACTGGGTTTAACTATGGTTGACGAAGGGGGATTGATGTTACGTCAATTAATGCGTAAGGCACGACAACGGATTAATAAAGGCGGCAGTGTTATTCGTATATCAACGGAAACTTTTATGGAGTTCGTTGACTCTAGACCTAATGTGTTTAGATTATTATTACAAGAGCGCTCTGGAAATGCTGCTGCATTTCGACAAGCTGTGAATCGAGAGATTCGCCATTTTGTCGAAGAGTTAACTGACTATTTGATTCAAAACACAACACTAGAACGTTCATTGGCTACAATACAAAGTGAAGCCATGCTAATTATCGTATTCAATGCAGGTGCAGAAGCGTTGGATATGACACAAGAAGACCGCAAAGATCTTGCGGAGCGAGTTATATTACAATTACATATGATTGCAACCGGTGCTAATTATATGTCGAACAATAATACGGAGATTTAATCAATGTTAACAATTTCATCTGAAGATAAAAAAATTCTTATCTTTTCTTTAGTTGCTGGTATTAGTGCTAATGCAGGCCTAACTGGTTTTACCTTAGAGGAAGTCACGTTCTCAATCTTCCCTATCGTTAGTTGTATTTTGGCATTCTATTGTATGTTGCAACAATATCAAACTCGCGAAATCGGCGGTGATATCCCTGTGCTAACAGCTGCTAGCTTTATTTTAGGTGCATTAGGTTATGCCGCTAGTATCCGTGTTGCTATGCCAGAACTTGGTAGTAACTTCTTACCTGTGATGTTATGTATGGGTCTGATCTTCTGGATGTTGAAGAAAGTTGGAATGTTTAAGGCGTAAGTACTTAATCAAGTATGAGTTTGAGTTATGACCAAAAAGGGCTATCTGATGATAGCCCTTTTTATTGTCTCGTGTTTATGTAGCTGCTTTACTTTTTTGTAAGGTAAACACCAGATTCCATATGGTGGGTATATGGAAATTGATCGAACAGGGCAAACCGTGTGATGTTATGTGTTTCACAGAGCGTTAATAAGTTATCGGCTAACGTCTCAGGGTTACATGAGATGTAGATAATGTTGTCGTAAGCTTGGATCATGGCTAGTGTTGCTTGATCAAGACCTGCTCGTGGTGGGTCAACTAAAATGGTATTACAGTTGAAGCTTTTAAGATCGATGCCTTTTAAACGTCTAAACTCGCGTTCGCCATGCATCGCTTGAGTGAACTCTTCAGCTGCCATGCGCAAAATAGTGACATTATCAATTTTGTTTTCGCTAATGTTATATTGAGCAGAGTCTACCGATGGTTTAGCGATTTCAGTGGCAAGCACGCGATTGAAGTTTTCAGCCAATGCTAATGAGAAGTTACCGTTACCACAGTACAATTCCAGTAAATCGCCTGTTGCATCTTTGGTGATGTCGGTAGCCCATTCCAGCATTTTTTGATTAATACCGCCATTAGGTTGAGTGAAACTATTCTCGACTTGCTTATAAATAAGTTCTTTGTTATTTACTTGAAGTTTTTCGATAACGAAATCGTGGTCTAAGCAAATCTTTTGCTTACGAGCACGGCCAATGATCTGCACGTTAAACTCTTTACTCAAGCGTTCTTTTAACGCAACGGCCTCTGCTTGCCAAGCTTCATCTAGTTGACGGTGATAAAGCATTGAAACGATAATTTCACCGCTTAATGTTGAGAGGTAGTCAATTTGAAATAACTTAAATCGCAGCGCAGGGTTATCTTTTAGTTCAGCCATCAACGCCGTCATCATTTGATTGATTAATACCGATGCTGATGGAAACTGATCAACTCGGACTTTTTCCTTGGTCGCGGAGTTAAAAACAATATGGTAAAGATCATCACCTTGATGCCATACGCGAAATTCAGCGCGCAGCCGATAGTTTTCAGGTTGTGAACAGTAACTTTCTAGCGCTGGTGGGTTAAATTGCTTAAAGTGATCTTTTAAAAAATCTTCTTTTTCGGTGAGTTGCTTCTGATAATTTGCAACATCAACAAGACCTGGCAACATAAATGGGATCCTAAGGAATATGAATGGCGCAGATTCTAGGGTAATTTATTTATTTGTCCAGACGTGTCGATTAAAAATTAGACATTGAGCTTAAGTTTTGTGTGATTGTGCCGATAAATTTTTAATAGTCTATTCTTCTTAGGTGACCTCATGAAAGTCAATCAATTTACAGCCCCAGCAAATGTAATGAATAAAAAAGATAAATTGGATGAGATGGGGTCGAATAATAAGCCTGACCATGCACAGGATAAGCAAAATGATGTTCTGTCTATGTCCTCAAATCATAAATTATTGATTGGTGCTAAGTCGTTAATGGCGGCATTAAATCAACAGCTTTCAGTGAATAGCTCTTTTAGCTTTTCATCCTCAAAACAGCAATCAATTAGCGTAGATGTCGAGACCGGCTCTATTTTAGATAAAATTGATGTTGAGCCAATCTCGTTTGACTTTGAAGCCGTAGCTAAAAATGTAATGGATTTTGTTAGCGGTGCTATTTATGGGGCCAAATCCGGTGGTGCCGACGATGCAAAACTGAATTTAATGATGCAACAAGCTCGTGAAGGCATTGATAAAGGTTTTGATATGGCTCGCGAAGAGCTGGGTTCTATGGATATGCTGACGAGTGATGTTGAGCAAGGAATAGATAAGAGCTATGACTTGATTCAGCAAGGAATGAATGATCTTGATAAATCTTTGTTTGGTAAAGAGAGTGCTACAACCCCTCAGGTTTCTTCAAGAGCCATAGAATTATCTGAGGTTGAAACTGGTAGTATTGATATTCAAACCCGTGATGGAGATAAGATTTCAATTTCGTTCGGCCAAAGCGCTCAGCTAAGTCAATCTCAAAGCGTTAGTAACGACAGTAAACACACAGAAATATCAACGAGCCATGGTCAATCATTTAATTTGACTGTTGAAGGCGATTTAAATGATGATGAACTAGAGGCTATTTCAAGTTTAGTAGGCGATATGGCACAGCTAGCGGATGATTTTTTTAGTGGCAATGTTGAACAAGCGTGGCAACAAGCGAATGAATTAGGCTTTGA
Source organism: Psychrobium sp. 1_MG-2023 (assembly GCF_030689115.1). Lineage (NCBI taxonomy): Bacteria > Pseudomonadati > Pseudomonadota > Gammaproteobacteria > Alteromonadales > Shewanellaceae > Psychrobium > Psychrobium sp. 1_MG-2023. The sequence continues at coordinate 2,016 of NZ_JAUYVJ010000029.1, read as the reverse complement.
CTCTCAGCAAATAGTCAGCTTTGCTTATGACTTTAAAGAAGTTAAACAACTGGCGATTACTGAGCATTATGCAACGGTAAAAGAAAATGGTGACCAATCCAGTAACAACCCAATTGCAACACTATCGCCTTATGTTAAAGGGCTAGATGATGTAATGAAGGCTGGCGAATCTCTATTTGCAGGCGATAATGTTAAGCAATTGATTAATGATGTCGCTAATAAGCAACTTGATTTGATGGATCAGATGGTTTCGAAAACATTAGATAGCTTTAATGATTTTAATCAGAAGATATTAAATAGCTTGTAATCGAAGTACTGGCAAACAAAAAACTTGTTGTCGCAGGCTCGGTGAGAGAAAATAGCCGCTGAATTGCTGTTTATTTGAGGTTAATTTTGACTAGTCGTGTTTTAGTCTTTGACTCCGGTGTCGGAGGTGTCAGTGTGTTTCGTGAAATCACGAAGCTACTACCTTCAGTGTCAATTGACTATTTATTTGATAATAAGTTTTACCCTTATGGCCAATTGTCAGAGCAGCAGTTAATTACTCGCTTACTTGAGCTACTTCCTGCTGTTATAGAGTTAACTCAACCTGATTTACTTGTTATAGCTTGCAACTCTGCCAGTACAGTTGCGTTGCCTGCGCTACGTAATACCTTGCGTATCCCTGTAGTCGGGGTCGTTCCCGCAATAAAACCAGCCGCTCTGTTATCAAAAAGCAAAAAAATTGGCCTTGTAGCAACGCAAGGGACGATAAACCGATCTTATATTGATGAACTAATGAATGCATACGCCCCCCAATGTGAGCTTTATAAGCTTGGCAGCAATAAATTAGTCCAGATAGCAGAAATGGCGTTTCAAGGTATCGAACCAAACGATAAAGAACTAATAGCTATATTTGAGCCTGTCATGGGGCGGATTGACACCCTCATTTTAGGTTGCACTCATTTTCCGCTATTAAAGAAAGAAATTGCTCGTGTTACTGAAGGAAAGATTGTTCTTGTTGATTCGGGAATTGCTATTGCTCAACGTGTTAAGTCATTACTTATTAGTGACTGCAAACAGCGATCAAAAAAGCCCGGGGGAAAGATTCACCACCGAGCTTTTTATACGGAAGATAGCTTAGAAGAGATGTTAAACCAATCATTACTTAATGAAGGCTTTAGTTCTCTATCTATAGTTAACCATCAACTTGGCTAGTGTTTTCTGGGCTTGTTTTTTCTTTTGCCTCGCGTACTTTCAATATGCGCTCTTGAAACTCTTGTTCGTTTAGTTCTGCCATGGCTTGTGCCGCACCTTCACCATTCATCGTAACGAAGCCGAACCCACGACGACGCCCTGTCTGCTTGTCTTTTACTAAGCGAACCGAGAAAACAGGTCCATGTGATTCGAATAACTCGCGAACTACAGACTCATTAGCACGGTATGGCAAGTTACCTACATATAGTGTTTGACGATCGTCATCAGCGACGGCTGCGCTAGAGGTGGTAGCTGAAGAAGTTGCAGCGCTAGGAGATAATAGAGCGACAGTTGTACCACCTAATGCAATACCTATAGCAAAAACAACAGAAGCACTTTCCATACTTGGTGCAATTAAAGGTAGTACAAAGAAGCCGACTACAGCTAATACGAATGTAATTAGTAGCGGAGTGAATTTATTTGATTTCATAATGTAACCTAAAGATTAGTGAAGAAAAATAGAAACTTAAGCGCATTATAATAGAGATCTTTTATTCAAGTTACTACCGATACGCCTAAAATAGTTTAAATTATATGCAATTGAGTGATCCAATTAACTAAAATAAATGATGGAATCTGATCCAGGGATCATTGCCTTCCCTCTATATTGAGTGAATTGGCTTGAATTATGTTTGAAACAGGGTTGTTTTGGTGGATTTATAATCGTATTGTTTCATTTGTGTACGCTTGAAATAAAAGATCCAAAAAGCCCTTGCCATGTGTCAGAAGATCCCTATAATGCGCATCCACTGACACGGGGAAGCAACTGCTAGAGCGCTA
>NZ_JAUYVJ010000028.1:0-53270 GCF_030689115.1 Psychrobium sp. 1_MG-2023 | reverse complement strand
CCTGAGCCTGTCCTTGTTCTTCCTTGAGATAGCTATCCTCGCTATCTAACCAATCCTTTAGCGCATCATCCTGATGCTATAATCCATTTCAGTAATTTCATTCCTCGATATTACTGTTACTCTACCTGAGCCTGTCCTTGTTCTTCCTTGAGATAGCTATCCTCGCTATCTAACTAATCCTTTAGCGCATCATCCTAATGCTATAGTCCATTTCAGTAATTTCATTCCTCGATATTACTGTTGCTCTGCCTGAGCCTGTCCTAATTATCCTTTAGCAATCATCCTGAATGCTAACACCCAAATCCGTGGGCTAATCCCTTTATCAAACACATCAAGATAAAAATAAGGGGTCAATCTTAACATTAGCTACAAATGTTTGGGTTCCTTGTGAGAAGTGCGCTGCACTCCCTAACCACATGACAAATTATCATGTAATCTCCTCACCAAAACAATGTCCCCAAACTAAAAACTCTCACAGAGCAAAAGTTAAACAACCACCTGGAGATCTATAAATAACTGATACTAAAGGGTTAAGATAAAAGTCTTATACTTATCTTAGGAGTTTTCGCCACGCAAACTTACAGCTTTGTGAGATATCTCTTACAAGCCTTCTGCCAATTAACTACTAAGGATATTTTATACACCTTTTCATTGAAGATGAGATTCTCACTCTTTAATGGGCTAGAAAGCCCAAGGGGGCAGTTAATCAGAGGGGTGCTGCTTAAAAAGTAATGCGCTGAAATGATGTACAGAATCTGTATCAGCTTAAGCGAACAACAACCACGTTCACTGAACTTGACGTGTCATCGAACAGAACACTCCACACTACCAATGAAATTAAATATGGCATTTCTTCTATGCATTGGTAATGCCTTAAATAGAAGAAAGAAGTCAATAGGTATTGGAGCCATTTGTTCTGCTGGCCGCACATTTTGGCACCAAAATGTATTAACTTAAAATAGTGATATCAATGTCGCATCTATAATTACAAATTCAATAAAATAAAAGGCTATGTCTTAGTTAACTGTTGTAGATATTTTTGTTTTTATTCAATGCATTAAATGTAACAGGCGACTCTTGTGCGTGAGGCATACTCTGGTATTAATTGCTTTTAACGGAAAGCTATTAAGAGAAAAATTTAAGGGTGAGTCTTTCATTTAAAGATCAGCAATTAAATGACGGGGCATCTTTGTTAATAACATTCATGTTATTAACCCTATAGACTACCAACATGCCTATACATCGAGGTTTTTAGTAATAATGTGTAAAGTCTAGTTGCAGTCAAGGTGACAAAATAATAGGATGGCGCATGTATCATTTTTCAAGCCTCGAGACACTATATGTTTAAACTACTCAAAGCATTACCTATTGCGTTACTTTTTATTTTTTCACCATTATCACAGGCACAAACAGGCTATATTTCTGATAATGTATTCATCTATATTCATTCTGGGCCAAGTGAGAATTTCAGAATTATAGGTAGCGTGCCTGCTGGTACAGAAATAGAAATTATCGAGCAATCAAAAGATCAAAAATTCACAAAGATTATTGATAATAAAAAACGTACTGGCTGGGTTCAATCGCAATTTACTTCAACTCAACAAAGCCTAAAAATTAAATATGAGCAGCTTAAGCAGCAATTAGCTTCAGAGCAATCAAAAAACCAAGCGCTAAATAGTAACTCAGCTAGTTTTACTCAACAGCGCAATCAGCTGAACAGCCGCATCGATCAACTGAGCCAAGAGTTACAAGAAGCAAACCAAGCTAAGGAGCAAGCGCTTGCCCAACTTGTTGGTGAAGACGAAGATATAAAGATTAAGTGGTTAGTCAATGGCGGTCTCCTTGCAGGTATTAGTATGCTCATTGGTATTATCATCACTTACTTACCAAGCAAGAAAAAGAAAAAAGGGAACTGGGCATAAAGCCTTCTTGTCTCACTAGCTTATTCATACGCCACTGAACTCCCCCTCTGTGGCGTACTATAACAATACATATCTTCACTATTCATTTTTTATCCACCGTAAATAATTGAACTAAATGTATCTATTTTGTAACAGGATATATTCATTTATCCTACCTGTGATAGAATCACTCTAATATAAAAATAAAATGCTATGGTTAAAGCTAGAACTGTTTGAGTAGTTTGCTTGTAAAACTATTCATTTATCTACTTACCATTAGCAATAACCAATAAATAAGCTGTACAGGTCTGTATGACGATACCTATTCTAATTTGTGACGATTCAAGTTTCGCACGAAAACAAATGGCTCGAGCTCTCCCACCCAATTGGGATGTTTCTATCTCTTTTGCAGAGCACGGTGAGGAAGCGATTGAAGCAATCAAAGCTGGCAAAGGGGATATATTATTTCTCGATTTGAATATGCCAGTGCTAGATGGCTATGGCACGCTAGAAGTCATTCAAGCGCAGGACTTACCCACACTCACGATTGTTGTTTCGGGTGATATTCAGCCAGAAGCTCATAAACGTGTAAAATCACTCGGTGCATTAGACTTCATAAAAAAACCCACGGACAAACAAAAAGTTAAAGATTTGTTAACCAGTTATGGTATTTTACGTGAAGAAGATCTGGTTGCTAGTGAATTACTCAATGAGAATGAAACCTTTGTCGAGGAAGATGATAGCGACAAAATTAGAGTATCAGATAACAACGAGATACAACTCGATCCATACCAAGAGGTCGCCAATGTTGCTATGGGGCGTGCTGGTGACCTATTAGCGCGAGTACTTAACGTAACTGTTACTTTGCCTATTCCTAAGGTTAACGTACTTGCTTCCAGCGAACTGCACATGATGCTTAAGGCAACTGATGAAACCAGTTCAATTTCAGCGGTCTGTCAGGGGTATATTGGTTCAGGTATTTCAGGTGAAGCGCTGATCTTGTTTTACGACTCCGCTTTTGACGATTTAGCTAAATTAATGGAGTATGAAGGTGAGCTCACTGAGTCAGCACAAAGAGAAATGTTAGTTGACCTATCTAATATTTTGATTGGTGCATTCCTTAAAGGGTTCTCAGACCAACTCGATCTATCATTTAGTCAATCACACCCTGAGTTACTTGGCTTGCACCGTAATATAAATGATTTGATTTATTCTGATACACGTAATTGGCAGGACATTCTTGCCATTGAAATCAATTACTCGATAGAGGAATATAATCTTGAGTGTGACCTTATTGTACTAATAACTCAAGACTCATTACCCATCTTAAATAACAAACTCATTTACCTTTTAGACGAGCAAAATGCATGAGCGGATTAGATTTTAAAGAAGTCCACTGGATGCTCAGTGTTATTAACAGCATTGATGTGGGCATGGTGGTTATCGATAATAATTACGACGTAGAATCATGGAATGGCTTCATGGTACACCACAGTAATATTGACGCTGCAGATGCGAAGGGAAAGAATCTTTTTGATTTATTTCCCGAGCTCGATAAAAAGTGGTTTATGCGTAAAGTGGAATCGGTTAAAACCATCGAAAACCAATCGTTTATTACTTGGGAACAGCGTCCTTATATTTTCCCTTTTAAGAACTACCGTCCGATAACTGGTACCGTTGAGTACATGTATCAAAACGTAACTATCATTCCGTTACCTTCATTGACTGGGGATATTGAGCAAATTAGCTTAACTATTTATGATGTTACAGATGTTGCAACTAATCGGATGGCGCTTCAACAAGCGAATGACCGTTTAGAAATACTCAGTGACACTGACCCTTTGACCAAGATTCATAACCGCGGATTTCTAGAAAAGTCTTTGCATAATGTTTTTGCTAACTTTAACCGAAATAATATAATTAGCTCTTTAGTGATGCTGGATATTGACCACTTTAAAGCAATTAATGATCAATATGGTCACCCCGCTGGGGACGCTGTTTTAAAGCAGCTGGCGTCGATCTTAAAAGAATCGATTCGTGATACTGATATTTTGGCGCGTTTTGGCGGTGAAGAATTCTCTATTGTGCTTGCTCATTCAACGAGTTCGGAGTCATTAAACTTTATCGAGCGTATTCGTCTGGCAATCGAACAAGCCGAGTTCCGCTACCAAGATACAACAATTCAAGTCACAGTGAGTTTTGGCATTGCTCAAACAGCAAAAGCCTTTAAAACAGTCAATGCTTGGCTTGAAGCTTCAGATAAAGCCTTGTATGAAGCAAAAGAAAAAGGCAGAAACCAAGGGATAATTTTCGACAATTAACCCGTCGAGTATTGGCTCTGTACTTGTTGCTCGATCAGTAAAAATATTTCAACAATATTGCGACTGATTTGTGAAAACTGTTGTTTAAGAATTTTATCGGGGCTATCACTAGGTAAATGGTAGTCTCGGTGATCTGCGCCTCCGACAAATAAAAAATCAATGTCTTTCTTGGCAAAAGCCCAGTGGTCACTCGCTCTTAAATAATCAACCTGCCTTCCCGTGACTTTATCTCGGTGAAAGCGCCGATGAACACTACAAATAGTTGCAATGGCAAAGATTTGTTGGCTTAAATCCGCTTGCTTACCTGTCGAGCTTAAAAAATACATCCGTTTAGCCCGCCCGAGCATATCTAGGTTGTAATTAAACACGATTTCATGCTCGATATTAACCCCCTGATTTAACAATGCCTTGGCCCCTAACAACCCCTTCTCTTCGGCATCAGTGGCAACAAAGAGCACTGAAGTTCTTGGCGGATTATCGACTAAGGCTCTTGCTAAAGCCAACATCGCAGCAACACCTGTTGCATTATCATCAGCGCCTAAGTAGATTCTTCCAGCACGCTCACCTAAGTGATCATAATGTGCGGTGACTACGATGATTTTGTTTGGGAGTGTACTCCCCTTAAGTAAAGCAACCACATTAACCCCTCTTTCACCATTAGGTAGGTCAAACGGTTGCTCATAATTAGAAAAGTAAGCAGGGATTGATAAATGTTTAAATCGTTCAATAATATGCTTCCTAGCCAGCACACTACCCTCGGTTCCCGCTTTACGGCCTGCCATGAGTGGTGCTGATAACAACTCCACATCTCTGGCTAGCTCGTGATTGATGACCACAGGGAGATGCTCGGTCAAACAGCTAATGTTTTGTTTTGTTGTACAAGCAGTCAATAACAGAATAACGGCTATTAGGATTAATTGTTGTTTCAAAGTAACTCCAAATGATCAATAAAATTCTCAATTGCTCCAATAACTCCTTCATTGGTACTCACGCTTAATTATCGTTATACTTACGTTTTTATAATTAGATAACGCTTATGAAGCTCGTTAACCGTATTTCACTTATTATTACGCCAAAACAACCCATGTATCAATGGTTGCAACAAGTCGCAGCCGAAGAAGTTACTTCGCTGGAAGAGTTACAGCTTGAATCAAGCTGCTACTTACTCGATGAACCCACCGACGAAATTGCTATTTCACCGCTAAAACAGCAATTAGTTGAGCAGCATTATCGGATGATTTGGCAAAGTGAGCTCGAGGTTTGGGATGAATTTTTAGATCAAGCCCCAGAACTAAAAGACCTCGCAATGTTTCTAGAATGGTTTGATGTCAAATTTTCAGGCCTAACATTTGACCTTGCGAGTAATAATCTAATGGTAGCAAACACACAATAGTGCTTTTCTAAAGGTGCAGTTAACACCTGCGCCAATTATTAACAATCTATCTTATAAGTAAAAATTCTTGCCCCATTACTATAGTCGTGGCAAATTAATAAGATTAAATACCGTTGTTGTAATAATTTCATGAATATTGAGTCTCTATGGGATCAGATCGTTACCCAAGCAGAACAGGCGATCGCCGATGAACCGCTGCTAACAAACCTTTATCGCCGTCATATTACTGACCATAACTCATTGTCTTCGGCCATCAGCAATATTCTATCCAGTAAATTGTATGATACGTATATGCCTGCGAGCTCACTCGAGCAATTATTTAATGAGGCCTTTAATGATTCACCCCAAGCAATTAGTGCGACTGCGCGTGATATTGAAGCCGTTAGAGAACGCGATCCCGCCATTCAAAGTTACCCAGAAGTGCTATTGCACTTAAAAGGGTTTATGGCTTTACAAAGTTACCGTGTTGCACACCACCTGTGGCAAAATAATCGCCATCAACTGGCACTCTACGTGCAAAGTCGTATTTCAGAAACATTTGATGTTGATATACACCCTGCTGCCTGTGTTGGCAAAGGGGTCATGCTTGACCATGCCAATGGCATTGTTATTGGTGAAACCAGTGTCATTGAAGATAACGTTTCAATTTTGCAAGGGGTTACACTCGGTGGTACAGGTAAAGAATCAGGGGATCGTCATCCAAAGGTTCGAGCTGGAGTGCTCATTGGCGCGGGTTCAAAAATTTTGGGCAACATTGAAATAGGTCAAGGCGCTAAGATTGGTGCAGGTAGCGTTGTTCTTAAAGCTGTCGCTCCACACACCACCGTTGCAGGTGTTCCGGCCAAGCAAATAGGCTCTCCAGAAAGTATTATGCCGGCACTAGATATGTGCCAAAATTTAGAGAAAGAGCTAGCTAGTGATGGTAAAACACCACATATTTTGGATTTTAATATTTAATAGTCCACGCTCTTTTAATGATTAAGCTGACACACAACATAGCCCTAAATCAATGATATCAGGGCTATGGCGCTCTATCATACCAACACCCTAATTAAGCAAGGTTAACATTGGCATTAATATATCAGGCAAATCATCAACACTTTTCTGCCTTGATAAACGATCTAATGCTACGTACAACGCTTTTTTATCACTAGTGGACAGTTGTTCAATCAAGTCACTTACTGTAAGCTCATCAATACTCATCCGGTCACGTTGAGCGTGATTGCGTCGATGCAAGATTTTATAACTATGTAAGAAACGCCCAAGTACAACATAAGGAAAGTTTTTATTTTTGATTGGCCCAACGCGCGCTTCATAACCACCTAAAGGGAGCCCTTTAATCTTCGATTGGGCGAGTTTATCAGCCCCAAACCAAGCAGCGCTTGATCCCAAAGCACCTCCCCCCAATGCTCCTAGCATGAAAGAATGACCTGCAACGGCTAAATCTAATGCCCCACCAGCGGCTGCACCAGCAATACCGGCAACACTCGCTAATTGTTTTCGGTCTAAGCCCCAGCCATACCACTTTTCGGTGTCGAACAAATCATCTGGCAATGATAATTCAGTTGTATCTCTTTCAAGGTGGTGATGACGGTATAGCAATTGCAATTCATCATGGGCGGTTAACTCTCGTTGCCTCATCCATTGGTAATATTGTTGCTCTAACATCAATTGCAGAGAAGTTGCCTGTGTTTTACTCAACACTTTTTGATGCAACTGATACTGTGTTAGTTCTTCAAGCATTTTACTGGCGATAAAACAGCTTTGATATTTTTGCCGTGTCACCTCTCCCTTAAACGCGGTTATTAAACGCGTTAATGACGATGACCACGGTTGATGGATCGCCGAAAAAGCTTCAAGCAAGTCAATATGATGCTCAATCTCCGCTTTAACAGCATCAAATACTCGAACCACACTAAAATATTGTCCTAGCGCTTTGGTCCAATTATCGACGTAATCGCTATTGGCTATCGGGTTAATTAACGCCATGCTAGGCTGACCAGTCCAGCGTAAAATTTCCATTTCCGCTTCATATTCCGCACTATAAGGACGAGACCCATCAACTACATATAAGATAGCTGCCCCAGCCATAATCGGCCGTAAAAGCTCAATTTCATCTTTGAATTGTTGACCGCAATCAGAGTCCTCTAAGAATTGTTGAATACGTTCACCACGCTTATCAGCATCGGGATTAGTCCGATTAAGCCAAGCCAACACTTTTCTTGGTCGTTGAAACCCTGGGGTATCAATCAGTTGATAGCTTTCATTGCCGACTTCAATATCAAAACTCTCTGAGACCACGGTCGTGCCGCTTTGCATTGATATTGCCACACGGTCATCTCTTGCTAAAGTCGAAACAATAGACGACTTACCTTTATTTGGGTGCCCAACTACGGCAAAGCTTGGTTTCATGTTAATTCCTTATCAACAAACAACGTCCAATTTTCCAGTGGGTGACAAAAACGTCGCCACTCATCCAAGTAGTGGGGGCTAATTGATTGCCATTGTTCTTCTTTAAAATCAATTGGCATAATGACACCACGCCCTTGTAGTAAAAAGTCTTTTAATTCACCCATCGGGGGTTCCCACGCGGCAACAATTACGAGCTGCTCTTTATCGTCCGCTCTCGCTTTTTCTTCATCGGTTTCACTGCCATGGAAGCCTACATGAAATAAATTATCCGCTGGGGGAAACTTGTCTTTCACTTGCATAAGTAGAGCATCCGGTACTTGCGACCAACACACAAGATTAAATGAGTCGAATAAAGGTCGCTCTGATGAGGCATTCGTTAACTGCGGCTTTGCTGGCTGCGGGTTCAATAAAGGCGCAGGTGTTGTTACTGTTTGTTGCTGAGCTTTATGTGCCTTAGAGAATGTCAGTGAAAGCCAACACAAGGCAATTAAACGTGGGATGATTGCATAACATAGTTGGGCAGCCAATAGGAACTGCCACCATTGGCCATAGTCGACGCTACTAGTTAGGTTATCATGATTAATACGCTGCTCTTGTGTTAACTCAAGCACCTCTTTAGTTGGCAGTGCAATATCAAGATATGTCCATGGCATTGCTATTGCGGCGAGCACAGGGTAAATATGCTCGGCTGTTAATAATGTTGAACGCCAGACAAATGAAACATCACTGAACAACAATACAAAGATAAACGCGAATAAACACCCACCGCTAAAGGCTAACGAGAGTTTCTGACTTTGCAGTTTTAACCATGGGGTGAGCAATTGTTGTTGTTTTAATTGTTGCACTGAGATAAGCCACTCTCTAGGCCAAATAGGTAGTGCTAAACTAAAGCGTAACGATAGACTTTTTGGCGAAGCCGTTGGCAATAAAGTAAATATCAATAGACCACAAGAAAGCAGCGGCCACAGCACAAATAATAAAATGAAGTGCAAAAGGTTTACGCGACCATAATCATCGCCAGATACCATGGCAGCACTTATAAGCAGCCCGACAATAAACATTAGTAATGTAAGCCCAACGCTCAGGCGAGAAAGAGATTGAGAGACCACGAAGAAAATCCATTAAATAAAAAGATGATTTTGACTGTTTTATAGAACTGATGCAATCACAACTGTGTAAACAAGCGTGTCAATCAGACTAAATTAACTAAAGAATAACACGCATTTAGGCATAAATATCTAACTCGTGATCTTCGTCATCATCAGGTTTCGTAGCGTCTGTATAGGGGGTTTCTGAGAGCGCTTTCTCTTCATCTTTCGCTTCAAACTCTCGTTTATGTTTGGCTTTCACTTCAATCAGTTTTTCTTGGTCTGATGGCTCACCAGACTTAATTTTTTTTATTTGATTCGATTTCTCAATTTGTTTTATTTGAATTTTCACAGGCGAGACGCGGTTACCCAAAGGCCTAGGTAATACTGAAAAAATCAAATCTTGACTCGGCATAGCTCCTCCACGAATCAATAACCTATACCCTTATATCGGCATGGTTGTAATAAACTTAATCTACAATTAATACCATAGCAGATTAATCAGTGGCTATCATGTAAACAGACGAGGCAAAAAGTGTCGCCTAGCTAACATTTATTTGTCAAAAGACCCTAGCATTAATAATTTATTTCATTACAATAGACGTCCAGACGTAAAAACATCTTTTTACTTTTTACCCATTAACTATTTCGAAGGCTTTTGCTATGGCACAACACCTTTTTACTTCAGAGTCGGTTTCTGAGGGACATCCAGATAAAATTGCAGACCAGATTTCAGATGCTGTTTTGGATGCAATCTTAGAGCAAGATCCAAAAGCACGTGTTGCGTGTGAAACTTATGTAAAAACAGGCATGGTCATGGTTGGTGGTGAAATCACTACCACAGCTTGGGTTGATATCGAAGAAATCACTCGCCGTACAGTGCGTGAAATCGGTTATACCAACTCAGATATGGGCTTTGATGCTGACTCTTGTGCCATCCTTAACGCAATCGGCAAGCAGTCTCCAGACATCAATCAAGGTGTTGATCGCGCAGACCCTAAAGATTTAGGCGCTGGTGACCAAGGCTTAATGTTTGGTTATGCAAGTAATGAAACTGATGTATTAATGCCTGCTCCTATTACTTACTCTCATAAGTTAGTAAAACGCCAAGCTGACGTCCGTAAAGACGGTACATTACCTTGGTTACGTCCAGACGCTAAATCTCAAGTAACTTTTGCTTACGAGAACGGCATCATTACTGGCGTTGACGCTGTCGTATTATCAACACAACATTGTGATTCTATCGGTCAAGATGACTTAATTGAAGCAGTAATGGAAACGATCATCAAGCCGGTATTACCTGAAAAGTGGCTAAACAAAGACACTAAATACTTCATCAATCCTACCGGTCGTTTCGTGATTGGTGGCCCAATGGGTGACTGTGGTCTAACTGGTCGTAAAATCATCGTAGATACCTACGGTGGTATGGCTCGTCACGGTGGCGGTGCGTTCTCAGGTAAAGATCCATCAAAAGTTGACCGTAGTGCGGCTTACGCAGCACGTTATGTTGCAAAGAACATCGTAGCAGCTGGTTTAGCAGAGCGTTGTGAAATTCAAGTGTCTTACGCTATTGGTGTTGCTGATCCAACATCTATCAGCATCGAAACATTTGGCACAGGAAAAGTCAGCGAGCAAGTATTAATCGACTTAGTTCGTCAGCACTTTGACCTACGCCCATACGGCCTAATCGAGATGCTTGATCTAAACCGCCCTATTTATCAACCAACAGCGGCTTACGGTCACTTTGGTCGTGAAGAGTTCCCGTGGGAGCGCACAGATAAAGCCCAAGCATTAAAGGATGATGCTGGAGTTTAATTACTCTGAAATATTAGTTTAAGTCGCTAAATGAAAGCCTTAGTAGAAATACTAGGGCTTTTTTGTTACTAGGTATTGGTGTAAAGCCCGCCTCTTTCAGCAGCTTTTTAACTTTTCAAAACATAGCTAAACCTAGCGAGCTTGTGATACCAATTACATTAAATATTTGCCCACTTGTGCCAGTTAAAATAACTGGAACGGCGTTACTATCAATCCCAATAGCAGCTATTTCTCAATCGTGTGCCTTGTTCAGGCTCATTTTTCCAAGGCATAACAAGATCACTTTCTTATCAAAGGAAGTGCTACTCCTTAATAACGGCTGTTATTTGTTGAGCCATTTATAAAAGCGAACCGTCAATTTTCAGCTTACCTTCAATGGCAACTGTCTTAACCAAATCGATGTTAATGCGCGCCCTGCAATAAAACCTAAACACTCCCCCCTAAATTATTTTCCTAACATCCCTCCCCAAAAAAGTAATTAGTGACGGCAAGAAATGTACGCTGATGACCAATCACTTCATGCTAATTTATTGTATTTAAGACAATAAAAAGGCCTGAGCATCACTACTCAGGCCTTGTGAATACCAGTAAAGACGTTAGTCCATTAGCTACTCGATGGGGATATTCCACCACTATTAGTGATTGCTACTTCACCGGAAGCTTCATTTAGCGCCGCCGCTTTTTCAGCTTGCAACTGCGCACGTTTAGTCTTCGAAAAGACCCCTTTAATATCTTCTAAAATCACATATAGACAAGGGATAAGCAGTAAAGTAATTACCGTAGCAAATGCGACACCAAAGGCTAACGAGATGGCCATTGGGATAACTATCTTCGCTTGCATACTTGTTTCAAAGATAATCGGCATTAAGCCAATAAAGGTGGTTAATGACGTTAGTGCAATTGCCCTGAATCGGCGACCACCAGCCTCGATAACGGCATCTTTTATTCGTGCACCGCGTTCTCTGGCTTTGTTGACAAAATCAACCATCACCAACGAATCATTGACCACAACACCTGCGGCGGCAATGATACCAAACATTGACATAGAGCTTAGGTCCAAACCAAAAATCATGTGTCCTATAACGGCACCTATGACACCGAACGGGATCACCGACATAATAATCAGCGGTTGTGAGTATGAACGTAATGGCACTGCAAGTAATGCAAATATGACCAATAAAGACAGAACAAAATTCCTTAGCTGTTCATTAGCACCGTCCATCTCCTGCTGTATTCGACCTGACAGCTTAGTTTTGACACTTGGATAAAGCTTTAACAACTCAGGCATAAAGTTGTTCCGGATATCCTCAGCGACTTTAAACGTCTCAACTTGGGCACTATCAACCGTCGCCCAGACATTAACCGTACGCTTACCATTTTCACGGCGTATACGATTCACACCATCGGTTAAGGTTACTGTTGCTAATTCAGACAATGGCACTTGCTGGCCATCTTTTGTAAAGATCAGCGTGTCATTAATATGGCCGATTGAACTCCGCTGCTCTTGCGGATAACGTAACATCACACGAATCTCTTCTGAATCACGTAAAATACGCTGAGCTTCAATGCCGTAAAAACTAAAATTAACTTGTGAAGCGATATCACGCAAGGTTAAACCGAGCCCGTATGCCAATGGCGTTAACTCAAACTGAACTTCTTTGGTTGCACTTTGGCGGCTATCATTAACATCTGATACCCCTTTAAGACTACGAAGTTTGGCTTTGAGTGCCTTAGCCGCTGCTAATAGCTCATCATCATTTTTACCCATTAAGCTAAAGCTGACATCACCGTCATCTCGGCCACCACCAAATAAATTATCACTGACGGTGAGCGATTTTAACCCCGCCATCGGCGGCATGGCATCACGCCAACGTTGTGCGACTTGGAAGGTATCTAAAGTACGTAATTCAGGGTCGATCATTTTAACCATTACCTGACCCCGGGTACGTGAGTCTAAGCTTGAGTTAATTTCACCTACTACTCGATGACCAAACTCTTGCTCAATCTCTTTATCGACACGCTTAATCACATTTTCAACCGCTAGAATCGCGTCTAGTGTGGACTGTTCAGAGCTTTGCTGTTTCATTTCAATGCTAATGCGTGGAAAGTCATGTGGGATCTGCGGCATCCCGATAAAACGAACTAAACCACCAATAAACAAGCCTGCACTGATCAATAAGATGCCAATAAAGGTTACTAGTACTGTATAGCGGTAATGAACAGCTTTAATTAAAAATGGCTGATAGGTATTTGCAACGAAACGTTTTAAGCCACCATCAACTTTCAAGCGTATCGCATGTAATTTACTGGTGTCATTAGCCTCTTTATATTTAATTTTGGCTAAATGAGCCGGCAAAATAAGCTTTGACTCCACTAAAGAGAACAATAAACACAGTACCACAACATAGCCAATCGAGTGTGCCATTGCCGACTCAGGTCCATCACTAAATAGCATCGGTAAAAATGCCGCTATCGTCGTTAACACCCCGAAAGTTGCTGGCATCGCAACCCGTTTAACGCCTCGCACCACATTATCTAAACTATGGCCATGCCGTTCTATTTCATCACTGGCACTTTCACCAACGACAATCGCATCATCGACCACGACACCTAATACAAGAATAAAAGCAAATAAACTGGTGACATTAATAGTGACATTAATAAACTCCATTGGCATAAAGAACAATGCCCCTAAGAAACTCACCGGCAGTCCCATCATCACCCAAAACGCTAAGCGAATACGTAAGAATAGCGCAAGCATTAAAAACACTAAAACACCACCAGAAAACATATTACTGAGCATCATATCAAGGCGACCGTTGAGGTAAAAGGTCATATCAACCCATGGCGTTAAACTAACGCCTTGAGGGAGCTGCGTCTGCTTTTCCTCTATATATGCTTTCACTTGATCAGCTACACCAGAAATACTTTGATCACTTGATGCACCAACAAAGAGTGTAACGGCATTTTCACCATTAAATTTCGAGTAATGAAGTCCTTCAACAAAGCCATCATGGATGGTTGCAATATCACCTAATAAAACAACAGTGCCATCATCTCGGGTAATTAACGGTAACTGCGCAAACTCTTGTTCAGTATAAGCTTGGTTTTCGACGCGCATTGAGATCACGCCATTTTGAGCGCGAATTTGTCCTGCTGACATATTGGCAGAATAATTACGGATAGTACTGGCTATGTCACGAAATGACAGTTGATATTCGCGCAGTTTATCTTGACTCACTTCAATGGAAATTTCATAACTTAAACCGCCATAAAAGTTCGATATATTCACCGTGCTTAAATCTTGAATTTCGTCATGGATACCCCGGCCAAGTTCTTTAAGTTGCTTGGGGGTTAAGTCGCCATGCAAACTGATATACATCACTTCTTGACGGAACTTCTCACGTTTGACAATTGGCCGCTCCATGCCATCAGGAAAGCTAGGAATAGAGTCTATTTGTAGCTTCACTTCATCAAGCACTTCTTGTGTGTCATAGTCAGTATCGACTTCAATCCATGCACTTGATGAACCTCGATTAGAGTAACTAATAACACGTTTTAAGCCTTCAATCCCTTCGAGCGCTTCTTCTATTTTTATCGTAATTCCTTCTTCTACTTCTTGCGGAGCAGCGCCAGGGTACGGCACGTTAATATTAAGCCAATTAATCTCAACAAGCGGGAACATCTGTTTACGAATAGTTAATGAAGCAAGTAAGCCCCCAACAATAATAAACAGCATCAATAAATTCGCTGCAACACTGTTGCGAGCAAACCAGGCAATTAATCCTTTTTCCGAGCTCTGCATGCTACTCTCCAACGACTTTTGCCAGCATTTGTTCAGACTTTACTTGCTCTTTCTCTTCAGCAAGTTGTTCAGGTAATGATAATTTCATACCTTCAATTGGGTAATCTAATGCACTAGTAATGTATTGACTGCTATTAGTTATGTCACCTGTTATCACCACATCATTACCTTGCTCTCGTATGACCTTAACGTTTGCAAAGTGTAATGTTGAATCAGCACTTAATAGCGCTAACTGGTTGTCAATGACAAGATGGCGAGGAACGACAGCAGCGCTCGGTAGCACATAGCCTTCAATATCGACCGTTGTGTAGCTGCCAAAACGCAGCGGCTTTGCTAACGAGTAAGGGGCATCGACTTCAGCGACTAGATAGTTCATACGAGAGTCGTTATCAATGACCCCTTCATTACGGACAATCTTGCCCTGCCACTGAGCTTTTTCGCCATTAAATGGGGCGTAAATGGTTACACTCGCGTTTAAACCTTGTGCAATTAAGAATTGTAAATCACGATCGGCGATAGGTAAGCGAACTTGAGCGACTTCCGTTGATAGCACATGACCAACAGCCGAACCGACACTCACAAAGCTGCCTAAACTGACGGCCCTTGACTCAACAATGGCATTGTATGGTGCTCTAATATAGGTACGTTCCAGATTACGACTCGCCTTTTTCACTTGTGCTTGCGCAGCACGAACTCGTGCAACTTCTTGAGCAAGCTGTGGTTTACGTAAGCCCAGTTCAGAAGGTTTCGCATTGGTAATTTGTAACCATTCTTGTTCTGCGACATGACCTTTGGCTTTTTCTTGTTGGAGTGAAGCTCGTGCCGATGCAAGGTTAGCTTCTGCTTCAATGAGGTTAGCCTCATAATCACTAGGGTCAATGCGAGCAAGTAAGTCGCCCGACTTCACTAAACCGCCTTTAATAAATTGCGGCGCTAATTCAATGATCTGGCCATTGATTTGTGAGACTAATTTAGTTTGCTCTTTAGGTGAGACAACACCTTGTGAACGAACTTTTAATGGCAGCTCCCCCACAGTCACAGGCTCTATCTTCACTAATGGAATGAACTCGACCACTTTTTTCTCTTCAGGCGGTTTTTTTAGCATCATTAAACCTGCCATTGCCACCACTGCAACAGTCAGTGCGGCAAGAGGTAAAAAAATTTGTTTTTTAGTAGCCATCGAAAACTCCATATCATCGTTTTAGCTTTTTTTGATTGCAGCATTATAACGACTATTACTTAAACTTTCGTGTTAAAAATGTAACTTAATCTTACTTTGCGAATCAAAATTTGTTACAAATCATAACGCTAGACATATTATGTCTTTAAGGAAATGTTAAAGCGTCATAAAACAGTATTTTATGACGCTTTAGATATGATGGGTTATTTTCTTATGCCATAGAAAGTGGCATAAAATACTGGAACGAACACTAAGGTCAATATGGTGGCAAAGCCTAAACCAAACATGATAGTTACAGCCATTGATTGGAAAAACACGTCAAACAACAATGGGATCATCCCTAAAATAGTGGTTATTGCTGCCATTGCTACCGGACGTACACGGCTTACCCCTGCGCTGACGATTGCATCGTAGGGCTGTTTACCCTCTTTTAGTTCAATATTAATTTGATCGACTAACACGATACCATTTTTAATCAACATCCCTGACAAACTCAGCAGCCCCAGTAAAGCCATAAAACTAAACGCTGCCCCCATCACCAATAAGCCGCCAGAAACGCCGATGATAGCCATAGGCACAGTTGCCCATATCACTAATGGCGCTTTAAGTGAGTTAAATAGAAATACCGTGATCATAAACATGATTAAGTAACCCATTGGTAAGCCGCTAATTAATGCTTTTTGAGCATCTCGGGCACTTTCATATTCACCGCCCCAGCTCAATTGATAACCCGGGGGCAGCTTTATCTGCTCGATTAACGGCTTAACCTGTCTAAACAATTGATCAGCAGTGCCTTCACCAAGCACATCATGATCGGCTTTAACCGTAATGGTGCGTTTGCGATCACGCCTTAATATCAGAGAGTCCTCCCACGTCGTTTCGAACCCATCGACCACTTGGCTCACCGGAATGTAACGTTTTAATGTGCGACTATATATTTGCAGGGCATTTAAACTATCAACAGAGAGACGTTCACTCGCGGGCGCTCTGGCAACAATAGGGAGCATATGAGTGCCATCACGATACAAACCTACTGCTTTGCCAGAGAAACTCACCAATAATAACTCGTCTAAATCTGCTTTACTGATCCCTACGCGCCTGCCCATCGCCTCATTAAATATTGGGCGAATAACTTTACTGCGTTGGCGCCAGTCATCACGAACATTAAAGGCTAGGGGGTTAGCAAACAAAATAGCCTTTGCTTCTCCTGCTAATTGTCTAAGCACTTCAGGATCTGCTCCAGAAAAGCGTGCTTCAAGTTTTGACTCGACCGCAGGGCCAATTTCCATCGGCTTTATCTTGGCCAATGAATCTGGAAACTGCTCCTTTAGGTAATCTCGTAATTGCTGCATCACTTCGGCTTGACGCTCTCGGTTTGTCACACGAACAATTAGCTGGCCATAAGACTGATAGCTTTTCTCTGGTCCATAGGTCAGCATGAAACGAATAGCGCCTTGCCCGACCGTAGATGTCACATGCTCCACCCCTTCCTGAGCTAGTAAATAATGGTGTACTTTTTCGATATCTTGCTGGGTTGCTCTAATATCAGACCCTTGATAACGCCACATATCAACATAAAACATGGGTGTATTAGAGGCAGGAAAAAATGACTGTTTGACTTGGCCAAAACCGATAGCGGCTAATACTAACAATAACATTAACGATGTTATCGAGACCCAACGAAAACGCAGACAACAGGTTAAGACCTTACGATAGATAGTAAATAATGCACCTTGATAGGGATCTTCATTTTGCTCTGACGACTCTTGAGTTAGTTTATCTTTAAATAACACACTGGCAAAAAATGGGGTTAAGGTGATAGCGGTAACCCAGCTCAATAACAATGAAATACATAACACCCAAAATAAACTGCCTGCAAACTCACCCGTTGCATCAGCAGAGAGGCCTATCGGGGCAAAGGCTGTAATAGCGATCACTGTTGCGCCTAATAGTGGCCAAATCGTTTGTTTGACAATATCACTGGCCGCTTGGGTTTTACTGCGCCCTTTTTTCATCCCTATTAGAATGCCTTCCGTCACGACAATAGCATTGTCGACGAGCATCCCTAACGCAATAATCAGCGCACCTAATGAAATTCGTTGCAGCTCTATCGCCATAGATTCCATAAAGATGAAGGTACCAAACACTGTAATAAGTAAGATGAAGCCAATTAATAATCCACTTCGAACGCCCATAAAGACTAAAAGGACAATAATCACAATTGCTACTGCTTCAACCAAACTCAGAATAAAGCTACTCACCGACTGCTCAACTTCAATGGGTTGGTTGTAGACTGTATTTATCTCAAGGCCTAGCGGTTTAAAATATTCAAGCTCACTTAAACGTTGCGCTAACACTTCGCCAACCTTAACCACATTAACGCCACTGGAGAATGACACACCAATGAGCAATGCTTGTTGTTGGTTGTACGTAATAATATTTGATGGGATTTCTGCATAATCGCGACGAACGGTCGCAACGTCACCAAGATAAATCAGTTCATTACTGCCCGGCGCAGAAATAATTAAAGATTCAAGCTCAGAAACGTGTTTAAACTCTCCCGTGGAGTGAAAACGAATAGACTCCTCACCCACTTTTATCTGCCCTGCATTAGACACAGTATTTTGACTACGAAGTAACTCAAAGATACTCACTTGCGGAATACCCAACGCAACAAGCTTACTGCGAGATATTTCTACAACGACTTGCTCACGCTGCTGCCCAGCTAAGTCAACTTTTCCAATACCGTCAATTAATACCAACTCTCGGCGCAACTGATCAGCATAGCTTTTTAGCTCTTCATAACTATAGCCATCACCAGTAATGGCCAGCAACACGCCGAATACATCACCAAAATCATCTTTAACCTTTGGCGGATTAACGCCTTGAGGGAAGCTCCCAGCTAGATCATTAACCTTACGCCTCACTTCATCCCAAATTTGTCGTAGTTCATCTTTACGATACGTACTTTGCATCTCAACAATAATTTGCGATAAACCCGGCGATGAAATAGATTTAACATTTTTAATATAGGGTAACTGTTGCAACGCATTTTCAATAGGATAACTAACTTCTTCTTCGACTTGCATAGGACTAGCACCAGGATAGCTAGTCAAAATCATTGCTTCTTTTATCGTAAACTCTGGATCTTCCAAACGGCCTAGTTCGTTATAAGAAACAATCCCACCAAGCAACAAAATAGTTGCAAACATCCAACTGATGACACGATGACTTATAGAAAGTTTTGCGATATCCATAACTTACAGTCCTCGCTCACGAACCCATGGACGAACTTTCATCCCTTGACGAAGGTGGTGCACACCAGCGCCTACGATAAGTTCATTCCCCTCTAAACCATCAGTAATAATCACACCGGACTCGGTTAATTGGCCAACTCTGACTGGAATGCGTGACACAGTCATATCTTGAGCAACACGCCAAACAAATTTTTCAGGGCTATTAACCGGCTGCTCAGACGCAGAGAAAACAGCTGCAACAGGCAATACCACGTGGGAGAAATCTTGTTTAGTGACTTGCGCTAAATCCGCAAAAACTGTCCCCGACATTCCAGGTAAAATATTTTTATCTGCAGGCAATGCCATCGTGAAGACAACCTTATACGAACGGGTGACCGGGTCTGCTTGAGCATCCCATTCTTTCACAGTCAATTTGAAGCGCTCATCAGGCATCGAGTCAAACACAACATCTGGCTGATACTTTGTTTGTTTATCAATAGTGGCGACGAGTTTTTCCGACAAGTGAATCGAGACATCGACGCGATCGAAGTTCTGTAAGTTTAAAATAACTTGTTGAGCTTGAATATTTTGATGCTTTTCAACAAATACTTTCGCAATAGTGCCAGCGTATGGCGCACGTAACGTTGTGTATTCCAAAGCTGTTTTAGCGCTATTTAGATTTGACTCTGCCACAAGTAAGCTGGCACGAGCTTCATCAAATTGCGACTGAGAAGCTAACTCACGTTCAAGTAATTGCTTGGTACGATTAAACTGCGATAAAGCTAGCGCGTGCCTCGCTTCACGGTCAGCGACGCTAATGTTGTAGTCTCGAGGATCTAGCTGCGCTAGAATCTGGCCTTTTTCCACCCTATTTCCCGCTTTCACCAAAAATTTTTGTACTTCACCACTTACGCGAAACGCAAGGTGACTATCATTGTTGGCTTCAACTTGGGCTGGAAACTGTCGCTCCGACGATTGAGATAAACCATCAATATCGATGATTTTCACCATAGGAACTATGGGCTCTCTCGCTACAACCTCTTGCTCAAAGCACCCGCTGAGTCCGACTAGGGTCGCGATTACAACCGATAATTGACCTAATTTAATCCACATGTTACTGCTACCATCCATTATTACCATCCCTTGTTTACCAAAATTGTTCCAATGCTCATCATTGGTTTTCTTCGATGACTACATGTTACTCCGGCGCATATAAAAATAAAATTTATATAAAATTAAAATCATGATAAATTTTATTTATAAAGTTTTGCTATTTAATCTTATCGAGTATCAATCATGACGTTAGAACAGTTAAAGGTCTTACAAAAAATTGTCGAGTTAGGGAGCTTAAAGGCGGCTGCACAAGCACTGCATAAAACCCAACCAGCATTATCTATTGCAATAAAAAAACTTGAGCAGCAATATTCTATTCAACTACTCGATCGCCAGCAATATCGATTAACGCTAACAAGTCATGGCAAAATATTTTATCGTCAAGCGCAAGTGCTCTTACTTGGCGCTGACCAACTTGACTCATTAGGCCACCAACTAGCAGAAGGGAATGAAGCACTATTTCGGATTGGCTACGACCCTCTATGTAACCTTGATATGCTGTTAGCGATTCTGAAACAATGCCAACAACAGTTTCCTACTACTGAATTTCAGATTATCTCAGGCTCACGCTTTTCGTCACTAGAACAACTCAACGACGATGACGTTGATGTGGCAATAGGAGCATGGTTCCATTTATTTCATGGATTAGGCGACTATCAAGCATTACCTGTGGGTGAGTTTAAGTTAGTACTTGCTGCGGCCCCATCGCTTTTTGATAAAG
Organism: Psychrobium sp. 1_MG-2023; assembly: GCF_030689115.1. Taxonomy (NCBI): domain Bacteria; kingdom Pseudomonadati; phylum Pseudomonadota; class Gammaproteobacteria; order Alteromonadales; family Shewanellaceae; genus Psychrobium; species Psychrobium sp. 1_MG-2023. The sequence goes on along the minus strand of NZ_JAUYVJ010000028.1, from coordinate 32,285 downwards.
AAGTCGTTACAAGCTTACAACAGCTCAATCAATATCCTTGTGTTACTTTGTTAGAAAGTAGCCTAAGTTTTGATAACGAGCGATTAGGTATCCATAGCGCCAAGCAGCAGTTTAAAACCAAAGATGTACACACCCTTAAGAGTCTGATTCGTCAAGGCTTAGGTTGTGCGATTATTCCTCGCTCTCACATTGAAGCTGAGTTAGCCTCAGGCGAATTAATTACACTAGCACTGGAAGATTTTGAAGAAAGTCTTGATGGCGAGGTCCGTATGATCAAAAAGATAGATAAAGTATTTGGACCTGTTGGACAATTCTTTTGGCAAGCCGTCAGCGAAAACTCAAGCAAGCTTGTGGCAGCATCAAATTAATACTGTCACCGTAACAAAGCCCGTCAATAAAGGGAGCTATGACTTCAACTACCGATGATGAGTGAAAGTGACCAATTTTAGTTTCTGGGTGGGGGTAATAAACAAATGCAGCAAAAGCTTGCTCATTCTTTACAAGATGACAGCGGGTAAAAGAAAAGTCTTCTGCAGGAAAGCTTGGATGCCAGCGCAGCTGTTTAAAATAATAATCGGGCGACTTATTAGTAAAAATATAGGGGCTAATCTCAAGGTTTAATGTACCAGAAAAATACTGGGATAGATTCAAGCCTCGTTGCAAAAAATGCGAAGCTTGCCACGCGATTGAACCTCGACCAGCCACATCCTGACGCTGCCCTGAAGCCAAGCCGTAACCTTGGCAAATCGTTGCATCAATTGCGACCATCTTGTTGTTCAGCTTCAATTAATCCACTCCTTTATAAGATAAGGATATTAACTTAGGGTTTGGAGAACGATAATGAAAAATTCACTCATACAATGGATGATGATAACCGCTATTAGTGCCTCGCTGGCCTTTGCTCCGGCAGCATTTGCAGGTCCACATAAAAGTCATAATAATCACCATCATGTAAAAAAGAAACATCATTACAAAAACCATCACAACAAACGTCATCATGGAAAAAGACATCACCACCGCCGTCACAACCACAGTAGTAAGCACTTTATTCATGGTGTCATTGGTGGAGTAGTGTTAGGTAGCGTGATCCATCATGCCTCTAAACATAATCACCGTAAGCATCATCATACAAGTTATCAGCACACAGACTATGGTTACAATAATGGTTATAACAGCCAATATTATAATACGCCTGTCAGGGTCAATAAAACGGTTATAGTTAATCACACCCCCACTCAAACTTACCGAGTGTTAAATGGTCAAGACTGTTATTTAGTTAATTACAATGAGCAAGGTAGTGAGATTTTAACGCAAGTACCTAAGGTAAATTGTGGCTTTTAAGGCCACAATTTACGCTCACACGCTTGGCGTTTAAAGTGAAGTAGAAGGTGCGCTGAGTAACACTTGGCGCCAAATACTACTGACCTCTTCGCGCTCTTGAGTAAACTCTCCCATTGACACCTGATTCTTTTGGTTCTGCAAGACTAACCGATGCCCTTTATCTCGGTAACTACAATAAGCAGAGCTAAGCGAGATAACTTGCTGTTCAGATAAAATTCCATGTTGTTTAATGGCATCAAAGATACGAATATTATCACTAAAGGTGGCTAACGCTGGGTACTTCTCACTGTATCCAAGGACAATGTATTGTGCAATAAACTCAATATCTGCTATTGCGCCGTTATCTTGCTTTAAGTCAAAGACCGATTCAGTACCTTTAGACAGGTGATCACGCATCTTAACCCGCATTTTCGCGACTTCTTGTTGCAATTCAGCAAGGTCTCTTTGCTTGGTCAGAATTGCTAAGCGTGCTTGATTAAACGTCTCTTTGATAACGTTATCTCCACAAACAATGCGAGCACGCACTATCGCCTGATGCTCCCAGACCCAAGCTTCTTGTTCCTGATACTCAATAAAAGTTTGAATATTTGAGACCATCAAGCCTGAATTCCCCGATGGGCGCAAACGCATATCAATTTCATAAAGAATCCCTGAATTGGTACGGGTATTAAACCAATGCAAGATACGCTGTGCTAACTTCAAATAAAAGTGATGGCTATCAACTTGCTTATTGCCATTAGTTAACGCGCCAGCTTTGGCGCAATGAACAAAGACTAAGTCCAAGTCAGAGCCGTAGCCTAATTCTAAGCCGCCCATTTTTCCGTAACCAATCACTGCAAACCCTTTACCTTCGCCTAAATGAACCGGCTCGCCATAACGCTCGGTCATTTGTTGCCAAGCAAGGTCAACGACGTAATCCATAATTGACTCAGCCAGCGCCGTTAAGTGATCACTAACTTCCATTACAGGCATCACCCCCGTAATGTCTGCAGCGGCAATTCGTAATTGTTGTGCTTGCTTGTATTGTCGCAAGCCTTCCATCATTTGCTCCATATCATCTGGCGGCACACGCATTAAGTATTGGCGTAATTCACTAGGGTATTCACTTAGTGGCGTTGGGCTATATAGCAGTTTGGGATCTAATAACTCATCGAGTAGTATTGGAAAATTAGTTAACTGCTCTGCAATCCAACTACTGGCATGACACAGTTTAATAAACTGAGTCAATGCGCCAGGGTTTTCAAGTAATAGTTCGATGTACGCCGTTCTGGTAGCAATCTTACTTAGTATCTTTCCAATTCGAGCCAATAGTTCGTCACTATCATCAAGCTTGATTAACTGAATTAATAATGCAGGCATTAGCTTCGCCATTGCCTCTTGACCGCGTGGGCCCATTGGCCGTTTGGAAATATCTTGTTTTATATTATGAATCTCATTAAACAATGGTTGCGGCTTCGCACACCCAAGTTCAAATAACACTGACTCTCCATCAAAATCGGCATCGGACTCGTAAATGAGTTTGAGTAAATTTACTGTTTTAGACTCGCCGCATTGCTCTTGATCATCTTCCCCCACAACCAAATTAAATTGTTGGGTGACAGCTGCGGTGTGTACTTTCAACTTTTCTCTAAACGCAGCCTCATCGACGCAATCACTGAGATAGACTAACCGTGCCCAGTCTGTCTCATTCTCTGGAAGCGTCTGTGTTTGTTTGTCCGCGAATTGCTGTAAAAATTGCTCACAAGCACGTAAAAACAAGTAACTTCGCAACAAACTTTGATATTCATATCGAGTAAAAATATCAAGCTCTTGCAATGCGATGAGCGTGGCTAAGAGAGATTGTTGACGCAACTGAGGCTCGCGTCCACCCCGAATCATCTGAAAGACTTGCACAATAAACTCAACTTCGCGAATACCGCCACTGCCAAGCTTAATATTATCGACTAAACCGCGACGTCTTACCTCATGGCTAATCATTTGTTTCATCTGACGTAATGACTCTATTGCACTGAAATCAATGTAACGACGGAACATAAATGGGCGTAGCAGCTCACTCAGCTCATGGCTATAATTAGTTTGTTCACCTAAGACTCGCCCTTTGACCATAGCATAGCGCTCCCAGTCACGCCCTTGAGATTGGTAATAGTCTTCAAGCGCAGCATAACTAACCACTAGAGGCCCTGAATTACCAAATGGGCGTAAACGCATATCGACACGATAAACAAAACCATCATAAGTTTTCTTGTCCAATGCGTTGATTAACTTTTGTCCAAGCTTAACAAAAAATTGCTGATTTTCAGTACTACGTCGGCCACCCTGGGTTTGGCCATGCTCCGGAAAAGAAAAAATGAGGTCAATATCGGATGAAAAATTAAGCTCTCTCCCCCCTAGTTTCCCCATCCCAATGATCATTAATGGTTGGGGTTGACCATCGGCATTCACTGGTGTGCCCCAAGTTTTCGCCAAAAAGCCATATAACCAATCTCGGGCACTGATAATAAGGTGCTCGGCTAATGCTGATACATCTTTCATCGATTGTTCTAGCGCGATAAGTTGACACATATCTCGCCACGCAATGACTACTTGGAAAAAATTACGATTAAGACGTAATACGCGATCGAGGTCTGCTTCACTATTCACCGTAGCTAGGTCACCTTCAAGACGCTGCCGAATATGCGGTATCAACTGCTCTGCAGTTAAGATTTCCTGCTCAAAAATATCAGTTAGCCACTGTGGATGAAGTGTTATTTGCTCATAAGCAAAGTCACTTAACGCAAAGATTTTTAAAATTAAATCACAATGCTGTGGCTTTATTTGATCTATCAGTTGAACATTAGCCTCACTGAATTCATAATAACGTTCACTCGCGAGAGTAAAAAGTGCTTGGGGTAACGAAAACGGATTTAACATTTGCATTCTTTTTGGCATCCACAATAAGTAAGTTGAGCAGAAAAAATTGTTACAACAACTCATAACCATATCATTTACGAGGTCTTTATGGCAGGTAAGCCAATAAAAATATTGTTGCTTATATTGGTTTTTTTTATCACAGCTGGGTGTCAAGATGAATTGGATGAACGTATCAGCCGATTACAGCAACAGAGCCAGAGTGATATTCTAAAACTTGGTGAGCAGTTAGATAAAGGTCAAGTGCGCAATGCTGTGATCTTAAAAGAATATGTTGAGCTCTTAAGGAAGCAGCGTCCCGAGTTATCGAATGTGCTAGATGTCTTAGTAATAGATTCAACCCGTGAAGGTCCCTTATTTAAAAGTTTGCAACAACGAGTCACCGACGCGAACACAATCAACAATGACTACAGTAGTCGAGAAGAACAAGCGTCGGAATTGATCAACTTAACCGAAGCTCTTAATCCGACTTTATTTAATGACGCCCTTAGTGACCCTGTTAATGTTGTTGCCGATTTATCCCAAGGAAAGCTAGCACGTGTCAATGCGTTAAGTCAGGCACAAAGCAAGCTCGCCAACGCGGCCGAAGACTTTGGTCCGGGCTCTCAACTTGTTGGTAACCCCAATTATGGTAGTTGGGTTACTGATAATAATGGTATGTCAATGTGGGAATGGTTTGGTGCTTATCTTATTTTCTCCACAATTGCTGATTCCATCTCTTATGATCGTTGGGGGCGTTATCGTGGTTATAGCTATTACAGCGATTATGGTCGATACCGTTACAGCACTCATAAACAACGTCGCTATCAAAAAGACACGTGGTTGAAGACCAAAAAGAAATACAGCACTGGAACGCATTACTCTTCGCCGTACAGTAAATCACGTGTTGGCGCGAGCCGCTTGTCTACCAACAGTAATCAAGCTAAAACCACCGCTTCTCGAAATTATGCGGGCCATAAACCGTTTAGACAAACACGTTCAACGTCAAGTTACTCAAATAATTCAAGCTTTAGAAATAGCCGCAGTTCAACCTCGCGCGGCATTAGCCGTGGCAAATAATAGGATTGACACACATGGAACAATTACAGCAATTTATTAATCACCAACCCCACCTACTCGGTATTTTAGCTATCGATATCGTTATTGCCATTGTGCTTCTTCTCGCCATGCGCTTTATCTCAGGCTTGTGGGCTGGAGTTGATACCACCAATGAGCTCGCACAAAAAGACAACTTCGCTTTTGGTATCTCATTAGCCGGTAGCCTCCTCGCGTTGGCCATCGTTATGACAGGAGCAATCAGCGGTGAATCTGGTGTTACCTTCGCCCAAGAAGCTATCGGTATGACCATTTACGGTACCATCGGACTATTACTAATAAAAATTGGCCGTATTGCTCATGATAAATGGGCATTACCTGGCATCGATAAAGCCGTGCATATTGAACAAGGTAATATTGGGGTCGCGATTATTGATGCCGCAGCGGTCATTGCCACTGCACTTATTATCCGCGCCACTTTACTTTGGGCACACGACCTTGATTTGAATACTTTTATCGCGATAATCACAGGATTTATTATTTCACAAGGCCTACTGGTTCTCATGACGCGTTTACGAGAACGTGCTTATAAGAAGGCCAATCAAGGTGCGTTGTTCCAAGAGGCTATCGCAGCCGGGCAAACTGCACTGGCTATCCGCCATGCGGGCTTCCTAATTGCAACAGGCTTTACGCTTACAGGCGCAAGCAATTTCTTAGAGTACCACCCTAATGCTTACGTGGAAAACGCTCTGGGTTGGGTGCTGTTTGGTGTGGCTATGATGTCATTACTGTATGTCTTAGTACCTATTGTAAAGCGTTTAGTACTCTCTCGAATTAACCTAACTGAAGAAGTCGATCACCAGCATAATATTGGTGTCGCTGCTCTAGAGTTTGTTATCAGCTTGTGTGTTGCACTTATTTTAATGGCGCTCATGGCTTAACCATTTTTGCAATTACCACCACATACTTTTTAATAAGCCTTCACCGATGTGAAGGCTTATAGCTTTTAGGAAGAAAGAACCTTGATTAAGAACCTGCAGGTCAATCAGCGCTTGCTCGATGATGTATTACTCATTTCCATTATGGCTGTCCTGGCTGGCTGTGGTTTGATTTACGAATACCTACTCTCCCATTATGCCGGACGAGTTATTGGCGCAATTGAATCCGCCATTTATACCATGATTGGAATAATGATAGTTTCGATGGGGGTCGGCTCGTTTGTCGCGCGCAAAGTGAAGTGTGCATTCACCGGGTTTGCCTGGCTTGAGCTTATCATCGCACTCATTGGTTGCAGTGCAATAGTCGTCATTTCTTCTGCGATTGCCGCTGTGCAATTACTTCCACAAATCATTGCTCAAACCTTCAATTTACCACCCGATAGCCTACCCCAAGGCGGTTTTATTCAAACGCTCTATTACATTACTCACTATAGCCCTTATGTTGTAGGCGCTATCCTTGGGTTGTTTATTGGGATGGAAATACCCTTAATTGCGCGAATCCGCGAACATGTCCACCGTCAACATTTAGTCCATAACGCCGGAACCATTTATGGTGCAGATTATATTGGCGCAGGCATCGGCGCTGCAATTTGGATTACCATCATGTTGTCCCTTGAAATAAATTTAAGCGCAAGTTTGACCGCGACGGCCAACCTTATCGCAGGAGTTATTTTTTGGTTTCGTTATAAACAGTATATTCGCCACAAAAACCTGCTCATTGTCGGTCATTTTCTTGCGTCACTTGTTGTGATGATGATATTTAATTTTGGCGGGCAATGGTCAAAGCAATTTAATAACTTATTGTACTTAGATGAGGTCGCGTACCAACAGCAAACGCGATTTGCCAATGTCGTGGTCACCGAGCGCTATTTACCACAGCGGGCAGAGCCCATCTTAAGTTTGTATCTCAATGGCCGTTTACAGTTTTCTGCTACTGACGAGCATATTTACCATAAGTTTTTAGTGTATCCTGCGATGGCCAGTTCTGCCCGTAACGAACGCGTCTTAATCATAGGTGGTGGCGATGGCTTGGGTTTAAGAGAAGTGCTTAAGTGGCAACCTAAGCACGTCACGCTAATGGATCTGGACCAAGAATTAGTCGCAATATTTAAAGAACCTGAAAGCAAAGTACCGCCATACTTAGCACAAACCATCAATAAATTAACAGAGCGTTCGTTATCTGACCCTCGCGTCGAAATAATTTATGCCGATGCCTTTAACGGTATCGACCAATTAATTAGCGAATCACGACATTACGATACTGTGATTGTTGACTTACCCGATCCATCTCACCCTGATCTCAATAAACTCTATAGTAAAACGTTTTACCAAAAGATTCGTCAAATTATCAGTAACGATGGTGTCATGGTCGTTCAATCAACTTCTCCATTTCATGCAAAGCGTGCATTTGTTAGTATTAAAAAAACTGTAGCCGCGGCCCAATGGTCGCACGTTGAGCAGTACCATCATAATGTCCCGACCTTCGGCCAATGGGGCTGGACGATAGCGAGCCTCAATGGTAAATCACCCCGCGCGCGTTTAAGACAGGTCAAACACTTGCATTCATTTGAAGACTGGCTAACCCCAAGCTTAATTCAAGCGAGCTTTGAGTTCTCGCAAGGGTTTTATCAAGTACAGGAAAGCGTTGAAGTCAATGAATTGGGAAGTTTTACCCTCTACCATTATCATCAGAATGCATGGGAGCACCAGCAAGGGCTCAATAGCACTTTGTATCAAAATGAGTAATTAAAATAAAAGCTGTTGATCTTAGTTATCTTTTTATTACTGTGAAACTGTTTATACCTAGACTTTCGCAGTGAAGCTTGTAACTATATGAAAATAATTTAACGGAACGTTTGACATATTATGTCAAGCGTTCTACATTAACTACTCGAGACATAATATGTCATAAGGAAATGTTATGAATATACACTACATTGCAAACCACTTAAATGAGCTCGCGGATAGTAGTGACACAGGCTTGCGTTTTGATAGCCTACCTATCACAGGTGAAGTTGATGTGTTGCAAGTAACGATTCAAACCCGTGAAGAGTTACCAATTTTTGTGTCAATTACCGATGATCAAATTTTGTGTATCGCTTACCTATGGGGTGAAGAAGAAGTTAGAGCGGATACTCGTAGTGAGATGCTAGAAGCGATGGTCGAAATGAATATTCCGATGCCTCTTTCGTCTTTCTCGAAAATCGATGATAAATACGTCATTTTTGGCGCGTTATCAGTTAACTCATCATTGCATGATATTGAGCACGAACTGTCAGTATTAAGCGATAACTCACTTGAAGTCATTAATGAAATGGCTGATTACTTAATTTAACAATAGTCTTTGACGGAGTATTACTACTATGAGTATTTTCAAAAAAATTATTACAGCACTACGCGGTGGTGCAAGCGAAGCCGGTGAAGCTATTGTTGATGCAAACGCGACCCGCATTTTTGCTCAAGAAATTCGTGATGCGGAAAATCACCTAACCAAAGCGAAGCGTGATTTGACAGACATCATGGCGAAACAAATGCAGTCTCAACGTGAGCTTGACCGTATTAAGCGCAGCATTACTGAGCACGAAGGTTACGCTACCTCAGCATTAAACCAAGGGAACGAAGCGCTAGCATTAGAAGTCGCAGAAAAAATTGCAACACTAGAAGCAGAGTTAGCTGAGCAGCAACAATCATTTGATAGCTACGACAAAAACGCTAAACGCCTGAAAGATCTCGTGAAGAACACTGAACGCCAGCTAGCGGATTACCAACGTCAACTGAGCATGGTAAAAACCACTGAGAGCGTTCAAAAAGCGACCGCGGCTATCACAGATAACTTTAATAACAGTAACTCTAAATTGCTTAATGCCAAGCAGTCTTTAGAACGTATTAAAGCAAAGCAACAAAACTTTGACGATCGCTTACAAGCTTCAGATGAGTTAGCTAATGAAAACAGTGATAAAGCGTTAAAAGATAAATTAGCGCAAGCGGGTATCGGTGAGCAGCAAGCAAGCGCATCTTCAGTGCTTGACCGTTTAAAGTCTAAACAAGGCTAAACTATGGGCTTTTTCAGCAAGCTATTTAGCAAAGCAGAAGCAAAGCCTCAACGGGAGCTCACTCACCCGTCACAACTACGTCAAGGCGATATTATCGTACTTGACGATAGCTTTGCGCTACCCGTTCAGCTTCGTGGTCAATCGCTAGAAGTCAGTGAAGTGAATAGTTACGAATATGAACATAGCAAAGAATGTGAGTGGGTCTTACGAGGCACTAGTGATGAATTACTCTTTTTAAGTGTCTATAAAGATGATGAAGAGTCGTTAATTCTGTCACGTAAGATTACCCGTGAAACTGTTGGCAAGATATTTGACCTTGACCAGTTCTCACAATTATTCGATGAACCAGGTAAAGCGGTTCTTGATGTAAAGTCAGTACCTACTGACTTAGAGCAATGGTTAGGACAACATTATCGCCAAGATGATTTTGCCCGTTTTGGTTATTTCCATGACTGTGATCACCGCGACAATAATTTGAGCATTAAAAGTGGCGACTCCTTCGAACGCTACAGTGCGATCTCTGATGACGAGAAATTCGCAATTGAGGCTGAAGTTTATGAAGGTGGCGAAACAGATGTTGTCGTCTCCTTATATCGTCCAATTAGTGATATTAGACAGTATTGGCCCAAAACATAGCAGTTTGGTTTTAATCAGTATTAATAAAAATGCGGCCTTAGCCGCTTTTTTTATGCCTAATTGTTGAGGCCCGTGTAAAAGATACATAGCTCAATATATTGCCTAGCAACATCACCACCCCACCGCATAGAAGACTCATGGTAAGGCCCTCTCCATACAGTAATGCTCCCAAGACAGCAATCATCGGTAATCTCAAGAAGTCAATCATCATCACCGTTGCTACATCACTACATTTTAAAGCATGGCTCATACAATAATGCGCACTAAGTGCAGTTAATGAAATGATAATAATCCATAACCAGTCGCTGCTGCTTGGTTGACGCCAATCGGTCACCGCAAAAGCCCCAGCAATAGGTAATTGTAATAAACACATATAAAACAAAATAGTCAAAGCGCTTTCTGTTCGAGTTAGAGACTTAGTCAAGACATGAGCGAAGGCGTAAGCTATCGCCGATAGTAATACAATAAACACGGCATTAGAGTCACTATCAAGATTGGGTTGAGTGATCACAACAACGCCAATTAGTCCCATCATAATAGAGATCGTTTTAGCAAGGCTTAAGCGTTCATTTAGCCAGAACCAAGCTAATAGCGCGCTCCATAGCGGCACCGTAAATTCTAGAGTAAACACCTGTGCTAAAGGCAATAAGCTAATTCCAACAAACCAACCATATTGCCCCGCTAAGTGAAAGCTATTTCTTATGAAGTGTGCTGTGATTCGTTGTGTCTTTAGCTGTTTCAATTGCCCTAAGCCTATGATCAGCAGCGTGATGATCGTCAAACCAATTGCGCTGCGATAGAACAACAGTTGAAAAGTATCAATACTGTCCCCTAGCTCACGAGCACTCACCGCCATTAAACAAAAAGAAACTAATGTTCCACTCATCCATAAATAAGCGCGCCAAGTTTTAGCGTTTGCTACATGTTGCTGATGTATTTCAGGCATTTTCCACTCTTATTAACTCAATGAGGCACGTAATTTATAGTACCAACAGTCTCGTGACAAAATTCATTGACACACAGTTAAGCACTGTCATCGCAAAAAAACATTTTGCTTCGTGCTATTTAGGCTATCACGGGTTAAAATTCCCGCGTTTTCTTATTTGCTATATTCCTCGTAGCAACCACTGTTAGATTGATATGATGACCAATAAAACTTCATGCTTTACCCCCTTTGCTGAGCCGATTGATTCATATGAATTACCTGAGCGTTTTACTTTCCCTTTTTTTTATCAGCCACACCCTTTGAGCTTGGTTGCAGTAAAACAATTACAGCAGCATTTACAAACACAACAGCAATGGCAGCATGATTTTAACACAACGGGAAAAATGTTTGGCGTCCTGATAGTACGTAACAGCCACGGTGAGTTAGGGTTTTTATCAGCATATTCTGGCAAGGTTGCTAATAGTAACTCTCTACCCTACTTTGTACCACCAGTGTTTAATATGCTTGATGAAACATGTTTTTTTATCGATGACACCAACGAAATCAACACGATAAATCAACAAGTAAAAGCAGCCAATGCTAACCCTGACCTTGCATTATTAACAGCAAAACTGGCTGAACAAAATAAACAATACCAGCAAGCATTGGATAGTCATCGCCAATTAATGACTGATAATAGAGCACAAAGAAAAGCACAACGACAACAAGCTGAACACACTCTATTGAATCAAAGCATCACCGCAGCGCAATTTGATACGTTGCTCAAACAGCTAGGACAACAAAGTGTTAATGATAAAAATCAGTTAAGAGATTTAAAATTACACTGGCAACGAGTAACCGCTGAAACGGAGCAGCAACTAAATGGATTAGCACAGCAATTAGCGTCACTCAAAGAGCAACGAAAAGAAAAATCAGCTCAGTTACAGCAAAAACTTTTCGCCCAATATCGTTTCTTAAATATCAAGGGGGAGCTTCGAGATCTTAATGACATATTCTCTGACACCCCAGTAAAGATTCCGCCAGCGGGAGCTGGTGAATGTGCCGCACCTAAATTATTACATTATGCGTTTGCTAATAATATGCAGCCCCTCGCCATGGCAGAGTTTTGGTGGGGCAGCTCACCAAAATCTGAAGTTCGTCAACATCAACAATATTACCCCGCATGCCAAGGTAAATGTCAGCCAATTTTAGGCCACATGCTTAATGGCATGAACGTTGATGACAACCCATTGTTAACTAATCCAGGGTTATCAAAAGAAATAGATATTCTTTTTCAAGATGAACACATGCTAGTTATTAATAAACCTGCGGGTCTTCTCTCGGTACCGGGAAAAACAATTACCGACTCAGTACAGCAACGCTTAAAGCAACGTTTCCCTTATGCAAGCGGACCATTAATCGTGCACCGATTAGATATGGCTACATCTGGCCTGATGCTCATTGCCTTGACAAAACGAGCGAATAAAAGTTTGCAGAGACAATTTATTCATCGCGGCATAAAAAAACACTATATAGCGATATTAGCAGGCGAGCTCAAACAAACTCACGGTGAAATAAACTTACCCATGCGGGGCGATCTTGATGATAGACCTCGCCAGCTTGTCTGTGAAGAGCACGGAAAACCAGCGAAAACAACGTGGCGTGTACTAGCAACAAAAGATGGTAAAACCAAAGTCTCTTTATCACCCGAAACAGGACGGACACATCAATTACGAGTGCATTGCGCCCACCATTTGGGGCTTAATACACCGATTGTGGGCGATAGCCTATACGGAGTTTGTGCAGATAGATTACACTTACACGCTAAGTCGATTCATTTCCAACACCCTATCTCGCGAGAAGTCATGTCATTTAGCGCTGAAGAGCCATTTTGATGATTTCTTTGCCTTTGTTGTATCGACTTTTGTTGCATTGATAACTACCAACACAGCAAAACAGATGGCATACTATCGTTCAATAAACTACGATTAATCCTATTTGAAGTATAAAAGTATCATGAGTCAATCTGAGACCGAAAAAAAAGCAAAGCTGCCTTCAAAATGGCAAGCTGCAAACAAAGCAATAAAAGCAACTCAAGTTGCTTTTGATATGGATGAACGAATTCAATATGAAATTCGTCGTCAAGCTTTAGAAGATGGTGTAAGCCCTTCAGATCAAATTCGCCATATCTTAGGGCTGCCTTGCACACGCCGTCCTAAGCGCCCTCGCCTAACCGTATCATTAAGCCCTGATGATTATGAATTACTGGGGCAAAAATATGGAATCGATCCCGCGAAGCAATTAGAAATAAAGAAAATTGTTGTCGCTGAACTGACTGAATTTGCACAAGATAAAAATTAATAAAGGAATATCAATGGATTTTCTCCATCATATTGATGAATATGGCGTAAAGAATTATAAAACCCGATATCTTGCTCTGATGGTTATGGTGGTAATTTATTGTGTTATCGCTGTGGGGGCAGGACTGCTCATTCATTTCGAATCAGCCAACCCTGATGCCAACATTCATAGTTATGCCCAAGCATTTTGGGTATTAATAATGGCAAGTTCGACGATTGGTTTTGGTGATTTTTATCCGACCACCACTGGCGGGTATGTCATTGTCACTCTAATGTTCTATATCGGTGTTGGCATGATGGGCTACATCGGAGCGCTAATTGCTTCAAAGATCATGGGATTCTCTGATACCAACGTCAAAAACCGAGAGTTACGCCACCAAAATGCTGCCATCCTTGAAGAATTACAGGCTATGCGTAAAGAGTTAGCGCAACAAAGAACTGTAAACTCAGATTAAGGCGGACTTCGGCACATTCTAATAAAAAGGCCTTAACTTCAACTTGGTTATTAAGTTCAAGTTAGTTATTAAGTTCAAGTTAAGGCTTTTTTAATTGTCTACTTCGCTCGTCTATAACCAGTAAGGCGTTAACTTCAATGCCGACTTACGTGATTGTTCCATAGCATGAATGAGGGAGCTTTCCTTGCGCTCAAGCCAACTCTTAATCGCGCCGTCATCGTCTAAGCACTCTGCTCGTAACAATTGTTTGATAGGCTCAAACTGCAATAACTGATCAATACCCACTGCAATATCAGACCACGGAGCCCTAAAACGTTGTTGTGACTCACTATCAAACAAATTACCAACACAGACACCAACTTGCATATTGTGCTGTAAGTTTAAGCGTTGAGCTAAGTAATCTTGATAGGTTAAGGTTGATTCATAAGGGAGGGTTTTATGAACCAACTCCCAATCTTGAGCTAGAAACTGTTTCGCTTGGCTTTTAACCGACTGCTGTTGAAACTTCTCTAACGTGGGTAAAGGTTGTTGTTGCCACGGTTTAAAATAGAGCCATTGCATTAATTGAGACACTAGCGCTGTATGACGCTCACTGTTAAACAGTGCAACAATATCAGACTCTTGAGGTAAATTGTCACGCTGCTCACTAAGCATCGCTAAAATCTTCTTATGGTGCTCTAATTTTTTAAACGCTTGCCCTTTGTTGCCAAGTAGTTTTTCAATACGCAGCGCATCATCAATAAAGGCCAGCTGTTCCATTAACCAAAAGATCGACTTAGTTAAAGCTTTGAGCTCATTATCATGGAAATAATCTTGATACAACTCATTGGCTTTAATAATTAATTGCAACGCATCTCGAATTTCTTTTAGGGCATAAAAATCTTGCTGGTCGATGAAAACTTCAATGTGATATTGCCAATGGGCTAATCCATGAGAAACCGTTTTTATATAAGCCGTCTCCAAAGAATCTTTTGTACAAATATCAACCACAGTTAATGATTTGACCTGATCTTTAGTTTGCTTGGCCAACTGGTAACCACGAGCGGCTTTACTTTTAGTACCAAATCGTAATGGTGATTGTTTAGCCAATTGTCCCGCTAATTCAAAGATCAGCTCTGGTTTACCTTTAACCAATTCAAGCTCTACTTCACAAATTTCAACTTTGTGATCACCAGCACCGATAAAACCTTGATCATAAACCATTTCAACGACGGCACCGTCGGGGTAAATCATCATCACTCCCCGCCGAGAAAAGTTAGTATTAAACAAAGGGTTAATTTGTTTTTGTAGTACAGAAACATCTGTACCTTCAGGCCATATCTGTTGTGGAAAAAGAGCTAATTGTGGCTCGGGGGTCTCAATATCCACGTTATATTCAGGTCGCTGATGCAAACCACCAATAACTTGACCTGCAGTCTTAATTGTTTGCTCGATATGCTGATCGTTCACCCTAATTCGCAGCCCCATATCCCAGAAGCGTAGCTTCTTGTCTTGCGTATCAAAATAGATATTTTCTAAATTGAAGCTTTGAGAAACCAACTTAACATCTTGATTCTTTGATAAACTATCTAACGTTTTCTCAATATCAGCTGAGACAAATAACTTTATCTCAATTTCATTTTCCATGATTTACCCAAATATTATTCTTTGTCATAAAAAAGTCACAAAACTTTAATACAATTGCTTCGGTTAACTTATAATAACTAAATTACTCGTTGTTTGAGGCACAGTCTATATCGATTTAATAGAAAGTTTAAGTCATTATAATCAACTCAAATGTTTTAATGTGAAACGAGTTAAGTTACTATGCGCTCGATTTTTCAATTGTTGCTATAAAGCGAACATAATCAAAAGGTCAAACTATGTCGATGAATTCGATACTTGGTGTATTTGCAAAGTCACCAATAAAGCCTCTTCAAGAGCACATCTGTAAAGTACATCAGTGTGCCGAGCATTTAGTCCCTTTCTTTAAGGCAGTCTATGCCCAAGATTGGAATAAAGCAGCCAACGTACGAGCAGAGTTATCTCAGTTAGAGAAATCTGCCGATAAGTTAAAGCGTGAAGTACGGACAAATTTACCGAAAGGTTTATTTATGCCGGTTGATCGTACTGATATGTTAGGGCTAATTACCCAACAAGATAAAATTGCTAATACAGCAAAAGACATTTCAGGACGCATCCTTGGTCGCAAGCTGGTTATTCCAGAACAAATCCAACAAGAATTTATGGAGTACCTACAGCGTTGTATCGAAGCCTCTGGTTTTGCTGCAAAAGCGATTGCTGAATTAGATGAATTATTAGAAACCGGTTTTCAAGGCGTTGAGCTACAAATCATTGATAAATTAATCTCTGAGCTAGACACTGTTGAAGATAGTACCGACATGATGCAAATCACTTTACGTCATTCATTGCACGAGATTGAGCAAGAATTGAACCCTGTGGACGTGATTTTCTTATACAACGTAATTGAGTGGGTAGGCGATTTAGCTGATCTTGCTGAACGCGTTGGTGACAGACTAGAGCTAATGCTAGCTCGTTCATAATTGTTTTAAAAGGTTTTTTCAATGGATATCATTGTAAATTATAGCTTTGAGCTAGTGCTACTTGCTGGCTTATTCGGATTTTTCATGGCGTGGGGCATCGGTGCAAATGATGTTGCTAACGCAATGGGAACATCAGTTGGCTCAAAAGCATTAACGATCAAACAAGCGATTATTATCGCGATGATCTTTGAATTCGCTGGTGCCTACCTGGCCGGTGGTGAAGTAACATCAACCATTCGTAAAGGCATCATTGACTCTGCGTACTTTGTTGATGTGCCTGAACTACTCGTTTTCGGTATGATCGCCTCACTTTTAGCCGCGGGCATTTGGTTATTAGTCGCTTCTTATTTGGGGTGGCCTGTATCGACAACTCACTCAATCGTTGGCGCAATCGTCGGTTTTGCCGCTGTTGGTGTAGGAACTGACGCAGTAACGTGGTCAAAAGTTGGCGGGATTGTTGGTAGCTGGGTCATCACTCCGTTGATATCAGGTGTCTTTGCCTACGTCATATTTATGAGTGCCCAGAAGTTCATCTTCAACACTGACGACCCACTTGCTAATGCGAAGCGTTATGTGCCTGTATACATGGCTTTATCTGGCTTTATTCTATCGCTGGTAACTATCAAGAAAGGTTTAAAGCACATTGGTATTCACTTTTCGACTCAAGAAGCATTTCTACTATCAGGCTTAATTGCTGTACTAGTTGCTGCCTTGGGTGTGATTGCCATTAAACGCTTAAAAATCGACCCTGCGGCAGATAAAAAGATGCATTACGCCAGTGTTGAGAAAGTATTTGCTATCTTAATGGTTGTAACGGCCTGTTGTATGGCATTTGCCCACGGTTCTAATGACGTAGCTAACGCTATTGGTCCTCTAGCAGCGGTTGTATCTATCGTAAATAACGGTGGTGAAATTGTTGCTAAGTCGCCACTTGTCTGGTGGATCCTACCTCTAGGTGGTATTGGTATTGTTGCAGGTCTTGCTATTTTTGGCCGCCGCGTAATGGCAACCATTGGTCAGGGCATCACGCATTTAACGCCTAGTCGTGGTTTCGCAGCCGAGCTAGCAGCCGCTACAACGGTTGTACTAGCCTCTTCTACGGGTTTACCTATTTCAACTACACAAACCCTTGTTGGTGCGGTATTAGGTGTTGGTATGGCACGTGGTATTGCAGCGTTGAACATGGGGGTTATCCGTAACATTGTTATCTCGTGGGTCGTAACTTTACCAGCGGGTGCAATCTTATCGATTGGTATCTTCTATATGTTAAAAGGTATTTTCGCTAGCTAATCAAGCTAAGCGCCTTTAAACAACGAAGACTTAAAGCCCTGCTAACATCTGTTAGCGGGGCTTTTATTTATTCGCTGAATTACTGTCTGGTAAACCTGTAATTGTCATTCAATTCTATCTCGTTAAGTCATCTCGTTGATAACGATATCATAAATAGAGATTGAGCTGCCGTCACAGTGTTTCCATAGGCATTTACGTCAACTCGCCTAACAGCCAAAACATTACGTAAGCGATGTTATGGTAGCTAAGAGTAATCGGCTTAAACAAGGTGATCGATTGGCTACTCGCTGGCTCTTTAGCATCTATCAATTGCATGGAGAGAACATTAAAAAAGCCCTGCCAACGAGTTAGCAGAGCTTTTTGTTTATGACCAATCGTGACATTTAAGGACGTAAAGAACGCTCACCACGAGCAATGCCAAGCGTACCAGAACGAACGACTTCAATGATTTCACTGGTTTGTTCAATTTGCTTCACAAAGGCATCAAGCTTAAAGCTATCTCCAACGATACGAACCGTATAAATACGCGGTGTTGCATCAATAATTTTACCATTAAAGATATCAACTAGGCGGCATACTTCATCGCGCTTGTTACCAACACACGCAACCTTAACTAATGACATCTCTTGTTCTATATGCTCACCATCCGTTAAGTCAGATATCTTTAGCACATCGATCAATTTGTTAAGTTGCTTCATGATTTGTTCAATCACACGGTTATCACCGTTAGTGACAATAGTCATTCGTGACAGCGATGGATCGTGAGTCACAGATACAGTCAGCGACTCAATATTATAGCCCCGCTGTGCAAATAAGCCCACAATACGTGACGTAGCACCAGCTTCATTTTCAAGTAAAAGTGAAATGACTGTTTTTGACATTAGCTACGCTCCGTTTTACTTAAATACATTTCATTCATCGCACCATATTTGATTAGCATCGGGTACACGTGCTCTTGCTCATCAACGGCAATATCCATGACCACTAGACGGTCTTTCTGTGCAAAGCAACGTGCAAAGGCATCGTCTAACTCATCAGGGCGGTCTACTTTAATGCCAACATGACCAAAGGCCTCTGCTAATTTGACAAAGTCAGGTACCGAATCCCAATACGAATGAGAATGACGGCCTTTGTAAATCATATCTTGCCATTGTTTAACCATCCCTAATGAACGATTATTTAAAATAATAACTTTAATTGGCAAGTCGTATTGCAAACAAGTAGATAGCTCTTGAATGTTCATTTGAATACTACCGTCACCCGAAATACACACAACAGTGCTATCAGGAAACGCCATTTGTACACCCATCGCAGCAGGTAAGCCAAAGCCCATGGTGCCAAGACCACCAGAGTTTATCCAGCGGCGTGGCTTATCAAACGGGTAATACAATGCAGCAAACATCTGATGTTGACCAACATCTGAACACACATAAGCATCGCCGTTGGTTGCCTTATACATCGCCTCAACCACTTGCTGTGGTTTTAAAGAGTCAGGGTTCGTCTCGTAGCTTAAACACTTAACCGAACGCCACTGTTCAATTTGATCCCACCAAGCAGCCATCGCTTGGCTGTCGCTACTCAGTTCATCATGCTTAATCATGTCAAGCATGTCTTGCAGTACATTGTGAGCGTAGCCAACAATCGGAATATCAGCATGAACTGTTTTTGAAATCGATGTTGGGTCGATATCAATATGAATGACTGTCGCATCTGGACAGTACTTTTCAAGGTTATTGGTTGTACGATCATCAAAACGTACACCAATAGCAAAAATGACATCACTGTGATGCATAGTTTTATTCGCTTCAAGCGTACCATGCATGCCAAGCATACCGACAAACTGCTTATCAGTGGCTGGGTAGACACCTAACCCCATTAACGTATTTGTTACTGGACATCCGACAATTTCAGCAAACTCTTTCAGAAGCTCTGGTGTATTTTCCCAAATTGCACCGCCACCAGCATAGATTACCGGACGCTTTGCTTCTAATAAGACCTTCAACGCTTTACGCGTTTGACGCTTATGGCCACGCGCAGTTGGGTTATACGAGCGTAAAGAAACCGACTCTGGGTAACTGTACGGGAAACGCAATTGCGGATTAATAATATCTTTTGGTAAATCAACGACCACAGGGCCCGGTCGACCTGTCGAGGCAATATAGTAAGCTTTTTTAATTGTCTCAGGAATGTCTTCTGCACGCTTACATAAGAAACTGTGTTTTACAATAGGACGAGAAACACCCACCATATCTGTTTCTTGGAAAGCATCCTCACCAATCATGGTCGTTGGCACTTGCCCTGACAAAACAACCATTGGAATTGAATCCATATATGCCGTTGCAATACCCGTAATACAGTTGGTGGCTCCTGGACCTGATGTGACCAGTACAGTACCGACATCACCAGTGGCACGAGCGTAACCATCAGCCATATGGACAGCGGCTTGCTCATGACGGACGAGAATATGCTCAACACTTGACTGCTGAAACAGTGCATCATATAAATCTAAAACAGAACCGCCCGGATAACCGTATATGCGCTCAACGCCTTGGTCCTGTAAGGAGCGGATAACCATTTCGGCTCCTGATATCATCTCCATGGTGAACTCCAAAATAACGTAAAAATAAAAGTAATTGCCAATGTTAAAAAGGCCCGCATGCCATTTACATTTTTTAAACAGCTGAAACTTGATATTAACCATTATGATTGGGCCCTAGCAAGGGCTTTTAGTGATATTTAGGAAAAATAAAGGGCTTTTTTAAGTGTTATACACTTTAGTCGTAGCAAAAGCATAAAAAAGTATAGTTTTAACATCGGTTAAAATAACAACAGAAAAACCAGAGTGTACGAAAGTTTTAAACGGTCGATTAAATAGCAAAATAGTAGGATAAAAAGCTGATATTAAAGGAAATTAAAAACCCAACAATCATCGTAAACAATAATTTACATCAATTGCATATTAGATTGAATAATTAATTTTTTCTTCACCGCCATTCAATGTCAGATTTGTGACATTTTTTAGCTAAATATTCATTATAAAAATGCTAAAATAACACTTTGAATGAAAAAATAGGACTAAGCAAATGGAAAAACATATCCTAGCGATTGCAAAGCAGCTGACTCAACAAGGAAAAAAGCCTTCTGTTGCATTGGTTCGTGCTAAATTATCACGCCCTGTCCCCATCCCTGTTTTAGTCAAAAGCTTACAATATTTTGAAAGCCTATCAGCAGAACAAATCGCTGACATTGATGATGCTCAACACAGAGCACCATCAACAGAAAAGGTGGAACCATTAAGTGACAGTCAAAAAATATTGCAACAACTTGCAGACTTAACGGCTGAAGTTGTGTCATTGCGTAAAGAAACAAATGAACTAAAACAATTAATAAAAGAGCGTTGCCCTAATGATCCTTGCTAAGCTGACCTTTGAATGTTTTGAAGATACGACAATCACTGCCGTAGAACGGGCAATTTGCGGTCTGATCACTGAACTGAAATATAATGGACAAATTATAGGTCAAGAATTCCCAACACTATTGAAAGATGGTTATTTTGTTACTCAAGTTCTTTGCCCAGAAGAAGAGTCATTACAGCATACTCAAAATAACCAAGCAGTAAATAGGGCAATAAACAACTTAACCAAAGCGGGAATCTTACAACCGAAAATAGATATTTTAGGTCAAGAAATACATTCTGACATGACAGACCCTGTACATCAGGCGAGTTGGCAAATGCTCTATACCAGTTATGTGCAAACGTGCTCGCCAATTCGATGCGGTGATCATTTCGCCCCGATTCCGTTATATCGATTACCTCCACTAGCCAACGGCTGTTATAAACAATTGGTTAATTGGCAACAAGACTGGCAGGCCTGCGATCAATTACAAATGAATGGTTTAAGTGCAGAGTTTGAAGTACTGCCTGAAATTTGCGACCTCAATAGTTCATTAGCTAAGCGGGGAATGAAACTCTGTGAACGAATTGAAGAGTTAAGTGGTATACCGACATACTTATATCTATATCGTGTAGGTGGAACAGATTTATCCAGTGAACAACAGCGTCGCTGTCCGAGTTGTGATGGCGATTGGGCATTAGCAGAGCCATTACATCAAGTTATTGACTTTAAATGTGACGACTGTCGATTAGTATCAAACCTATCTTGGGATTATAAACACTAACCGACAATGCCTAATCGTTTATTAGGCTGCCATTAGCGGCCTAATAAACTGCGCATCACTTCTTTTAGCCGCGGCATTAACCCTGCCTTAAGAGGTTGAGGCGCTTGATACACCTGCTCCTCTTCAGGGGATGCTAACGGTGATAGTCGACTTAAAAAATCGCAAATCGAACTGGCTAAAACTTCTCGATCATTGTTACCAGCGATCTCACACACAACCTGCCCTGTGGTATTATCAATCGATAGCATTTTTTCACTGTTAACAACACAGCCAATAAATACGGTTAACGACTGCTTAAGTTTTTGCTGCATCATAATATGACCGATAATATTGGTACTTAAGCGATCAATATCTTGTTCATTCCATATTTGTAATAGCTCGAACTGACGTGAATCGAACGTACCAAACAGTGAACCACTATATAAACTATGATAGTAATCTTTGATATCTTGGTGTATCGACAATTCAAGGGCATGTTCAATATTAGCAAAGCCATTATATTGTGAAGCGTGCTCAGTTAACTGTGGCTGCCATTGAATTTTCTCTCCGTCCAGAGCACCTTCATGCTCACAGGGTGAGGTCCATTCATTATCATGGCAAACTTGTGGTAAATATCCCGTTTCATTGGCTACAGCTTTGCTATAATCCGTGGCAAATTGTTGCAATGCTTGTGCAGTTGTTAACATCTTAATCTCAATTATATGGCGGAAACTAGCTCCATGACGACAAAGTCACCTTATGACAATGCCCCAGAACTCGCATCCCTTACTTTGGGTAAACAGACTGACTATGATAACAGCTTCGATGAAAAACTGTTACAAGCTGTTCCTAGAGCATTAAATCGTAACGAATTAAACCTAGGTCAGACCTTGCCTTTTCATGGTGATGACATTTGGACAGGATATGAGCTTTCATGGCTTAACGCTAAGGGCAAGCCAGTGGTCGCCATGGCGAACTTCAAGGTACCATGTCAAAGTAACAACTTGATCGAGTCTAAATCATTTAAGCTCTATCTAAATAGTTACAATCAGCAGCGTTTCAATGATGCTGACGAGGTAACAGCACAACTGACTAAAGACTTGTCCGTATGTGCTGAGAGTAACGTCACAGTTGAAATTATTCTAGCTCATCAATTCGCTACGCAGCGTATCATTAGTGCAGCGGGTCATTGTATTGATGACTTAGATATCACTATTGATGATTATCAATTCTCGACCGACTTTCTTGCTCACAGTGATAATAGCAACCAGCCTTTGGTGAGTGAGACGCTTCACTCTAATTTATTAAAATCTAACTGCTTAATTACCAATCAACCTGATTGGGGGACCGTTGAAATAAGTTATCATGGCCGTCAAATTGACCATGAAGCCTTATTGCGTTATTTAATTTCTTTTAGACAGCACAATGAATTTCATGAGCAATGTGTTGAACGTATTTTTACCGATTTAATGCGCTTTTGTCACTGTGATAAATTAACCGTTTACGCCCGCTACACCCGCCGTGGAGGCTTGGATATAAATCCGTTTCGCAGTAACTTCGAGGAGACACCATCGAATCAGCGTCAAGCTCGTCAATAGATACACTCAAAAAAGGCTGATAGAGTTTCCTCTATCAGCCTTTGCAATGGGTTATGTTATTGATTTATGCAAACGCTTCACGGTTTCCAGCAAGCTCTTCGTTAAACGAGTCACTAGAAATATCTTCAATACTACCAATTAAGCCTTTCTCAATAAATGGCGTGAGTTGGTCTTCACAATTAGTCAATGCGCCATCGTAGGCTTGGCACAATACAGCTAAACGAACGAAGTCTAAATAGCTGACTTCAGCCGTTTGATGCTCGTTTTTATTGTAATATTTCACTGACTCAACCATTTCATCGCTGAAGTTCCAGTCTTTCACAATCGCCACACCAATATGAGTATGCAAATCTGAGATAGCACGTTCTAAGAATTCTGGTTCAGCGAAGATTTCTGGGTAGCCATCAGCCTCAGTTAGAATAGGCAGCGTGCCTATGTTGTGCAATAAAGCTGCCAAAGACAAAGTATCCACCTGAAGTGAGGTATGTTTATTTTCTCTTTGATAAATCGACAATAAAGCCATTGCATAAGCTGCTACTTCAGTCGAGTTATGCCAAGTTTTTGCTAAATAATTGGCAACCAACTCGTTATCAGAAACAAACAATTGCTCCATTGCAAGAGCCATAACAATATTCTTTATCTGGCGCATTCCGATACGAGTCACTGCAGCTTGCAGGTTTTCAGCACGCACTGCACGGCTATAATGAGCCGTATTGGCAATTCGAATTAATCGAGCAGACATGGCAGCATCTTGTGCCAATAAGCTTGAGATATCCCCTAAACTAGAATCAGGATCTGCAACAGCCTCACGGACTTTCATTGCAATCTTAGGGAGTGTTGGTAAAACTAGAGAATCGTTTTTCAGTTTCTCAATGAGAATGGTTCTTAACGCGTTTGCTGTAGACATACACAATCCGTTTCATATATTAATACTAAAAAAACTGTATGTTACTAACCTTACCTTGATACCTAAACGGAGAAAATTATCACAGAGCCCCTTTAAGGGTGACTCGTCCCCTTAGTACCTAATAAAACATACAATGCCTAAAAACCAATATAACAGCTTTTTTTGATTTGCATATAACTATATTTAACTAATTATAATAATGAGTTGGCAAATATTGTTTATAGTCAAACGAGTCTATGACTGTTGGTTTAACCGCAAATCACGTAGACTTCACTTTTTTAGAATAGCGTTTGGATATATCTTCATTATGCGTGGCAATAAATCGACTTTGCAATTTCGTAATAACCAATTGGTTGGATTAGGGAATGCTCAGGCAAAAGTGATTTTCCATCTCGAAAACGCCCCTCTTTTACCGACGAGCGAACTTGAACAAATTACCACTGATGAAATCGTCGCAATCAATGGTAATCATTGGCGAAAAATATTTACAATTGCGGCTAAATTAACTTGCAAGGCGCATCCATGGAAAGCGTTTCGTGATGAGAAATTACTAGCGCATACCTATTTTAGCTTTTTACCCCTTGCTCCATCAGAAAAATCTCGTATTCATATCGTCTGTGGTAAACAATATGCACAGACTCTCGGACTTTCCCCAGAGCACGATATAACTAACAAATTCGAGCTCCTTGAAACCAGTAAACCGGTATGGCGTTTAAAAGATAAAGACCTTGAGCTCGTTATACTCACGCCTTATTTAGATTATCGACAATTTCCAAATCAGCTAATTAGTGAATTACGCTTATTATTCGCACTGCACGGTGGTTAGGACTCAATTTTGTTCTCACTGTCACACGATTGCTCTACGCTAGTGCTATCAACATCTGGAGCAATGTCACGATCCGCTTTAGCAATGTACCGTGGTTTGTTACTGTGCGTTAACTTAGCATTTTTCTTTTTTTGCTTTTTTAGCAAAATGGATTTAATTTTCTTTTTTCTATTCATGATGTGTTTAATACGTCTCTAAGGTAAAGCCATTTTATACTAAATCGTGGCCTGATACTAAACCTGTGAACACCTTTAAAACTTAAAGTAGGTTAAGTGCTAAAGATGGCAAACTGATTCTTACCGTTATCTTTAGCGCAGTACATCGCTTTATCTGCCAAATTTCGTAATGTATCGACATCGACACCGTGCTCTGGATACAAAGCAATACCTATACTGCAACCGACACTAAAATGATGGTCATTAAACGAAATAGACTGTGATAATTTATCAATTAGCTTTGTCGAAAGCTCTTTGACATCTTCAATGTGGTCAATATCTTCAAGAATAACCAAAAATTCATCACCACCAATACGAGCGACCATATCATTACCCCGAAGTAACCCTGTCGTACGTTTAGCGATAACTCTTAAACAATGATCTCCTGCATCATGGCCAAAGTAGTCATTAACAGACTTAAAGTTATCTAAATCAACAAACATAATCGCGGCTTTTCTCTGGTGACGCTGCGCGCGTAAGCAAGCTTGTTGCCACTGTTTTCTCATCAGTCTAAACGTCGCTAACCCTGTTAGCTCATCATAACCAGCTACCTGAGATAACTTATCATATTGCTCATTCAAGCGTCCTAACACAGACTCCATTTCTTGACGGAAAATATATAACGTCGAGGTCGCCATTAGGATAAAAAAGATCACACCACTGGTATAAATAATCCAGTGCCAATGTGTATTTACTTCATTGAGGCCGTCTGCCTGAGGCACTGTAGTAAATTTAATACCCGCGAAGATAAAAATTAAAACCACACCGACGGCAGCCGCTATAATGACACGTTTTTTATAGAATAAAGCAGCAATTATCACGCTCAGCAGTAAGTAGAACACCGCAACGGCTTGCGTACCGTAATTGAGTACGCCCCAAATGCCAGCAATGAGGTTTAATGTGAATAACAAGTGAACGGTAAAATGATTAGATAAGCGTGATCGGACACTTAAGAACACACCAAGAAGCACAATTAAAAATAGGTAGATAAATTCATCATACCCCCACCCGACCTCAACAGATCTAAGTAGAAAAAGACTTAAGATAACACAGGTAAAGCAGGCCCAAATCACTGATAAGTAACTCATTAACCTTTCATTAAGACGTTCAATTAAGCGAAGTTGTATCTGATTATCCATTGCTCACCCGTGCCACCGATTAAAGAGAAAAGACTCAGCTATAAACAACAATAAAATACCACTGGCGTATAAAAAGCAATACTTTCCAACTAAAAATTGTATATTAATCATCCTACCTTGTTTTAAAGCAAAACAAAAAAGCCACACTAACAAGGGGAATTAGTGTGGCCTAAGGTGTTGAAATAATATTGGTAATGGCTAAATACCATCACCAGAATAGTTTAACTATCGCCTTTGAATTGACCAGCTTTAGCTAGTGCACATGCTTCTACAGACAAGATATCGGCGTATCCCTGTGAGCTTTCAGGGTTTAAGCCGTCACTTGCTTCCATAGATGAGTCTTCTTCATTATAAAGCGATGCTTCAATATCCGTCATGCTGTTAAAGAATACGTTGCCTTTATACAGCCCTAAGGTCACCGTACCAGTGGCACTTTCAGTTAACACATTAATGCCTGCCATTGCTGCTTTATTAGCTGTGTCAAAAACACGTCCATCATAAATCAAGTCGCTTACAGTCTGGCTCAAGCTATTATAAAGTGCTGTAGCGCGACGATCTAAAGTCGCCTGTAAGATATTTTGTAACCCTTGGCTTAATAACTCCATTCCCGGTGCTTCATATACACCACGGCTCTTAGTGCCAATAATTCTGTTCTCTAAAGCGTTAGACATACCAACACCGTTACGGCCACCCACATCATTAGCACGCGTCATCATGTCAAACGGATTTAATGCTTCACCGTTAAATGTAACAGCCACACCCTGCTTATAACCAATAGTAACTTCTTCAACTTGATCTGGTGCTTCTTGCGGCCACACTCCCATCGTCGGCTCAACGATTAACATTGACGTTTCTAAGCTTTCTAAATCTTCAGCTTCATGAGATAAGCCAGCTAAGTTAGCATCGGTAGAGTATTTTTTCTTCATTCCTATCACAGCTGGTATATCAAACTGTGCTAAATAGTCAGCCATTTCACTACGACCAGGGAACTGTTCAAGGAGTTGAGCATCACGCCAAGGTGCGTAAACATTCATTTCAGGTGCAAGAGAACGGGTATAGCGCTCAAAACGCATTTGATCATTACCACGACCTGTAGCTCCATGGGCTAAGATATTAACACCACGAGCTTTCATCGCCTTAACCAACCCCTGAACGGTTACACCACGTGCAATACCCGTGGTGTTCCAATAACCACCGTCATAAGTTGCGTTTGCTTTGATTGCGTCAAAACAGGCATCAGCCATTTCATTTTTTAAATCAACTAATACTGTTTCTGCTCCGCAAGGCTCCATTTTGCGCACAACATTTTGAATATCATCTTCGTCTGGTTGTGCTAAATCAGCAGAAAAACAAATAACTTTAATATTGTCTTCCATTAAACGCTTAGTCACAGTCTTGCTGTCTAAACCACCAGAAACACAAACACCAACTGTTTGATCTTTAATCTCAGATAACTTCATAATCATTCACTCTAAATAGCTGGCAGTTCGCTTGTTGGACTGCCAAATTACACTAATAAACATTCATCATATTTCAGAATTTTTCTATTGGAAATAAGACCAATAAATAATTGTAGCTAACGATAAACCAAAAGGTAATCAAGCTCAAGCACAAAATGAATAAATATATCATTAAAGTGACTTTTTATTCACACGCACCCATTTTAGGATTTCAAGTTGAGCCGTGTACTGAAAATTATTTTACTGATAATAACCACACAATTTGCGATGATTAAGAATGGAGTATAAAATACGCGCCTATTTTTTGATTGAGAGCTCTATTTCTATGTTTACTCCTGAACTATTATCACCGGCTGGTAGCCTTAAAAACATGCGTTATGCCTTTGCTTATGGTGCTGACGCTGTCTATGCAGGTCAACCACGATACAGTTTGCGAGTACGCAATAATGAATTCGACTTAGATAATTTAGCCATTGGTATCGAAGAAGCACATCAATTAGGTAAAAAGTTTTATGTGGTAAGCAACATTGCACCTCACAATAGTAAACTAAAAACTTACATTCGCGATTTAGCACCTGTAGTTGAGCTCAAACCTGATGCGCTAATTATGTCAGATCCTGGATTAATTATGTTGGTCCGTGAAGCTTACCCTGATTTACCTATTCACCTTTCTGTACAAGCAAACGCCGTTAACTGGGCAACGGTCAAGTTCTGGCACCAGCAAGGTATCGAACGCGTTATTCTATCGCGAGAGCTATCTGTTGATGAAATCAATGAAATCCGACAAGCAGTGCCAGAAATGGAACTAGAAGTGTTCGTTCATGGTGCACTATGCATGGCTTACTCTGGACGTTGTTTATTATCAGGCTATATTAATAAGCGCGATCCAAACCAAGGTACTTGTACCAATGCCTGCCGTTGGAAATACGGTGTCCATGATGCCAAAGAAACTGAAACCGGCGATGTAATAGCGGTGGCTCCAGAAGCTGCTGAACCACAAATTGTTGAGCCACAGAAAATAGAGCCAACGCTTGGTGAAGGTGATACCACCGATAATATCTATTTGCTCCAAGAGCCGGGACGCCCTGAAGAGTACATGCCAGCATTTGAAGATGAGCACGGTACTTATATCATGAACTCAAAAGACCTGCGTGCTGTTGAAATGGTTGACCAATTAACTAAAATTGGTGTCCACTCTTTAAAAATTGAAGGTCGTACTAAGTCATTCTACTACTGTGCTCGCACAGCACAGGTTTATCGTAAAGCGATTGACGACGCTGCAGCAGGTAAACCTTTTGATCAAACATTAATGAACACCTTAGAGCACCTTGCTCACCGTGGTTACACTGAAGGTTTCCTGCGCCGCCACAGCCATGACAAGTACCAGAATTATGAGTATGGCCATTCAGTCTCTGAGTCTCAGCAATTTGTTGGTGAAGTCACTGGCCGAAATGAAGACGGCTGGGCTGAAATAGAAGTTAAAAATAAGTTCCTAGTAGGTGATTCATTAGAGCTTATGACACCAAGCGGTAACATCACCTTTACGCTAGAAGAGATGAAAAATCGTAAAGGCGAAAACGTTGATGTTGCACCGGGCTCTCGCCATGTGATGTATATTCCTGTACCACAAGATATCGACTTAGCGTTTGCATTGTTAATGCGTAACTTTGAAGAAAACCAAGACTCACGTAACCCACATAAAAGCGCTGGTTAAGTAACTAACGAGCCTCTTAGAAGTCTAAGAGGCTCGTCTATGACATCATTCAAAGTCTCGTCGGAAACCCTAATGGCACTATTAATTAAAGACAACTGCATCAACTGTGATATGTGTGATCTTGCGACTTAAATACTTTAAATTCAATAAATTAAAAAAGTGTGTTACGTGTTGTGTTACGGTGTTTTTTTTACCGTCTTAGGTACCGTAACACAAATTTTAACTCTAAGATATGTGTACACCACTGTAACCTATTCCTTTTCTACACCAACATAACGTTATAACGTTGATTTCTGTTTTAATTTTAAAGTAGAGGGTAAAACTTCTTTGCCGCTGACAGTTAGAACAACTAACGACATATAACTTACTTAGGGGAAGTTACAAACAAAGTGTAGTTAATATGATCATTTTATTAGAAAGAGTAAGGTGTGGTTAACCACGGTATAGGCAACTCTTGCTATGTTAAATTATTTTACACTAGACGTCCGCTCTCGGCCAATAGCGGACATTGTAACTATTACAATTAAAAGTATATTGTGAGCGCGTTTGGTCACTGGTTTATCGCTACCTTGTAATGTAGGATAGCTTGCAAGGTCAAATTAATAACCTGTTAAATGCCAATGGAGTCATCATGCCTAGTAACAATATCGAAAATACAGTTATTGATTACCTATCAGAATTTGATGTCATAGCTGAAAAAATAAAAGAGATTAAAGAGAAAACTCCCGATTTTATTGTTCGTGGAGAGGATAATGTACTAATCGAATTGAAGGAAAAGTTCGATGCCGATATTGAACATGAAACACAAGAATCTATTTTGGCTAAAGGAGATGTTTTTCAAAAAACGCATACGACGGGTTATTGGAATAGTATTTCAACTGTTATTACCAAAGGGATTCAGCAGTTAAAAGCTCAAAAATCGAATACGAAAAGCAAATACTGTTTTCTTTTTATTGTTACAAGTGGTGTAAATCCATCAACGCAGGTTAAACAATTTGAGTCTACATTTTATGGTCGAAAAAGTATAATAGATGTCGATTCAGACTCTAATCAAGCTGTATGGTGTTATTACTTTTACCATAGCCTCTTCTCTATACATAAAAATGCGATTGATGGTGCCTTTGTATTAGATAGTAATAATAAACAGACAAGGCTGTTGGTTAACGATCAATCTCCTCAATATGAAAATGTTAAAAATTCTGAATTTCTTTCTAAGTTTAGGGGAAAGATAGGGATCGTAGATCCTAAAGAATTAGAAGCTTCTAATAAAATCTATATTGCAGATACAACAATACCAAGAAGTAACGAAAACGCGGTTAAAGAGTTTGTTTTTAATAAATATGGAATTAGTAAAGGGCTGGTGCTTGATTTTCCTCAGACGGTTTTTCAAGCTAGGGTAGATGTATAAAGGCACTTAACAAGCAACTAAACGCGGGGGTGGTTTACGGTCACGCGTTTTGCAAAAATACGCAAAACATCGTGCCAGCAATCCTCACCGGTTAGTTGGGCTACATGGACTCCCCGTTGTCAAGCAATAGCTTTCTCTTATAACTAGAAGATCTGACAGCAGCTCTACATTCGGCGTTTAATTAGCTTTATTACGCTATCGCCCTGATGATTTGCGCTTGAGCAATGCCTCATTCGTTAAACAGAATCTTCTTGATAAAGAATTTTTCTTCCCGACTAAACAGGCTTTCTTGCTCTCGGTCTGACCGTGTTATCGTCAATAGCTAATGCTCAGACACGGTGGGGTAAACCGTTGTATCACTTATAACTTACTTTTATTTTACATAATCTACCTGATACTCTTTTTCTGAATGTAACAGCGCCCAAATTAATCGTGCGTTTTTAGCTGCTAATGCGACCGTGGCGCGCTTGAAGCCTCTCCGTTCAATAAGATCTTTTATCCAGAGGCTTGTTCGGTCCGTTTTATTTTTACAGTTGGCAATTACGGCTCTTGCCCCATGAATCAGAGAGGTTCGAATATGTTTCTCACCACGCTTGCTAATCCTACCTAATCGAACGACACCCCCTGTTGTGTATTGTCTGGGCACTAAGCCTATCCAAGCAGCAAAAGAACGACTGGATTTAAAGTGCTTAGCATCATTGACTGTTGCAACAACAGCAGTAGCGGTGATTTCCCCAATACCCGGAATACTCATCAAGCGTTTTGCATCTTTCATTTGATTAGCTAATGCGTAAAGTTTTCTATCGTATTTTAGTATTTCTTCGTTTAAGGCTTGAATACTTTGCCAAAGGCCATTCAACAACGCTCTGGCAAGGAAAGGTAAATTGTTCTCTGCATCTTCGATAATCACACCAATGGCTTTTTGCGCTGGGTAGCGTCCTTTAGGCATGATGATGCCAAATTCTGCTAATAATCCACGTAATCGATTGATACGTGCGGTTCTATCTTTTATTGCGCCTTGGCGTATGCGATGTAAAGATAAGATGGCTTGTTGTTCTTCACTTTTAATACTGACAAAACGAGTTTTAGGCCTGGTAGCAGCTTCACAAATAGCTTCAGCATCATTAGCGTCATTCTTTTCATTTTGGCGGTATGGGATAACAAACTTAGATGCCATGATACGCACATCATGCCCGAGTTTAGTGAACTCACGTGCCCAGTAATGAGCACCTGAGCAGGCTATTCTGGTCAAGTCCAACCGGACACTTCATTCTGTAATTTCTCATAGTTAATTGGTGTTTTATCACCAAGTGTTGT